>NZ_LZKQ01000146.1 GCF_001668675.1 Mycobacterium asiaticum | reverse complement strand
CAGGGCTGCATGCCGCTGGCGATCCATCCCGCCATGACGTTCACCGGCGCTGACGAGGACATCGCGCGGCTGCCCGACACCTGCTTCGGCGTTACCGCGGCCGACGACATCGGCTATGCCATCGGCCAGTCGCTGGTGCTGGAAATGGGCGGCGAGCCGTTCTGCGTGCGCGAGGACGCCCGCGTCCTTTACCACGCCGCCCTGGCTCACGCGTCCAACCACCTGGTCACGGTGCTTGCCGACGCTCTCGAGGCGCTGCGGACGGCGCTGCGCGGCGACGAACTGCTCGGGCAGCAGCGCATCGACAGCCAGCCGGGCGGGATCGCCGAACGCATCGTGGGCCCGCTGGCCCGGGCGGCCCTGGAGAACACGCTGCAACGCGGTCAGGCCGCGCTGACCGGTCCGGTAGCCCGCGGGGACGCCGAGGCCGTCGCCGGCCATCTGCGCGCGCTCGAGGACGCCAACCCGCAACTGGCGCAGGCCTACCGGGTGAACGCGCTGCGGACCGCGCGCCGGGCCCACGCACCCGATGAAGTGCTCGAGGTGTTGGCCCGGTGAAGCTCGGACAGCCGCGCAAATTCAACGCCGGCGAACTCAATCTGTACTCGGTGCCGCGGGAAGTGAGCGACGTCACCCGTGCCCTGCGTCACACCGGCCGGCGGGTGATGCTGGTGCCGACCATGGGTGCGCTGCACGCGGGACACCTTTCCCTGGTTCGCGCCGCCAAGCGGGTGCCGGGCTCGGTGGTCGTAGTGTCGATCTTCGTCAACCCGCTGCAGTTCGGGGCCGGTGAGGATCTCGACGCCTACCCGCGCACCCTGGACGACGACATCGCGCTGTTGCGCGAGGAGGGCGTGGACATCGTGTTCGCACCCAGCGCCGCGGCGATGTATCCCGACGGCATGCGCACCACAGTGCAGCCCGGTCCGCTGGCCGCCGAACTCGAAGGTGCGGCCCGGCCAACGCATTTCGCGGGGATGCTGACGGTGGTTTTGAAGCTGCTGCAGATCGTGCGCCCGGATCGCGCTTTCTTCGGCGAGAAGGACTACCAGCAACTGGTCCTGATCCGGCAGATGGTCACCGATCTGAACCTCGATGTCCAAGTGGTCGGTGTGCCGACCGTGCGGGAAACCGACGGGCTGGCGATGTCGTCGCGCAACCGCTACCTGGATCCGCAGCAGCGGAAACTGGCCGTGGCGCTTTCGGCGGCGCTGACCGCCGGTGCGCACGCCGCCGGCCACGGCGGGCAGGCAGCCCTGGACGCCGCCCGCGCGGTGCTCGATGCCACGCCCGGGCTCTTGGTCGATTATCTGCAGCTGCGCGACACCGAGCTGGGTCCGGTGCCGCGCAACGGATCCGGCCGGCTGTTGATCGCCGCCCGGTTGGGCAGCACCAGACTTCTGGACAACGTTGCAATCCAAATCGGTAACCTCGCCGGCACCTCCGGGCTGGACGAGTACAACCAAAACCAATGGAGGAACTGATGTTACGGACGATGCTGAAGTCGAAGATCCACCGCGCCACCGTCACCCAGGCCGACCTGCACTACGTAGGGTCGGTGACCATCGACGCCGACCTGATGGACGCCGCCGACCTGCTCGAAGGCGAACAGGTCACCATCGTCGACATCGACAACGGCGCCCGCCTGGTCACCTACGCGATCACCGGCGAACGCGGCAGCGGCGTGATCGGAATCAACGGAGCCGCAGCGCATCTGATCCACCCAGGCGACCTGGTGATCCTGATCGCCTACGGGACCATGGAAGACGCCGAAGCGCGGGCATACCGGCCGCGGATCGTGTTCGTCGACGCCCAGAACAAGCAGATCGACCTCGGCAGCGACCCCGCTTTCGTGCCCGACGGCGTCGACGAATTGCTCGACCCGCGCATCGGCGTGCGGTAACCGTGCTGCTGGCGATCGACGTCCGCAACACCCACACCGTCGTCGGTTTGCTCTCGGGGGGCAAAGAACACGCAAAAGTGGTGCAGCAGTGGCGGATACGCACCGAGTCCGAGGTCACCGCGGACGAGCTGGCCCTGACCATCGATGGGCTGATCGGGGACGATGCCGAGCGGCTGACCGGCACCGCCGCGCTGTCCACAGTGCCCTCGGTGCTGCATGAGGTGCGGATCATGCTGGATCAGTACTGGCCGTCAGTGCCGCACGTGCTGATCGAGCCCGGCGTGCGCACCGGAATCCCGCTGCTGGTCGACAACCCCAAAGAGGTCGGCGCCGACCGAATCGTGAACTGCCTGGCCGCCTTCAACAAATTCGGCAAGGCGGCCATCGTCGTGGACTTCGGATCCTCGATCTGTGTCGACGTCGTTTCGGCCAAGGGCGAATTCCTCGGCGGTGCCATCGCGCCCGGCGTGCAGGTGTCCTCCGACGCCGCGGCGGCGCGGTCGGCGGCGCTGCGCCGAGTCGAACTGGCCCGGCCCCGGTCGGTGGTCGGCAAGAACACCGTGGAATGCATGCAGGCCGGTGCCGTGTTCGGTTTCGCCGGACTGGTCGACGGTCTGGTCGAGCGCATCCGGGAGGACGTGAAGGGCTTCTCCGCCGCCGACGACGTCGCGGTCGTCGCGACCGGGCACACCGCGCCGCTGCTGCTGCCCGAGTTGCACACCGTCGAGCACTACGACCAGCACCTGACCCTGCACGGGCTGCGGCTGGTCTTCGAGCGTAACCGGGACGCTCAGCGCGGCCGGCTCAAGACCGCCCACTGAGCGCTCCGACGAGTTCATTTAAGCTGGCACGTCGTGAGTGCCGCCGATCGAGACCCTGACGAGGACCTTCCCGAGCAGTTCCGGATCCGGCGGGACAAGCGCGCTCGGCTGCTGGCCGAAGGCCACGACCCGTATCCGGTGGCCGTGCAGCGCACCCACACCTTGGCCGAGATCCGCGCCGCCTACCCTGATCTGCCGGTTGACACCGCCACCGAGGATGTCGTGGGAGTGGCCGGCCGAGTCGTTTTCGCCCGCAACACCGGTAAATTGTGTTTCGCCACGCTGCAGGACGGCGACGGCACCCAGCTGCAGGCCATGGTCAGCCTCGACAAAGTCGGTCAGCAATCCCTGGACGCCTGGAAGGCGGACGTCGACCTCGGCGACGTCGTTTTCGTGCACGGCACCGTGATCAGCTCACGGCGCGGCGAATTGTCGGTACTGGCCGATTCCTGGCAGATGGGCGCGAAGTCGCTGCGCCCGCTACCGGTCGCGCACAAGGAGATGAGCGAAGAGGCGAGGGTGCGGCAGCGCTACGTCGACCTGATCGTTCGCCCGCAGGCGCGTCAAGTCGCCCGGCAGCGTATTGCGGTTATCCGCGCGATTAGGAATGCACTGGAACGGCGTGGGTTCTTCGAAGTCGAAACGCCGATCCTGCAGACGCTGGCCGGTGGCGCGGCTGCGCGTCCCTTCGTCACGCATTCCAATGCGCTGGACATCGACCTTTACCTGCGTATCGCGCCGGAACTGTTCCTCAAGCGGTGCATCGTCGGAGGTTTTGACAAGGTCTTCGAACTTAATCGGGTGTTCCGAAACGAAGGCACCGATTCCACGCATTCACCGGAATTCTCGATGTTGGAGACCTATCAGACCTATGCCACCTATGACGATTCGGCTGTGGTCACAAGAGAGCTTATTCAAGAGGTAGCCGACGAGGCGCTCGGGACCAGAGAACTGCAGATGCCCGATGGCAGCGTCTACAACATCGACGGAGAATGGGCGACTCTGCAGATGTATTCGTCACTCTCGGACGCACTGGGTGAAGAGATCACACCCGAGACCACGGTCGAACGGTTGCGCTCGATTGCCGACCGACTCTCGGTCGAGATTCCTGACGACCGCGGCTTCGGTCACGGCAAACTCGTCGAGGAACTGTGGGAACACACGGTCGGCAACAGCCTGACCGCACCGACGTTCGTCAGGGATTTTCCGGTCGAGACAACGCCTTTGACCCGCCAGCACCGCAGTATCCCCGGCGTCACCGAGAAGTGGGACCTGTACGTACGGGGAATGGAGTTGGCGACCGGATACTCGGAATTAAACGATCCGGTAGTACAACGGGATAGGTTCGCCGATCAAGCCCGGGCCGCCGCGGCCGGCGATGACGAGGCGATGCAACTCGACGAAGATTTTCTCGCCGCTCTCGAGTTCGGGATGCCACCGTGCACCGGAACGGGAATGGGTATCGACCGCTTGTTGATGTGTTTGACCGGGCTGTCAATTAGGGAGACTGTTTTGTTCCCGATTGTTAGACCACACGCCAACTGAACTGCGCAAGTTCGGCTCGGATTGAGGATTTTCCGCTGTTATGGCAGATTAGTAAGCGGGGAGTCTAAACAAACTGGACCTGTAACTGCTCAGGTAGAAACGCGAGGGTAAGCCAATGGCGAAGAAAGTCACCGTCACCTTGGTCGATGATTTCGACGGTGCCGGCGCCGCCGACGAAACGGTCGAATTCGGGCTTGACGGGGTGACCTATGAGATCGACCTTTCCAGTAAGAATGCGGCAAAACTGCGCAACGACCTGAAGCAATGGGTCGCGGCCGGCCGTCGGGTCGGCGGTAGGCGGCGCGGGCGGTCCGGTTCGGGTCGGGGCCGTGGCGCCATCGACCGCGAACAGAGCGCCGCGATCCGGGAATGGGCGCGCCGCAACGGGCACAATGTGTCGACACGGGGCCGCATCCCGGCCGACGTCATCGACGCTTTCCACGCGGCAACGTAACCGGAACGTAGCCGGCAACGTAACCGGCGAGTCATCGTTTACCGGCGCCCGGGCTTGGACGGCTCGGGCGCCGGTCTTTTCACATTTCTCTCGGGTTTCGCTTGCGGCGAAGCGATCGAGGGCCGGTGCGGGAAACGCATTGGGGTATTTCCTCGTTATTCTGTTGCGCTTCGGCACCGCGGCGCACTGCGAGGTTAGGAACCCTGGCAGGCCGACCATTACAGTGGTTAGAGGTGCACGCTGTCGGCCTTGTACCGACAATGAGGGAGTACCGAATGGTGAGGGAGAGCAGGTAACCGCGGATGTTCGAGAGATTTACCGACCGTGCCCGCAGGGTGGTCGTCTTGGCTCAAGAAGAGGCCAGGATGCTCAACCACAACTACATCGGCACCGAGCACATTCTGTTGGGTCTTATCCACGAAGGTGAGGGCGTCGCAGCGAAGTCGCTGGAGTCGCTGGGCATCTCGCTGGAAGGCGTGCGCAGCCAGGTCGAGGAGATCATCGGCCAGGGCCAGCAGGCCCCGTCCGGGCACATCCCGTTCACCCCGCGCGCCAAGAAGGTCCTGGAGTTGAGCCTTCGTGAGGCGCTGCAGCTGGGCCACAACTACATCGGCACCGAGCACATCCTGCTGGGCCTGATCCGCGAGGGTGAGGGCGTGGCGGCGCAGGTGCTGGTCAAGCTGGGCGCCGAGCTGACCCGGGTGCGCCAGCAGGTGATCCAGCTGCTGTCCGGCTACCAGGGCAAGGAAGCCGCGGAGGCCGGCACCGGCGGCCGCGGGGGCGAGTCCGGCAGTCCGTCCACGTCGCTGGTGCTCGACCAGTTCGGCCGCAACCTGACCGCGGCCGCGATGGAGGGCAAGCTGGACCCGGTCATCGGCCGCGAGAAGGAAATCGAGCGGGTGATGCAGGTGCTGAGCCGGCGCACCAAGAACAACCCGGTGCTGATCGGCGAGCCGGGCGTCGGCAAGACCGCCGTGGTCGAGGGCCTCGCGCAGGCCATCGTGCACGGCGAGGTGCCCGAGACGCTCAAGGACAAGCAGCTCTACACGCTGGACCTGGGATCGCTGGTCGCCGGCTCCCGCTACCGCGGTGACTTCGAAGAGCGCCTGAAGAAGGTGCTCAAGGAAATCAACACGCGCGGCGACATCATCCTGTTCATCGACGAGCTGCACACGCTGGTCGGTGCGGGCGCCGCCGAGGGTGCCATCGACGCAGCCAGCATCCTGAAGCCGAAGCTGGCCCGCGGGGAGCTGCAGACCATCGGCGCCACCACGCTCGACGAGTACCGCAAGTACATCGAGAAGGACGCCGCACTGGAGCGCCGCTTCCAGCCGGTGCAGGTCGGCGAGCCCACGGTGGAGCACACCATCGAGATCCTCAAGGGTCTGCGCGACCGTTACGAGGCGCACCACCGCGTGTCGATCACCGACCCCGCCCTGGTGGCGGCGGCGACGCTGGCCGACCGTTACATCAACGACCGGTTCCTGCCGGACAAGGCAATCGACCTGATCGACGAGGCCGGGGCCCGCATGCGCATCCGTCGCATGACTGCGCCGCCAGACCTGCGCGAGTTCGACGAAAAGATCGCCGAGGCGCGCCGGGAGAAGGAATCGGCGATCGACGCCCAGGACTTCGAGAAGGCCGCCAGCCTGCGCGACCGCGAGAAGACCCTGGTCGCGCAGCGTGCCGAGCGGGAAAAGCAGTGGCGTTCGGGTGATCTGGACGTGGTCGCCGAGGTTGATGACGAGCAGATCGCCGAGGTGCTGGGTAACTGGACCGGTATTCCGGTGTTCAAGCTGACCGAGGCCGAGACCACGCGCCTGCTGCGCATGGAGGACGAGCTGCACAAGCGGATCATCGGCCAGGAGGACGCCGTCAAGGCGGTCTCCAAGGCGATCCGCCGTACCCGTGCCGGACTGAAGGACCCCAAGCGTCCCTCGGGCTCGTTCATCTTTGCCGGCCCGTCCGGTGTCGGTAAGACCGAGCTGTCCAAGGCGCTGGCCAACTTCCTGTTCGGGGACGACGACGCGCTCATCCAGATCGACATGGGTGAGTTCCACGACCGGTTCACCGCGTCGCGGCTGTTCGGTGCCCCGCCGGGATACGTCGGCTATGAAGAGGGCGGCCAGCTCACCGAGAAGGTTCGCCGCAAGCCGTTCAGTGTGGTGTTGTTCGACGAGATCGAGAAGGCGCACCAGGAGATCTACAACAGCCTGTTGCAGGTTCTCGAGGACGGTCGGCTCACCGATGGTCAGGGTCGCACGGTGGACTTCAAAAACACCGTCCTGATCTTCACGTCGAACCTGGGGACATCCGACATCTCCAAGCCTGTCGGCCTCGGGTTCAGCCAGACCGGCGGCGACAACAACTACGAGCGGATGAAGCAGAAGGTCAACGACGAGCTGAAGAAGCACTTCCGCCCGGAGTTCCTGAACCGCATCGACGACATCATCGTCTTCCACCAGCTGACTCGCGACGAGATCATCCGGATGGTCGACCTGATGATCAACCGGGTGGCCACTCAGCTCAAGAGCAAGGACATGGCCCTCGAGCTGACCGACAAGGCCAAGTCGCTGCTGGCCAAGCGCGGCTTCGACCCGGTGCTGGGTGCCCGGCCGTTGCGCCGCACCATCCAGCGCGAGATCGAGGACCAGCTCTCGGAGAAGATCCTGTTCGAAGAGATCGGTCCCGGCCAGATCGTGACCGTCGATGTGGACAACTGGGACGGTGAAGGTGCGGGCGAGGACGCGGTCTTCACCTTCACCGGCACTCGCAAGCCACCGGCGGAGCCAGACCTGGCGAAGGCAGGCGCCGGCGGTCCCGGGACGTCGGGATAGTCAGGCCGGTAACCCACGGCCCAGCTGACGAGCTACGGAATCTGGTGAAATTCCAGAACGGTCGCGCCACTGTCACAGTCAGACCCGTAGCCGTCACCAACCACCAGCGGGACGCGAAAATCCCAGAAGGAGTTCGATCGTGACGAATGCACCGACCGCCCGGGCTGGCGCAGTTGACCTGTCGGCGGCAAGCGCGGCCCTGTGGCTTGCGGCCGCTACCGTGTTGGCATTGTTGGCGATCTATTTCGTCGGCATCGAGCAGGGGGCTGTGTCACTGTTCGGCAGTGATGCACACGTCCACGAATTCTTCCACGACGCAAGGCATCTGCTCGGGTTCCCCTGCCACTAGCCGCACGGGCCTGAGGCAATGGAGAAGCGCCTGATCCTGCGTGGCCTGCTGGCCGGTGCGGTAGGTGCCGTGGCGGCATTCGTCTTCGCCCGCCTGGTCGCTGAGCCCGTGATCAGTCGGGCGATCGATTTCGAGGAACGCCGCGCCGACGCCGCCCCCGGGGTGCACGAACACGGCGCGGAGTTGTTCAGTCGCGGGGTGCAGGGCAACGCCGGGCTGGGCTTCGGGGTCCTGATTTTCGGTGTCGCGATCGGTGTGCTTTTCGCAGTGCTGTTCTGCGTTGCGTACGGCCGCATCGGAGCCGTTGCGCCGCAACCCTTTTCGATGCAACTCGCGGCGGTCGCGTTCACGGTGCTTTATCTGGTGCCGTTTCTGAAGTACCCGGCGAACCCGCCGGCGGTCGGCCAGTCCGGCACCATCGGATTCCGTACCGGGTGGTATCTGGTGCTGGTGGCCGCCTCAGGGGTGCTGGCGATAGCTGCCACCTGGCTTGCTCGACGGCTGTCGTCGCGATTGGGCGCGTGGCGAGCCGGGCTGCTTGGGGTAGGTACGTATTTCGCGGCGGTCACGGGGGTGGCGCTGGCGTTGCCGACGGTGCACGAGACTCCGGCGAACTTCCCAGCCGATGTGCTCTACGACTTCCGCCTCGTCTCGCTTGGCGCCCAGTTGGTGCTGTGGGCGGGCATCGGGCTGACCTTCGCGACGCTGGCGGCGCGACTGTTGGGCGGGGACGCTGAGCGGGCGACGAGTTTGGCGGCGTGACCGGAGTTCTTCGGCTGACGTTGGTGTCGCACGCAATGACCGATGCGATGGCGGCCGGGCGTTTCCCGGTCGACGAGCCACTCAGCGAGCTGGGACGAAAGCAGGTCGACGCGGTCCGGGTGACCAGAGCACTCGGGTTGCGAGGTGAGGTCCGCCCGGTGAGCGCACCCGAACACCGCACCCAGCAGACCGCCAAGCTGCTGGGTCTGAGGCCGGGGATCGAGCCGCAATTGGCCGACCTGGACTGCGGCGGCTGGCGCGGACAGTCGCTGGCCGATCTCGGCGATGGTCAGCTGGGACCATGGCTCACCGATCCGGCGGCCAAACCTCACGGCGGAGAGTCGGTGCTGGATCTCCGCGAGCGGGTGGCGGGGTGGTTGGCGTCGCTGCAGGCGGCGAGTGATCCGAGGCAGACCGTGGCCGTCACCCATCCCTCCGTCGTCCGGGCGGCGATCCTGCTCGCCCTGGACACCCCACCGGCATCGTTCTGGCGGATCGACGTGGCACCGGTGAGCCGCACCGTGCTGCATTTCCGCGGGGCGGGCTGGACGCTGCGGCTGTAAACCTTTACCCGATCTTGACCAGCTATTGAATCGTCTTACCGACGATGGTCGATGTGAGTACGCTTCCATCGGTGGAACTGGGGGTTTTGGGACCTCTGCGCGTCTGGCAGCACGGAGCGCCCGTCACGATCCCGGGCGCCAAGCCGCGCGCCATCCTCACGTTGCTCGGATTGCACGAGGGTTCGGTGGTATCGGCGGACACGCTGATCGAGCTGCTGTGGGGAGATGACCCGCCGCGCACCGCCGCCAAGGCTCTGCAGACCCACATCTCGTCGCTTCGTCGGACACTCGGCGACGGAGTGGTGGTGACCGCGGGCGCGGGCTGGACGTTGCAGGGGCCCGAAGTCGACGCCGCGCGCTTCCGGACGGCGGCCAAGATGGGACGCGAGGCCGCAACGGCCGGCGACACCAGCCAGGCGGTGGCCCGCTTCGAGGAAGCATTGCGGCTATGGCGCGGAATCCCGGAACTGCCCGAAGGGCGGCGCGGACTGTCCGAGAAGACCCGCTGGATCGAAGGCCACGCCGCACTGGTCGAGGACCGCGCGGACGCGGTGCTGGCTACGGGCCGCGCCGCTGAAGTCATCGGCGATCTGGAGGCCGCGGTGGCCGATGCGCCGTTACGCGAAAGGCGTTGGGGCCAACTGATGCTGGCCCTCTACCGGTCCGGCAGGCAGGGTGAGGCGCTCGGCGCTTTCCAGCGGGCGCGAGCGCTGTTGGCGGACGAGCTCGGGATGGATCCGGGACCGGAGCTGCGCCGGCTGGAGGCCGCGATCGTGGCCCAGGACCCCTCGTTGGATCATGTTGCCGAACAACAACTCTCATCGGTCACCCGTGCGGTCACCTTCCTGCTGACCGACATCGAGGGATCAACCGCCGCCTGGGAGGCCGACGCCGGGGCGATGGCGGTGGCGCTTGCGCGGCACGACGAGCTGGTCCTGCAGGTGGTCACCTCGCGCGGGGGACGGTTGATCAAGACCCGAGGCGAAGGTGATGCGACGTTCTCGGTGTTCGACCGGCCCTCCGCGGCCGCGGCCGCGGCCATCGATCTACAGGAAGCGATCGGCCACGAGCCCTGGGCGTTGCCCGCACCCATGCGGGTCCGCATCGCCCTGCATACCGGTGAGGTCGAGCTGCGCGACGGTGACTATTTCGGTCGCGCGGTCAACCGTGCCGCCCGGCTGCGGTCGCTGGCCGAGGGTGGTCAGATCCTGTGCTCGGGAGCGACCGCTGAGCTGGTCATCGACACCCTGCCGGACGATGTCGAGCTCGCCGATCTGGGCATGCGTCAGTTGCGTAACCTCGCGCGTCCCGAACACGTCTTCGAGCTGCGGCTCGGCGCCGCCGCCGACGTCGCGCAGCCGCAGACCAGCGATGAACCGATGCAGCACCCCGAGCTTCCCGCGGTGCTGCTGGGCGCCGGGCCGTTCGTCGGGCGCGGCGCCGAACTCGAGAAGCTGCTGTCGACATGGCAGACGGCATCGATCGGCGGAGCGTGCGCGGTCCTGGTCGCCGGCGAGCCGGGCGTGGGCAAGACACGTTTGGCGGGCGAATGGTCGCAGCGGGCCTTCGCCCAGGGAGCGGTGGTGCTGTACGGGCGTTGCGACGAAGACCTCGGCGCTCCCTACCAGCCGTTCGCGGAGGCCCTACGTTCGCTCGTGCCGTCGGTTGGGGCCAAGCGGCTGCGAGAGTTGCGCGGCGTCGAGGCGCTGCTTGCGCTGGTGCCCGGTCTGGGTGATGTCGTACCCGATCTCGTCAACCCGCCCCGTTTCGACCCGGACACCGAACGCTACGCACTCTTCGACGCCGTCGTCGGGGTGCTGGAAATTGCGTCGCGCAGCGCGCCGGTGGTGCTGGTTCTCGATGACCTGCACTGGGCGGCCAAGTCGACGCTGCTGTTGCTGCGGCATGTGCTGCGCTTCGGTGAGCGCGCTCGCCTGCAGGTCATCGGCACCTACCGCAGCACCGACCTGGACCGTTCCCACCCGTTGGCGGCGATGCTCGCCGACCTACACCGTGACGGCAGTGCCTACCGACTCAGCCTCGGCGGGCTCGATGAGCACGACGTCACCGCATACGTGGCCGAAGCCGGATACGACGACGAGGAACTAGCGCACGCGCTGGCGTCGGTGACGGGTGGCAACCCCTTCTTTCTTATCGAGGCCCTGCGCCACGTTGACGAAAGCGGTGGCGTGTGGGACCAGACGACCCTGCCGCAGGGGGTGCGCGAGGCGGTCAGCCGCAGACTTTCGCGGCTGCCGGGCGCGACCAATAAAGCTCTCGCCGCGGCCGCCGTCGTCGGCAGCCGATTCGCGGTGGACCTGGTCGAGCAGGTGGTCGGCAGCGACCTCGTCGATGCGTTTGACGAAGCGTGCCAGGCCGGCATTCTGATCGAGGAACCCGGTGGTCACTACCGGTTCAATCACGCCCTGGTTCGTCAGTCGCTGCTGGCCGAACTGGCCTCGGTGCGGCGGATGCGGTTGCACCAGCGCATTGCCACCACGTTGGAGACCCTGCCCCACGCCGGCGATGAACTGCTGGCCGAGCTGGCTCATCACTACTTCGAATGCGCGTGGGCCGGCAATGCGGTCAAAGCCGTCGAGTACTGCCGGCGCGCCGGGGACCAGGCGATGACCCGCCTCGCCTACGAGGGCGCCGCCGACCTCTACGATCACGCCCTGCACGCGCTCGAGGAACTGGACGACGAGCTGCCGGACCGCGACGAGCAGGAAGCCGAGCTGCTGGTGGCCCGCTGTGAAGCCCTTTTGGCCGCGGGCGACATGGTTTCGGCAGCGGATGCGATCGCGCAACTGCAAGACGTGACAAAGGCTTCGGCCCGGTTGGCGGCGTGGGCGACGTGCTTCGACGGACAGCTGTCGATGCTGATCCATCCCGAACGATTGGACGATACCGAAGTCGCATTGACGTCGGCCGCGCGGCAACTGGCCGAATTGGGCGATGCCGCAGGGGAAGCCAAGGCACATATTGTGCGGGCCGGCTGCCTGGCTCGCCTCGGCCGGTTCGCCGACTCCGAAATCGCGTTGGACGACGCCCTGACCGCGGCGCGACGCGCGCACGACCATCGCTGGGTCAACGCGGTGCTGGCCGGGGCGCCGTTGGCCGCCCTGTGGGGACCGAATCCCGTTCCGCGCGCAGGCGGTCGGTGCCTTGACGTGGTACGACTGCTGCGGATCACCACCGACTCGCCGGCCGTCGAGGCGACCTCCACGCGGTGCCAGGCGGTGCTGGAAGCGTTCCGCGGCCGGACTGCCGCTGCTCGCCGAATGATGGATTCGGCTCGGCGCAGCGTCACCGAACTCGGTCTACGCCACGCGCTGCTGGAAGTTGAGCATTTTGCCGGGATCGTCGAACTGATCGCCGACGACCCCGCGGCCGCTGAACCGCATCTGCGCCAGGCCTACAACGGATTCCGTCGCATGGGCCTTGATGCCGACGCCGCCGAGGCGGCGGCGATGTTGGGCCGCGCGTGCCTTGCCCTGAATCGTGATGTCGATGCTTTCGAACTATGCGCAGAGAGCGAGCGCCTGGCCGGCCATGCCTTGAAGGCCTCGATCGCATGGCGTGCGCTGCGCGCCCAATTGCTCTCGCGCGCAGGTGATTATGTGCAAGCGCGGCGCGTCGCCCAGGATGCGGTTGCCCTCGCCGAGCGGACCGATGCTCTGCTTGATCACGGTGATGCCTGTCTGACGCTGGCGATGGTGTGCGTTCCCGCCGGTGATACGACGGGTGCGCGTGCCGCCGCCGAGCGCGCGGCCGGCTTGTATGACCGCAAAGGCGCTGTGGCTCTTGCCGAGAAGGCCCGGGCGGTGATGGGAGTCGGGGACCCTTCTGTCGTGGTGGCCCCACCGAGAGCGCCGGTCGCCGATTCGGGCAACGAGTGCGTGCGGGCTATCGGACGGCTCATCGCCGCGCTGAACAGCGGGGAGTGGAGCGAAGTCGAGCAAGTGATGGCTACCGATATCGAAATCGAAAGTCGCCGAAAGGTAGTCGGCTTCTCGCGTGAGGACCGGTCCGCACGCACCTGGGCCGAAGAGCTGAAGCGTCTTCCGGATGAGATGGGCAGCACTCATTACAGCTACGAGGTCCTCGCCATACGAGGCGAGCGGCTGGCCCTCGTCCGCGTCGAAGTGGGAACCGCCGATGTTGACCCTGGGGCACCGCGAGACGAGATGCTGCACGTGGTGAGGCTTGACGAGGAAGGGCGTCTTGCCCGGTCCGTCTGGTTCGACCTCGACGACATCGACATTGCCCGCACCGAACTCGATGCGGAAAGTGTGCGGCTTCAACAGCGGCGGGTACCGCTGCTGGAAAACGCGGCGAGTAGAGCCGGCGAGTTGTTGCGCGCGCTGTTCACGGCCCGCGACTGGGACGGCATGGCAGCGCTCTTGGCCGAGCACGTTTGCTTCGAGGACCGTCGCCGGACAGTGAACGCCGGCCTGCGCCGGGGCAGAGCTGCCGCGCTCGAGGAAATCGCGGCCACGGTGGACATAGGGGTCCAGGCCGCTACGGCGGACGTCATCGCGACCCGCGGTGACCGCCTTGTTCTGAGCCGCACGCAGACTTGGGCGCGAGACAGACGACCCGAGGCGTTCCACACCGAAGTGTTCGACGTTATCGAGGTCGGTGCCGACGGGCGCATCCTGGCGCGAATCGTGTTCGATATCAATGAGTTTACGTCGGCGATTGCCGAGCTTGATGCGCGTTACCTCGCGGGTGAGGCGAGTCCCCATGCGCATGCCTGGTCGGTGATAGCGCGGGGTTACGCATCACTGAACCGCCGCGAGATGCCCCAGACGCCGGATGATTTGGTCAGTATCGATCATCGCCGCACGGCCCGCTACGCGCCTGGGGAGTTGATCGCGTACGTGCGTGCTGGCTGGGAGCTCGACCAACACATCACCACCTACGTCGAGGTTGTGCATCGGCTGACCGATGTAGGGGCGGTCGTCACCCATGCTGCGCTGGGAAGCTCGCGCGAAGGCTTCGACGCCGAATGGCGCGGTGTCGATCTGCTGACCGTCGAAGGCGATCTCGTCAATCGCTCCGAGGTTTTCGACGAGGCCGACCTCGGTGCCGCGCTGGCCCGGTTCGCGGAATTGCAGCCTCAGGTACGGCGGTTGGACAACGCGGCAAGCAGGATGGGAGAACGCTTGCTGGCGCACCTCGCTGCCGGCGAGTGGGACACCATCACCGACTTGTTCGCCACAGATTACTGCAACGACGATCGCCGGCCGGTTGTCCGCGAGGTCCGAAAGGGCCGAGACGACCAGATCGCGAATTTGCATGCGGTAGTTGACCTCTGGCCTGCGACTGTCGCTTCGAGCGCGCTGGCGACCCGTGGCGAGCGCTTAGTCCTTGACCGTCTCTGCTTCTCCAATCTCGACGAAGGATCGACGGCGTTTTCGACGGAAGTGCTCGGAATCCTGGAACTCAACACCGACGGACAGATCGCAGCGTGTATTTTCTTCGAGGCGAATGATTTCGAAGCGGCCCTCGCCGAACTCGATGCGCGTTACCTCGCCGGGGAAGCGTCTACCTACGCAGATACCTGGGCGCCGATCATGCGGGCTTTCGCAGGGCTCAACCGGCACGAACTGCCCGCCACCACTGCAGATTGGATTAACATCGACCACCGCCGGGGAGCGTCGTTTGCCCCAGGCGAGATGGCTGATCTGCTCAGTGCGGCATGGAATCACGCGTCGAATGTGCAGAGTTATGTCGAGACCGTGCATCGGCTGAATGACTTGGGGGCGGTTATCGCCCACGCGGCGCAGGAGACATCACACGACGGTTTGCGCGCTGAGTGGCGCGTTATCAGCGTTGTCACGCTTGAAGGTGGCGAATTTAGTCACGGGGAGGTTTTCGACGAGGCGGACTTGGAAGCCGCTCTCGCACGGTTCGAGGAGTTGCAGCGTCGGCCACGGCGGCTGCAGAACGCCGCTAGCCGGGCCTGTGCGCGGTTCGGGGCTGCATTCACCGTGCGTGATTGGGACGTGATCGCGGATGCGTTGGCCGACAATGCAATAACTGATGACCGTCGTCGCGTAGTGCGCGCCGGGCGCAGGTGCGGCCGCGATGCAGTCATCGCCGATCTGGGTGCGATCGCGGGGCTGGGAGCGACCAGCATCGCATCAAAGGTTTTGGCGGTTCGCGGAGATCGTCTGGTGCTGAATAAGACTCGATTCTCGGGTGGGAACGCCCTGCCCGAGCGCTACGACGCCGAGGCACTCGTGCTGGTCGAAATCGATTGTGATGACCGGATGACGGCGCACATCGCCTTCGATGTCGATGACTTGGACGCAGCGTTCGCCGAGTTGGACGAGCGTTACGTGGCTGGTGAGGCAGCGCCGCACGCGCACGCGTGGACAGGTATCTTGCGTGCCCTGTCGGGTGTCAACCGACACGAACTCGTCGGGACCACACCCGACTGGGTGAACATTGATCATCGGCGGGCTACGGCCTTCCCGCCTGGTGACGTGATCGCCTACATCCAGGCCTCGTGGGAACTCACCCCGAACCGAAGGGTCTACTTCGAGGCCGTCGATCAACTCAGCGACCTCGGCGCCGTCGTCACCTGGGTGGCCGACGGAACGTCCGGAGAAGGCTTCGACGCCGAGTGGCGGGGTGTCGACATCATCACCGTCGAGGGCGACCTGGTCAGCCGGTTCGAGATGTTTGATGAGTCAGACCGTGACGTGGCGCTGGCCCGGTTCGACGAACTGCAGCGGCAGACTCGACGGCTAGAAAATATCGCGAGCTTGTCGACCGTGCGCTATTGGGATCGCATCGGAGCACAGGACTGGGCGACGTTGGGCGCGATGATGACGGAGGACACCTGCTCCAACGACCGACGGCGAATCATCAACGCCGGGATCCGACACGGTAAAGACGCCGAGATCGCCGATCTGCAGGCGATAGTTGCCACCGGAACCAAGAAGGCCAAAGTGACGGTCATCGCGACACGCGCGCAACGTCTCACGCTGTGCCATTTGGTCCTGACCGGACGAGACACGCGGCCAGAGGCGTTCCACAGCGAGATGTTGGCCATAGCCGAGGTCGACGCCGACGGCCGGCTTGCGGCGCGTGTCCTGTTCGATGTTGACGACGTCGATTGCGCTATGAAAGAACTCGACGCTCGCTACCTCGCCGGGGAAGCGGCGCCGCACTCACGCACCTGGTCGCTTGTGACGAGCGCCTATGCTGCCTTCACTCGGCATGAGCTTCCCGAGACGTCGCCCGACTGGGTGGATGCCGATCATCGACCGGTGGTAGGGATCGAGAAGGGCGATCTCGGCCGATCGCTCCGCGCCATATGGGACCTGGCGCCGCAAGCCAGCATCTACGTCGAGGAGGTGCATCGATTGGCCGCGCTGGGAGCTGTCGTCACCCACGTTGTGCAGGCGACAACGGGTGACGGCCTAGATGCCGAGTGGCGGGTGGTCGCCCTGCTGACGTTCGAAGGCGACCAGCTCAGCCGCTGCGAGATCTTCGACGAATCGGACGTCGACGCGGCGCTCGCCCGGTTCACCGAGCTTGAGCGGCTGACTCACAAACTTGCTAACCCCGCGCTTCGGGCGTGGCAGCGTGTGATCGACGCGTTCAACCGCCGCGACCTGGATGGCCTGCTGGCTCTCGGGGCCGCGGACGGGCGGTTCGAGGACCGCCGAATAGGCCTGCGCGATGTCTTGGCAGGACCGGAACGGCGCAAGGTCATACAAACCATGTTCGAGACGGCGCCGAGTGGCTGGCGGTTGGAAGTGGACGCCATAGCGATCAGAGGCTCTCGTCTCTCGCTGACGCGGGTCCGCTATCGAGACAATGATTCGCCTGGCCGACCGATTGCCGTCGAACTATTACAGGTCGTCGAACTCGCCGAGGACGGCCTGATTCGAACCGCCGTGAGCTTCGACGCTGACGACATCGACGCAGCGTTCGCCGACCTCGACGCCCGCTACCTCGCCGGCGAAGCGGCCCGGTACGCGCACACCTGGTCGCTCGTGATGAGCGGGTATGCCGCGCTCAATCGACACGAGCTTCCCGAGACAACGACGGACTGGGTAGACGACGATCATCGACCGCTGGTAGCGGTCGGCAAGGGCGACCTGGGCCGTTCACTCCGTGTCGCGTGGGAGCTCGCACCGCAGGCAGCCGTTCGCGTCGAGGCGGTGCACCGGTTGGGCGAACTGGGAACGGTGGTCACCCATGTGGTCCGCGGGAGTTCGCGCGAGGGTATGGACGCCGAGTGGCGGGATGTCATCCTGCTGATGTTCGACGGCAACAAGATCAGCAGGTGCGAAGTCTTTGACGAGGCAGACCTCGACGCCGCTCTCAGCGTCTTCGACGAACTGACGCAGCAGCCCTAACGGGGAGCCACCATCGCAAAGGCCTGCTTGGCGACCTTCAACATCCAACTGGTCACGGTGGGCCCGTGATCACGCGGCCAGTTCAGCTGGAAGCTGACCACATACGGCTGACCGGTCTTGTCGACCGCGTACCAGCTGAACGTCAAATCCCCCGGTAGACCACCGGCTTTCGCGCCGATATACGGCCACACTTGACGGTCCAGTTGAATCCCGGACACGGCCGACAGGATCTGGCGGACCGGAGCGGCCCGGCCGACAGCGTCGGCCTGCAGCGCCACATGCACTCGGCAGATATCCTGCGCATTGCCATACCATTCGGCGCCGTAATTGGACGCGGGCGTGTGGGCCCGGGTCGGGTCCGGTTGATACGGAGTGGAATTCGCCTGCCCCAGCAGCGCCGCCCGCTCTTGTTGCGTGGCGTGCTTCCAGCGCTCCCGCAGATCGGGCTGACCCCAACCGACCGAAAAGAGTTCATACATGGTCGGAAACGGCGTCATGCTGGCCGGGTCGTGATGGCCCGCGGTTGCCAGAGCTTCTTCGATGGCCCGGGTTCCCAACTTACCGATCAGCAGATCGGTGGCCATGTTGTCGCTGGTGGCTATCATCTTCTCGGCCGCGGTACGAACCGAAACCTGTTCGCCGGGAGCAAGTTCCAGGCCCGACGAACCGACGGCCTTGCTCTTCTCGGTGACCGTCAACTGGTCGTCCCAGGACACCGTCCCGCGCTGAATTGCTCCGGCCAGGGCGTGCAACACGTAGAGCTTGAAAATCGAAGCCAGCGGCAAAGATTCGCCGGCATTGGCGCCTGCTACCGGATCACAGTTGCCGTTGTCGACCTTCGCGACCTGATACGAGTAACGGGCGCCGGTGGTGTTCAGCACCGTCTCGATGTCATGCCACGAATTGATCGGCGGCGGGGGTTGGGTCTCCAGTTCGAACCGGTCCACCTCACCCAGGTCATTGGTATGAATGCGGATGTCCTGGCGCGCGCCGTACGAGGAGACGAGCTGCAACGTCGCGACGTTGGCGCCGATGTAGATCCCGCTCAACTTGAACGGGCGATCCCACCACAGCGTCTCCATGGTGGCTTCGACCGATTCCACCTGATCCGCCGCGGCCAGAGTGCGCACACCCACCGGCCCGATCGGCCAATCGGAATTCAACATGTCCATCGTCTGCTGAGCCCGCAGACCCGGCGGTGTCGTGGTGTCGATCCGGTGCCCGGCATTGGCCGCATTGGCCGATGGGGTCGGCGAGGACGAGCAACTCGAAGTAAGCGTGACGACAAGCGCGGCGGCGGCGCTCAGGGCCACCACACGGCGCCGCGCCGCACGCCGGCTACTGCGCCGAAGTGTTCCCAGCAACGTCGAGCACGACCTCGAATTCCAGGAGCGAAGCACCGGTGGCCACCGGGTTGGCACGCTGACCAGCATGCGCCTGAATGGCGGGCCCGCTCGCCCAAGCCTGGAACGCCTCGTCGGACTCCCAGTGCGTCACCACGAAGTACCGGTCCTCGCCCTTGACCGGGCGCAGGAGCTGAAAGCCGAGGAACCCGGGCGAGTTCTCGACGGCGTGTGCGCGATGCGCGAACCGCTTTTCCAGCTCAGGGCCAGCGTCGGGCGGCACCTCGATTGCGTTGATTTTCACCACTGGCATGGAGCTAGGTTACCGTGCCCGGCATGCCCTCGGATCTGCTGACCCACCGCGGTGGACGCGGCAGGCCGCTGGTTCTGGTGCACGGACTGATGGGCCGTGGCACCACCTGGCCGCGCCAGTTGCCGTGGCTGACCAGGATGGGCGCGGTCTACACCTACGACGCGCCCTGGCACCGCGGGCGCGATGTCGACGATCCCTATCCGATCAGCACCGAGCGCTTCGTAGCCGACCTCGGCGATGCGGTCGCCGCCCTGGGGGTGCCGGTAACGCTGATCGGGCATTCAATGGGCGGCTTGCATTCCTGGTGTCTGGCGGCCGAGCGCCCGGACCTGGTGACAGCGCTGGTAGTGGAGGACATGGCTCCGGACTTCGTCGGACGGACCACAGGGCCCTGGGAACCGTGGCTGCACGCCCTACCTCTCGAATTCCATTCCCCCGAGCAGGTATTCGCGGAGTTCGGGCCGGTCGCCGGTCAGTACTTCCTGGAAGCTTTCGACCGCACCGAAACCGGCTGGCGCTTGCACGGCCATACCGCTCGATGGATAGAGATCGCCGCCGAGTGGGGCACCCGCGACTACTGGGCGCAGTGGCAGGCGGTGCGTGCGCCGACGCTGCTCATCGAAGCCGGAAACTCGGTGACCCCGCCGGGGCAAATGCGCCGCATGGCCGAAAACAGCTGTGTCACCGAGTATTTGAGTGTGCCTGGAGCCGGTCACCTGGTCCACGACGACGCCCCGGAGCTGTACCGTCAGGCGGTGGAGGCCTTCCTGGCGGCAACCGGAGCTTGACCGGCTACCCTTCGCCGGCCAGTGCGAACCGGCCGTCTGCGGTCTGGGTCACCAAGCCGTCGTCGAGCAGTGAAAACAGCGCCCGGTCGCGCTGGGCGGTGTCGGTCAGCCACGCGACGTCCAGTTGCGCGCGGGTGACCGGAGCATGGTTGTCGCGCAACACATCCAGCAGTCGGCCGCGGACCTGGCGGTCGGTTCCGGCGTAGGTCTGCGCACGCCGCGCCGGCCCGGTCGCCGGCGGATATCCGGCGCGCCGCCACGCGCATCCGTTTAGCGGGCACAGGCCGCAGCGCGGCGACCGGGCCGTGCACACCGTCGCACCGAGCTCCATCACCGCCACCGAGAACTCCGGTGCCGCCCCGTCGTCGGGCAGCAGGGCTTCGACATCGGCGTGGTCGCGCGTGGCCGACGGATTGCCCGCGTCGGCGCGGCCGTGCACGGCGCGTGCCACCACCCGGCGCACGTTGGTGTCCACCACCGGCACCCGCTGCCGGTACGCGAAGCAGGCAATCGCCCGTGCGGTGTAGCTGCCGACGCCGGGCAGCGTCAGCAGTACGTCGACATCTTCGGGCACCACGTCGTTGTGGTCACGTGCGATGACGATGGCGCATTCGTGCAGGCGTTTGGCCCGCCGCGGATAGCCGAGCTTGCCCCACGCCCGCAACACGTCGGCCGCGCTGGCGGCCGCCGGCGCGGACGGGGTGGGCCAGCGGCGTACCCAGTCGGTCCAGATCGGCAGCACCCGGACCACCGGAGTCTGCTGCAGCATGAACTCGCTGACCAGGATCTGCCACGCGCTGACACCTGGCTCCCGCCAGGGCAAGTCGCGGCGGGATCGGCGATACCAGTCCAAAACATCTGTGACTGGTATGGGAACCGAGCCAGTCACCGGCCGGTGCGGCAGAATGGCGGACATGCCCAACAGCAACCCGGTATCGGCGTGGAAAGCACTCAAAGAGGGTAACGAGCGGTTCGTGGCCGGCCAGCCGGCGCACCCGAGCCAGAGCGTGGAGCACCGGGCGAGCTTGGCCAACGGGCAGAAGCCGACCGCCGTCATCTTCGGCTGCTCGGACAGCCGGGTGGCCGCCGAGCTCATTTTCGACCAGGGTCTCGGGGATGTGTTCGTGGTCCGTACCGCTGGGCAGGCCATTGACTCGGCCGTGCTGGGCTCCATCGAGTACGCGGTCGCCGTTCTCAACGTCCCGTTGATCGTCGTCCTCGGTCACAACAGCTGTGGCGCCGTCAAGGCCACCATCAGTGCGATCGACGACGGTGAGATTCCTAGCGGATTCGTGCGCGACGTGGTGGAACGCGTCGTCCCGTCGGTGCTGGCGGGCCGCCGCGACGGCCTGACCCGGGTGGACGAGTTCGAGGCGCGGCACGTGAGCGAAACGCTGGCGCAACTGGTATCTCGCTCCTCGACCATCTCGGAGCGCGTCAACGACGGCACCCTGGGGCTCGCCGGCGTCACCTACAAGCTCTCCGACGGCCACGCGGAGCTCGTCGACCACATCGGTGACATCGGCGAATAGGCGCCCCGGCGGCTCAGCAAACCCCGCGACACGCCGGGCGGGGTCAGCCAAGACGGCGTGACCTGGCCCTACCGTGTAAATGTGCTGGATCTAGAACCGCGGGGCCCGCTACCTACTGAGATTTATTGGCGGCGCAGGGGGCTTGCCCTGGGCATCGCGGTCGTCGTGATCGGGATCGCCGTCGCCACCGTCATCGCCTTCGTCAGTAGTAACGCCGGGGCCAAGCCCGCCGAGAAGCCCGCCTCTGCACAGGGCCATCCGGGCTCGAACGCCCCGCAGGCGCCGCCGGCGCCGCAGCCGGCGGGGCAGACCGAAGCGCCCGCGCCCGGGTCGCCGCCCGGCATTGCGAACCCCGAGTCGCCCACCCCGACCGCCGCAGTGCAACCGCCGCCCGTGCTCAAGGATGGCGACGACTGCCCGGATTCGACGCTGGCGGTCAAGGGCCTGACCAACTCACCGCAGTACTACATCGGTGACCAGCCGAAATTCACCATGGTCGTCACCAACATCGGACTGGTCTCGTGCAAGCGCGACGTCGGCGCCGCGGTGCTGGCCGCCTACGTGTACTCGCTGGACAACAAGCGTTTGTGGTCCAACCTGGACTGCGCTCCGTCCAACGAAACCCTGGTGAAGACGTTCACCCCGGGCGAGCAGGTGACCACCGCGGTGACCTGGACCGGGATGGGCTCCGCGCCCAAATGCCCGCTGCCGCGGCCGGCGATCGGGCCGGGCACCTACAACCTCGTCGTGCAACTGGGCAACCTGCGGTCCCTATCGGTTCCCTTTGTGTTGAACCAGCCGCCGCAGCCGCCCGGCCCGGTGCCCGCACCTGGGCCCGCGCAAGCGCCGCCGCCGGAGGCGCCCCCCGTTCAGGGCGGCTAGTTACTGGTCGGTGATGGTCGATTCGGCCAGCTGGGACAGACCCTCGCGGACGTGGCGCGCCCACATGGCACCGATACCCTCGACCGATTGCAGGTCGTTCGCGCTGGCCGCCAACAGACCCTGCAGCGTTCCGAACGCCCGCACCAACAGGTCGACATGGGCGAACTGCAAGCGGGGGATGCCGGCCATCGCGCGGTAGCCCCGCGGGCTGAGCGCAGAATCCTGCGCCTCGGCCGTCGTCGGATAACCAAGCACCTTGGCCAGCGAGGTGAAGTCCAGCAACTCGGTGTCCGACAGCGCGTCCAATTCGTCCAGCGTCGCCGCGATCTGGTGTTGGGACGGCGGCTCGGGATTTGCGTGATAGTCCCGCACGATCAACTCCCGGGCGGTGTCGTTGCCGCCCAGCAGCTCTTCCAGCTGCAGGCGCAGCTGGCGCCCGTCGGTGCCCAGTTCGACCGCGTCGTAATCGATGGCCAGGCCGATGCGGCGGACCAGTTCGAGCCGCTGCACCACCGTCAGCACGTCGCGCAGCGTGACGAAGTCTTCGATCTCGGCCCGGGACAACTGGCGGCTGACCTCGTCCAGCCGGGTCTTGTAACGCTCCAAGGTGGCGATCGCCTGGTTGGCCCGGGACAGGATGGTCGCGGAGTCGGTCAGGACATGGCGTTCGCCGCACACGTAGACGGTCACGATGTTCATCGAATGGCTGACCGAGATCACCGGGTAACCCGTCTGGATCGCGGCCCGCTCCGCCGAGCGGTGCCGGGTGCCCGATTCGTCGGTGGGGATGGACGGGTCCGGAACGAGCTGCACATTGGCCCGCACGATGCGGCTGCCGTCCGTGGACAGCACCACCGCGCCGTCCATCTTGCACAGCTCGCGCAGCCTGGTCGGTGCGTAGCGGACGTCGAGGGAGAAACCGCCGTCACAGATGGCCTCGACGCTCTCGTCGTGACCGAGCACGATCAGGGCGCCGGTGCGCCCGCGCAGGATGCGCTCCAGTCCGTCGCGCAGCCCGGTGCCGGGAGCCAGTCGGGCGACAGCCTCACGCAGGGTCGGACGAGTCACAGCCAGCATTCTGCTATGGCGGGCGGTTCGGTGGGGACCCTAGTGCGAGTTATTCACGGCGTGCAGAGTCGCCGGTGCCCGGGCGTGATGGTCGGCGATGTTGACCATGTGGTGCAGCGCCTCGACGATGGTGGACGCACACAGGGCCCGCAAACCCGCCGGAATCGACTTGCAGCCCGGTGGCACCAGGGCGATGGTGAAGCCCTGCCGGGCCGCTTCGGCCAGCCGGCGCTCCATGCCGTGCACCGGCCGCAAGTCGCCCGCCAGCCCCACCTCGCCGATCATCACCGCGGTGGTGGGCAGCGGCAGGTTGGTGTCCGCTGAGGCCAGGGCGACCGCGACCGCGAGATCCGACGACGGATCGGTCAGGCGCATGCCGCCCACGGTCGACAGGTAAATGTCGTTGGCGCCCAGTCCCAACCGGGCATGCTTTTCCAGCACCGCCGTGATCATCGCGGCCCTGGCGTGGTCGATGCCGCTGACCGCGCGTCGCGGTGAGCCGCCGTTGGGAGTGGCCAGCAATGCCTGCACTTCGCCGATCAGCGGCCTTTTCCCGTCCAGGGTGACGGTGATCGCGGTGCCCGGAACCGGTGCCGGCCGCTGGTCCAGGAACAGGTTGGACGGGTCGGCGACACCTTCGATCCCGTTGTCGTGCAACAGGAAACACCCGACCTCATCCGCGGCGCCGAAGCGGTTCTTGATCCCGCGGACCATCCGTAGCGCGCCGTTGCGGTCGCCCTCGAAGTGCAGCACCACGTCGACGAGGTGCTCCAGTGAACGGGGCCCGGCGATGGCTCCGTCCTTGGTGACGTGCCCGACCAGAATCATCGCGACGCCGTTCGCCTTGGCCGCCGCGGTCAACGCGGCCGTCACCGCCCGCACCTGGGTGACCCCACCCGCGACGCCGTCGGCCTCACTGGTGGACATGGTCTGCACCGAGTCGACGATGACCAGCGCCGGCCGCACCGTCTCGATGTGGTGCAACACGGTGTGCAGGTCGGATTCGGCGGCCAGGTAGACATCGTCACCGGCGCAGCCGATCCGGTCGGCCCGCAGCCGGATCTGCCCGGCGGATTCCTCGCCGGAGATGTACAGAGCGCGCTGGCCTTGCTGCGCCCAGCGGTGCGCGACTTCCAGCAGCAGGGTCGATTTGCCGACCCCGGGTTCGCCCGCGAGCAGTGTCACCGAACCGGGAACCACACCCCCGCCCAGGACCCGGTCCAGCTCGTCGACGCCACTGCGGCGATGCCGGCTCTTATGTGGCTCCACGGCGCTGATCGGCACCGCCGGCGACCCGGTAGCCGCTGCACGTCTGCCGTTGCCGACAGCGGCAAGTACGGCCACCTCTTCGACGGTGCCCCAGGCGCCGCACTCCAGGCAGCGCCCCACCCATTTGGCGCTGATATGCCGGCATTCCGAGCACCGATATTGTGATCGCGCGTTGGCCACAACCGTGACCGTATCGACAGGTACCGACAGTTCCCCGGAAGGAAACGCCGTCAGGAGAGGTCAGCCGTGGTTGGAGTGCTCGTGGGGCTGCGCAACCCCCGCCGAAATCGGCACATCCACCGTGGCCTCGCCGGCCTTCTCGAACTTGAACGTGAAGTTGTACGTCAGGCCGTTGGTGATCGGTTTGCTCAGCTTGATGGTCGCCTTGGCGGCGCCGGTGGACGGGGCCGGGCCCGGGGCGACGGCCTGACCGTCGGGGGTTCCGATGAACAGCATCCCGCCGGCCGGCAGCTTAGCGTCCCCGGACACCGTCACGTTGCCGATGTCGCTGGTGATGCCGGTCAGACGGTCGCCGGTGTCGGGGTTGTTGTTCACGGCGACCAGCACCAGATCGACCGTGCGGCCGGGCTCGATGAAGTCAGTGGTCTGTTTTGCCTGGATCCGGATGTCGCGCAGCACGACGTTTTTGATGGTGACCCGGTTGCCGTTGACCGCGGGCTCCTGCGCCGCGGTCTGCGAGATCTGACCGGTTCCGCAACCACTGAGCGCGAGCACGGCGACGACGGCGGCGGCCAGCCAGGCGGTGATGCTGGCTAGGCGGAATGGCAGGCGGATGTTCAAGCGGTTCACTCAATGCCTCCTGCTCGGGCCCATCGGATTCAACTATGCAGAGTAGTAGCACGGTGCCGCGGACGGTAGCGGAGGGCCACCCGATGCCGGGCCGATGTCATGCGAGGGTCGTCGCAACGTGATCCCGGGTGAAATCCGGGGTTGCCGAAGGGCTATTCTTAGAGGCGCTTTCGGGCTCGTGCCCAAGGGTCCGGATGCACGAGAAACCATCACCCCCTGCATGTCTGGGCCCGCCTGTCAACCCCCATTCTGGGCGTCACGTGCCTCTGACCTGCACCGTTGATCCGCACGCGTCGGGCCCGCGTGTTAGACTTAATTAACGAAAGGGGCTCGAATCAGATGATCTTCAAGGTCGGTGACACCGTTGTCTACCCACATCACGGTGCTGCGTTAGTCGAGGCGATTGAGACTCGAACCATCAAAGGGGAGCAAAAAGAGTATCTCGTCTTGAAAGTTGCGCAGGGTGACCTGACCGTTCGAGTGCCCGCTGACAACGCCGAGTACGTCGGCGTCCGCGATGTCGTCGGCCAGGAAGGCCTCGACAAGGTTTTCCAGGTTTTGCGCGCTCCGCACACCGAAGAGCCCACCAACTGGTCGCGTCGCTACAAGGCCAACCTGGAGAAGCTCGCCTCGGGTGACGTGAACAAGGTTGCCGAGGTCGTGCGCGACCTGTGGCGTCGGGACCAGGAGCGCGGTTTGTCCGCGGGCGAGAAGCGGATGCTGGCCAAGGCCCGTCAGATCCTGGTCGGTGAGCTGGCGCTGGCGGAGAGCACAGACGACGCCAAGGCGTCGACCATCCTGGACGAGGTGCTGGCCGCCGCCTCCTGAATAGCCCGAGACGCTTAGGTGGGCGCGGGTAGCGGCAAAGTAGTCGCGGTGGTCCCGGCCGCAGGGTCGGGTCAGAGATTGTCTGCCGGCGTTCCCAAGGCGTTCTATCAACTCGAAGGGCACTCGCTGGTCGAGCGGGCCGTGACGGGTCTGCGTGATTCCGGTGTGGTCGACACCGTGGTTGTCGCCGTACCGCCGGACCGCACCGACGAAGCCAAGCTGATCCTGGGTCACATCGCGACCATCGTGGCCGGCGGTGGCAGCCGTTCGGAATCGGTGAGCAAGGCGCTGGCCGCGATCAGCGAATCGGCGGCGGGTGCGCCCGAGTTCGTGCTCGTACACGACGCTGCCCGCGCGCTGACACCCCCGGCCCTGATCGTGCGGGTGGTGGAGGCGTTGCGGGCCGGTCACAAAGCCGTCGTGCCCGGCGTCGCGGTGTCGGACACCGTCAAGGCCGTCGACGCCAACGGGGTGGTGCTGGGCACCCCGGAGCGGGCGGGCCTGCGCGCGGTGCAGACCCCGCAGGGCTTCGCCACCGAAATGCTGTTGCGCGCCTACCAACGCGCCGGAACCGCCGAGTTCACCGACGATGCGTCGCTGGTGGAGCAGATCGGTGGCCAGGTTCAGGTGGTCGACGGAGATCCCCTGGCATTCAAAATCACGACTCAACTGGACCTGGTGCTGGCCAAAGCTATAGTTCGCCAGTGATGGAGCTGCCCCGCGTCGGCCTGGGCGTCGATGTGCATCCGATCGAACCCGGTCGTCCGTGCTGGTTGGTGGGTCTGCTGTTCCCCAGCGCCGACGGTTGTTCCGGGCATTCCGACGGCGACGTCGCCGTCCACGCGCTGTGTGACGCCGTGTTGTCCGCGGCCGGGCTCGGTGACATCGGCGGCGTTTTCGGAGTCGACGATCCGCGCTGGGAGGCGGTCAGCGGCGCCGACATGCTCCGGCACGTCGTCGGGCTCCTCACCGAACACGGCTTCCGGGTGGGGAACGCCGCGGTACAGGTGATCGGCAACCGGCCGAAGATCGGCTGGCGGCGGTACGAGGCGCAGGCGGTACTTTCCCGATTGCTCAACGCGCCGGTCTCGGTGGCGGCAACCACCACGGACGGCCTGGGCCTGACCGGTCGAGGGGAGGGTCTGGCCGCGATCGCCACGGCGCTGGTGGTTTCGCTGCGATAGCACCCGCGAGGGACAGTGCTGACTGACCGAGGCAGTAAGCTGGCACGTCGTGACCGATCGTGCCCGCTTGCGGCTACATGACACGGCGACGGGTGTCGTCCGTGACTTCGTGCCGCTGCGCGCCGGGCACGTCTCCATCTATCAGTGCGGTGCCACCCCGCAGGGGCTGCCGCACATCGGCCATGTCCGCAGCGGCGTGGCCTTTGACATCCTTCGGCGCTGGTTGATCGCCCGCGGCTATGACGTGGCGTTCATCCGCAACGTCACTGACATCGAAGACAAGATCCTGGCCAAGGCGGCCGCGGCCGGCCGGCCGTGGTGGGAGTGGGCCGCGACCCACGAGCGTGCCTTTACGGCCGCCTACGACGCGCTGGACGTGCTGCCGCCGTCCGCGGAGCCCCGCGCCACCGGCCACATCACCCAGATGATCGACTTAATGGAACGGCTGATCGAAAAAGGGCACGCCTATGCCGCCGCGGGCGACATCTACTTCGATGTGCTCAGCTATCCGGATTACGGCCAGCTGTCCGGCCATCGGATCGACGACGTCCACCAGGGCGAGGGCGTGGCCACCGGCAAGCGGGACCAGCGCGACTTCACGCTGTGGAAGGGCGAGAAGCCCGGTGAACCGTCCTGGCCGTCGCCGTGGGGCCGCGGGCGGCCGGGCTGGCACATCGAATGCTCGGCCATGGCCCGCACTTATCTGGGGCCCGAGTTCGACATCCACTGCGGCGGGATGGATCTGATTTTCCCGCACCACGAGAACGAGATCGCGCAGAGCCGCGCCGCCGGCGACGGGTTCGCCCAGTTATGGCTGCACAACGGCTGGGTGACGATGGGCGGCGAGAAGATGAGCAAGTCGCTGGGCAACGTCGTGTCCATCCCGGCGATGCTGCAGCGGGTCCGGCCCGCCGAACTCCGGTACTACCTGGGCAGCGCGCACTACCGGTCGATGCTGGAGTTCTCCGACGCCGCGTTGCAGGACGCGGTCAAGGCTTATGTCGGCGTCGAAGAGTTCCTGCATCGGGTGCGCCGCCGGGTGGGTGCCGTCTACCCCGGGGAATGGACACCGCGCTTCGCCGAGGCGCTCGACGACGACCTTTCGGTGCCCGTCGCGCTGGCCGAGATCCACCACGCCCGGGCCGACGGCAACCGGGCCCTCGACGCCGGCGATCACGAGGCCGCGCTACAAAGTGCCAGCTCCATCCGCGCCATGATGGGGATTTTGGGCTGCGACCCGCTGGACGAGCGGTGGGAGACCCGCGACGAGACGTCGGCCGCGTTGGCCGCGGTGGATGTGTTGGTGCAAGCGGAGATCCAGAATCGGGAGAAGGCGCGCGAGCAGCGTAACTGGGCGCTGGCCGACGAGATCCGGGACCGGTTGAAGCAGGCCGGCATCGAAGTCACCGACACCGCCGACGGCCCGCAGTGGACGTTGGGCGGCGACGGCAAGTAGATGGCCGGAAACTCGCAGCGCCGGGGGGCGATACGCAAAGCCGGCACCAAGAAGGGGCCCAAGGTCGGCTCGGGCGGCCAACGCCGGCGCGGCCTGGAAGGGCGCGGTCCCACCCCGCCGGCGCACCTGCGTCCCAATCACCCGGCCGCCAAGCGGGCCGGTGCGCAGCAGCCGCGCCGGCCCACCAAGCGGGTCGAGGAAGCCGAGACCGTGCTCGGGCGCAACCCGGTGCTGGAGTGCCTGCGCGCCGGTGTGCCGGCGACCGCGCTCTACGTTGCGCTGGGCACGGACGCCGACGAGCGGCTGACGGAATCCGTTGCGCGCGCGGCCGACTCGGGCATCGCCATTCTCGAGGTGCCGCGCAGTGATCTGGACCGGATGACGGCCAATCACCTGCATCAGGGGATCGCGCTGCAGGTTCCGCCGTACAACTACGCTCACCCCGACGATTTGGTTGCCACCGCCATCGAGTCGCCGCCCGCGCTGCTGGTCGCGCTGGACAACATCTCCGATCCGCGCAACCTGGGGGCGATCGTGCGGTCGGTGGCGGCGTTCGGTGGCCACGGCGTGGTGATCCCGCAGCGCCGTTCCGCCTCGGTGACCGCCGTGGCATGGCGTACCAGCGCCGGGGCCGCGGCCCGGATCCCGGTGGCACGGGCCACGAATTTGACGCGGACACTTAAGGATTGGGCTGGCCGGGGGCTGCAGGTGATCGGACTGGACGCCGGCGGCGACACCGCGCTGGACGATCTCGACGGCACCGACCCGCTGGTGATGGTGGTCGGCTCGGAGGGCAAGGGCTTGTCGCGGCTGGTGCGCGAGAACTGTGACCACGTGGTGTCCATCCCGATGGCCGGCAAGACCGAGTCGCTGAACGCGGCGGTGGCCGCGGGCGTGGTGCTGGCCGAGATCGCCCGCCAGCGCCGGGGTTGATTTCATTTGCGCGAGCAGACGCTAAAGTCCCCGACACGCCGGGTCTAAAGGAGCTTTCGCGTCTGCTCGGCCAGGGTTAGGTGCCGATGAAGCGCCAGCTCACCCAGAGTGCGACGACCGCAACCACCAAAGCCGTGGGCACGGTGCACAGACCGAGCCGGGTGTACTCACCAACGCTCGGCGCGACGTTGTGCTGGCGCAGCACCCGGCGCCACAGCAGATTCGACAGCGAGCCGACGTAGGTCAGGTTGGGCCCGATGTTGACGCCGATCAGCGTGGCCAGCACGGCCGGGGGTCCGCCGGCCGCGACCAGCGGCACCAATACCAGCGTCGCGGGCAGGTTGTTCACCACGTTGGCCAGCACCGCGGCCAGGGCGGCGATTCCCAGCAGGGCCGGCAGGCCAGTTCCAGAAGGCACCAGCGACGACATCTTGGCGGTCATGCCGTTGAGCATCACCGCTTGTACGACGATGCCCAGCGCTGGGACGAACACCAGGAAGGGAACATTCGCCGAGCGCACGATCTCGGCCAGTGAGGTGTGCCGACGGCGCAGACTGCGGACCGCCAACACCAAGGCGCCGGCCAGCGCCGCCCACGCCGGCGCGACGTCCAGCCACTCGGCGACGGCGAACCCGGCAAGGGTCAGCCCGACGACCACCAAGACGAATACCGGGGGAGTGGGCGGTGGGCCAAGATCGGTGCGGTCGGGCTGGGTGCGCAGGTCGCGGGCGAAGAACCAGCGGAAGACGACGTACACCGCGGCTATCGCTGACAGCCACGGCAACGCCATGACCAGGGTGAACTTGACGAACGAGATGTGCGCACTGCGGAAGACGAGCAGGTTCGTCAGATTCGACACCGGCAGTAGCAGCGACGCCGAATTGGCCAGATGCGCCGTGGCATAGGCGTACGGCGGGGCTGGGGTCCGCAACTGGCGCACGGTGACAAGCACTACCGGCGTCAGCAGCACAACCGTCGCGTCCAGGCTGAGTACCGCGGTGATGACTCCCGAGATGACGAACACCTGCCGCAGCAGACCGTGCGACCCCGAACTGCCGCGTGCCATCGCCGCACCAGCAGCTTCGAACAATCCCTCGTCGTCACACAGCTTGGCCAGCACCAGCACCGCGCCCAGGAAGCCCACCACCCGGCCGAGTCCCACGATCTGCGCCCCGGCCTGATGTGTGGAGATCGCCCCCACCGCGATCAGGATGGCCGCCGCGGGGACGGCCGCCGCAGCCTCTGGCCAACCCCGTGGGCGCGCGACCGCGAACCCGAGCACGACAGCCAGCAGTACCAGCGAAAGGGTCAGTATCAACGTGTCAGGCCCAGGGGTCCTCGCGCTGCCAGACCGTCGGCATCTGCACCGCAATTCCGTCCTCGGCGGCCAACTCGTCCAGCACCCGGATGGAGACATCCAGGTCGTCCCCGGCATAGGGCAAGGCCCGCAATGCCTTTGACAGCGGGCGGAAAAAGTCGTCCCAATGGATGAGGACCACGCGCTGGGCTCCCACCGCCCGTACCGTCTCGTTCCAGTATTCGACGACATAGGAGCGCGGCTGCAGGCCCAGTTGTCCCACGCTCAGATAGACGGCCTCGGCGCGCATGCCGTTGAGCGCCCCGGCGACGTAGCCGGCGCTGCCCTGGATCAGCAGTCGCCGGTCCGAGGGGCGATGGTGGATCAGCGTCGACCAGGACTCGCCGCAGCGGTAAACCGAGGCCTTCACCGGCGGGCGGACCGGTGCGCTGATCACCCCAGGGAAGCGGTCCGGCGGGCAGTGGTGTGACTCGACCAGCGTCACATCGAAGGCGCCCAACGTGATTGGCGCTCCCGACGACACCACGACGAGCCGGTCCTCCGGCAACCCATGTCCGCGTCCCACATTGGCCGCCGACTGCCCGCCGACCAGTGGGGCACCGGTGCGTTCGGCCACCAACGGCGAATCCAGCACATGGTCGATGTGGGTATGCACGGGAATCACCGCGGCAAGCCGAGATACCTTGGCCCGGGCCAGGCAACCGTCGACGCGGGCCGCTGACGGGGCCACCTTGCCCGCCGCGACTTGGGCCAGGCCCGGGCGGGAGAAATAGCCGTCGGTCAGCAGCGGCGGGGATGATCCGTCGTCGACCAGCAGCGTCGCCACACCCATCCATGTCACCGAAAGAGGCGAATCAGCGCTTGCCGCTGGCACATTGAAGCGATCCGCGTAGCGCGCGAGGTCCGGGCGACCGAGTTTCAGCCGCATCAGCAGAACGCTTCGATCTCGACGCCGGCGGCTTCTAACTCAGCACGCACCGCGCGGGCGATATCCACGGCGCCCGGCGAATCACCGTGCACACAAACGGATTTGACGGTTATAGGAACCGTCGTCCCATCGATCGCGCTGACCTGCCCGTCGGACACCATGCGCACCACCCGCTGGGCGATCGTCCTCGGATCGTGCAGCACCGCATCCGGTTCGCGACGGGAGACCAAGCTTCCGTCGGGCCGATAGGCGCGGTCGGCGAACGCTTCGGCGACGGTGTGCAGACCCAGGCGCTCGGCTTCGTCGAAGAACGCCGAACCGGTCATGCCGAGTACCGGCAGCGCCGAGTCGACACTGTCGACCGCCTCGGCGACGGCGGCGCCCTGCTCCCGGTTGGTCACAATCGTGTTGTACAGTGCGCCATGGGGTTTGACGTAGGACACCACCGAACCGGCCGCCTGCGCCAGCGCCTGCAACGCACCGATCTGGTAGATGACGTCGGCGAGCAGATCCTCGGCCGCGACGTCGATGAAGCGCCGACCGAAGCCGGCCAGGTCCCGGTAACTGACCTGCGCGCCGATGCGTACGCCGCGGTCGGCGGCCGACCGGCATACCCGCAACAGCCCGGCCGGGTCACCGGCATGGAAACCGCACGCCACGTTGGCGCTGGTGACGATCTCGAGCATCGCGTCGTCGTCGCCGAGCTGCCAAACGCCGAACCCTTCGCCCAAGTCGGCGTTGAGATCGATGCGGGCCACCAGGCTAGCTTAGGCCCGCCGACGATGTCCGCCGCTTGGGGCGGGAGGAGGAGGTGGGCGATTGGGGTTAGGCCCGCCGACGATGTCCGCCGCTGGCGGCGGGAGGAGGTGGGCGATTGGGCTTAGGCCCGCCGACGATGTCCGCCGCTGGCGGCGGGGCAGGTGGGCGATCCAGGTCCCGCCTACAGCTTCGCGATGTTGCCCGCGATCTGGTTGGCGATCTCGACTGCGGCCGAGCCCATTTGGTCGTAGGAGCACGCCACGATGTCGATCGCAATGTTGTTGCGCACCGTCAGGGCCCGCTGGCAGGCCCAGCCATTGCCTGCTTCCTGGGTTTGCGAGCTGGTCAGAATGCCATTGTCTTCGGTCACGTCGCCCACCGACCAGATGGTGTCGGGCTGAGTCGGGCTGACGTCGTTGAATCGACGGTTCGAGCAGCCCTTCCAGCTCTGCACGGAAGACCGGTAAAAGTTGCTGGCGTCTTGCGCATTCGGGAACGCCACCACCGCCTGGATGGCGTAGTGCTTGCGCTTTTTGGAGTCGTCGATGCTGTCGTCCAGGCGTTGTCCCCGCATGGCGGTCCACCCGGTTCCCGCATAGACCTTGTCCTGCGCGGCACCGTCCACGGCCAGGCAATCCTTGTCGGACACGTTCTTGCTCCAGTCCCACATCCCCTTGGCCGGAAACCAGACCTTCATCGAGGTGGCGCCCAACGCGCTGTTGATCTGGCTGGAATCCAGCAACAGCCCCTCCAAGGCGTTGACCGGAACGGGCCGCTGGTTAGCCAGGCCTGCTTTCTCGCCGGCAACCGCGCTGCCGTCCACCAGATCCGTGCAGCCGGCGGCGAGCAAGCAGACGCCGGCCAGCGCGGCGGCCGCGACGATTCGCTGGCGCACGTGTCCCTCCCCACCTTCACGAGCTGCGGTTCCCCCACCGAACCTCCAGCTTAGTGCCGCGCCACGCGGTATTTGCCCAGCATCCAGCAAAACAGGTAGATGACAAACGAAATGGCGGCCACGAACACCGAGACGGGCACCCCCGGCGCCAGGGACAGCACGATCCCGCCGACCGCGGCGACCTCAGCGAACAGCACCGACGTCGCTATCGCCAACCCGGGCGCGGTGATGACGCGCGCAGCCGCGGCTGCCGGGGTGATCAGCAACGACATCACCAGCAGCGCCCCGACGATCTGGACGGCCTGGGCGGCGACCACCCCGACCAACGCGGCGAACACGATCCCCAGCGCGCGCACCGGGACCCCGCGGGCCGCCGCGACGTCCGGGTCGACCGTCGCAAATAGCAACGGCCGGTAGCAGCAGCCCAGAACGGCGATGACGAGCACGCACACCGCCGCTAGCATGGCCAGCCCCGAGTAGCCGACTCCGACGATCTGACCGGTCAGCAACGCGAAACTGGTGCCGGTACGGCCGGGGTACAGGTGGATGAACAGCACCGCCAGGCCCAGGCCGAACGCCAGCACCACCCCGATCACCGAATCTCGTTCCCGGGCGCGCTGCCCGAGCACCCCGAACAGGGCGGCCGCCAGCGCACTACCCACCAGAGCGCCCACCCCGACGTCGAACCCGGCCAGCAACGCGAATGCCGCTCCGGTCAAGGACAATTCACTGGACCCGTGCACAGCGAACGACATCTGGCGCAGCACGATGAACGGGCCGATCAACCCGGCCACCAGACCCAACAGGGCCGCGGCGATCAGCGCCTGCTGCACGAAATCATGCCGAAGCAGATGTGCGGTCAGATCGACGGCGAACAGATGGTTCAACATCTCGGTGAGGCGTTCGTTCACAGGTGCCGCCCGTCCGGAACGCCGACCACGAAGTACTGGTCCTTGACCCTGACGACCTCGACGTCGGCCCGGTACAGCTCCGACAGCGTCCGAGCGGTCATCACCGACTCGACGGTGCCGATCCGGAACCGTCCATCCACCAGGTACAGCACCCGATCCACATACGGCAGGATCGGATTCAGCTCGTGGGTGACGACGATGACCGCCGTGCCGGCATCGCGGCGGCGCCGGTCGATCAGCGCCGCGACCAGCCTCGCGTTGGCCGGGTCAAGCGCCAGCAGCGGCTCATCGCAGAGCATCACGGTCGGGTCGCTGGCCAGCGCCTGCGCTATCCGCACCCGTTGCAGCTCACCGCCGGACATCAGCCCCACCCGCACATCGGCCAACCGTTCGCCATTGACCTGCTGCAGTGCCCGCTGCACCGCCGCCCGCCGCAGCGTCCGGTCGCTGCGCCGCAGTGCCGACACGCCCCAGCGGTGGCCGTCGACGCCCAGGCCGACCAGGTCGCGCCCGCGCAGCAGCACCTCCCGATCCAACGGATGATGCTGCGGCACATAGCCAACCGGCCCCTGCACCGTCGCGTTCCCGGCGCTCAACGGTAGTTGCCCGAGCAGCACCTTGAGCAGCGACGTCTTGCCGCTGCCGTTGGGACCCAGTACCGCAATGAATTCGCCGGCAGAGACGGACAATTCGAGATTGTCCCAGAGCGCGCGGGCACCGAAGGCCAGTCGCGCGTCGACCAGCGCGACCGCTTCAGCGCCCACGGATCCTCAGCTGTCCGACTTCAGCGCGTCAGTCAACTGGTTGACGGTATTGCGCTGCCAGGTCAAGTAATCGGAACCGCTGGGCAGGTTCTCGGACACTTCGGCCACCGGCACCCCGGCTCGGCGGGCGGCGGCCTGCAGGTCGGCGATGGCGGGGGTACTGGTCTGCGGGTTGATCAGCAGCGCCGCGACGTCGCGATTGTTGATCAGGTCCAGGACGGACGCCATGTCGGCGGGGGCGGGGTCGTCGTCGTTCTCGTTGGCTTCGGCGAAGGCCGGCGGAGTGCGGTTGATCAATCCCGATGCCGTGAGCAGGTAGTGCACGACTGGCTCGGTGGCGATGACGCCGGTGGCCGGGTGCGCGGCCGCGATGGCGTGCTCGGACTTGACGATCGCATCGGCGCCGCGGCCGAATTCGATTGCGTTGGCCCGATAATCCATCGAGTTGGACGGGTCGATCACCGCCAGGCGCTCGGCGATGGCCGCGGCCACCGCCTTGGCGACCGTCAGGTTGTAGAACACGTGCTCGTCGGGAGCCTCGTTCACGGTTCCCAGGTAGGCGAAAGCATCGACCGCCTGAATGCCGCGATGTACGGTCAGCACCCGTTCCACCCACGGGTCATAGCCGCCGCCGTTGTACACCACCAGATCCGCGTCAGCCAGCGCGGCCGCGTCGGCGGCGGTGGCCTGATACGAATGGGGGTCGGCGTTGGCGCCGTTGAGGATGGACTTGACGGCGATGTGATTACCGGCGACCGCCCGTGCCACGCTGCCCCACACTTCCGTGGAGGCCACGACCGCAACGGCTCCCGGGTGAGCTGGACCGGTGGATGAGCAACCCGACAGCGCGGTCGAGCCCAGCAGGCCCACCGGGACAGCACGCAGCCACGTCCGCCAGCATTTCCGCACGTCGATTCCTTCCACCGGGCCGAGAGGCCGACCCACCATACTAATGAAAACCGTTTCCATTAGAAAGTCGGGTGCAGGCCTACCACCGCATCCGTTGTAGCCTCCCGAGCATGAGTCCCACACCGCGCAGGCGGGCGACTCTGGCGTCGTTGGCAGCCGAACTCAAGGTGTCCCGCACCACGATCTCCAACGCCTTCAACCGACCGGATCAGCTCTCGCCCCAACTCCGGGAGCGGGTGCTCGCCACCGCCAAGCGCCTAGGTTACGCGGGGCCGGACCCGGTCGCGCGGTCACTGCGCACCCGCAAGGCCGGCGCCGTCGGCCTGGTGATGACCGAGGCGCTGACGTACTCGTTCAGCGACCCGGCGGCACGGGATTTCGTTGCGGGAGTGGCGCAGTCGTGCGAGGAGCTCGGGCAGGGTCTGCTGCTGGTGGCGGTGGGACCCAGCCGCAGCATCGAGGACGGCACCGCGGCCGTGCTGGGGGCCGGGGTGGACGGCTTCGTGGTCTATTCGGTCCGGGACGACGACCCGTACCTGCAGGCGGTGTTGCAACGGCGCCTGCCCGTGGTGGTGGTCGACCAGCCGGTCGGTCTGTCAGGCGTGTCCCGGGTCGGCATCGACGACCGCGCCGCGATGCGCGAGCTCGCGGAGTACGTGCTCGGCCTGGGGCATCGTGAGATCGGTTTGCTGACAATGCGACTCGGCGACGACCGGCGCATGGGCCTGGTGGACGCCGAACGGCTGCGGTCGCCCACCTTCGACGTGCAGCGGGAACGCATCATCGGTATCTGGGAGGCGATGACCGCGGCCGGCGTCGACCCGGATGCGCTGACGGTGGTGGAGAGCGACGAGCACCTGCCGACCTCGGGCGGTGATGCCGCAAAGCTGGCACTGGAGGTCAATCCGCGCATCACCGCATTGATGTGCACCGCGGATATCCTGGCCCTCTCAGCGATGGATTACCTTCGCGCACACGGGATTTACGTGCCCGGTCAGATGACGGTCACCGGGTTCGACGGTGTCGACGATGCCATCAGCCGCGGGCTGACCACGGTCGCACAGCCGAGCCTGCAAAAGGGCCGGCGCGCGGGTGAGTTGGTGCTCAAGCCGCCGCGGTCCGGGCTGCCGGTGGTCGAACTGCTCGCCACCGAACTGATCCGGGGCCGCACCTGCGGGCCTCCCGCGTGATGGTCAGCTCGCGGACTGATCGCCGATCAGCAACCGCACGGCCAGATCCAGTCGCTTGCTGACGTCGGTGGCCGAGGCGCGGCGGGTGAGCCAGGCCAGCAGGTTGGACAGCCACACATCCGAGATGACCCTCGCGATGTGGTACTGGTCCTCGGTCGGTTCGCCGTCGCTCATCGCCCGCGCGAACATGCTGTCGATCAGGTCGAGAAGCCG
>NZ_LZKQ01000145.1 GCF_001668675.1 Mycobacterium asiaticum | reverse complement strand
CGATGCCGGCCCGTATACGTTCATGGCCGCCGATGCCCTGGTACTCAAGGTCCGCGAGGCCGGTCGCGTGGTCAACGTGCACGCGCTGATCGCGGTGGGCGTCAACGCCGAGGGCTACCGCGAAATCCTGGGCATCGACGTCACCACCGCCGAAGACGGCGCGGGCTGGTTGACGTTTCTGCGCTCGTTGACCGCGCGCGGCCTATCTGGGGTGGCGCTGGTCACCAGCGACGCCCATGCTGGCCTGCTCTCAGCGATCGGGGCCACCTTACCCGGGGCGTCCTGGCAGCGCTGCCGCACCCACTACGCCACCAACTTGATGGCCATCACCCCCAAGAGCTCCTGGCCCTGGGTCAAGACCCTGCTGCATTCGGTGTTCGACCAACCCGACGCCACATCCGTTGCCGCGCAATATGACCGGATCATCGACGCCCTGGCTGACAAGCTGCCTAAGGTCGCTGATCACCTCGAAGCCGCCCGGTCCGACCTGCTGGCCTTCACCGCTTTTCCCAAGCAGATCTGGCGCCAGATCTGGTCCAACAACCCTCAAGAACGACTCAACAAAGAAATCCGCCGTCGCACCGATGTCGTCGGGATCTTCCCCGACCGCGAAGCCCTGATCCGCCTCGTCGGCGCCGTGCTGGCCGAACAACACGACGAATGGGCCGAATCACGCCGCTATCTGGGCCTCGACGTCCTCAGCAAATCCCGAGTCACCACCACCACAACACCAGAACAGGAGGACGCACCCGCAGCACTAACCGCCTAACCACGACAGCGAAGAATCACACGACGACGTCATACACCACGTCCCTGGACTTGACCCTGCCGGCGCGCAATGCCCTACTGACCCGCAGCGCCCGGTTGACATCGCGGGTGTAGACGGCGGCACCCAAGCCATACCTGGTGTCGTTGGCCAACCGGATGGCCTCGTCCTCGTCGTTGAACGGAAGCACACACAAAACCGGCCCAAATATCTCATCTTGTGCGACCGCCATCGAGTTGTCCGCGTCGACCAGAACCGTAGGGGCAACGAAGTTCCCTGCGTTACTGACATTTTCGGCACGTCCGCCGCCGACGGCAAGCTGAGCGCCGTCAGCAACGGCGCGCTCAATGTGTCCAAGGACGCGGTGCATGTGCCGCGTACTGATCATCGGGGCCGCCGAAACTTTCGGATCGAAGGGGTCACCGAACGCGGCGGCCGCCGCGAAACCGACCAGATTTGCCACCACTTCGTCGTACACCGCGCGGTGTGCCAAAATCCGTGACTGACAGACGCAGACCTGACCCGACAAGCCCAGGAATGCGTTGCCGGCGGCGATTCCGACGGCCGTGCTCAGATCGGCGTCGGAGAAGATCAGCGCTGGGCTCTTGCCGCCCAATTCCAGCGAGACGCGGCCGATCCGGGCACTGACCGTCGCCGCGATCGCCCCGCCGACGTCGCGACTCCCGGTGAATGACACCTTGTCGACGCGGGGATCTCCGACGAGAGCAGTCCCCACCGGATCACCCGGACCGGTCACGATGTTGACCACCCCAGCAGGCAGATCGGCTTGCGCTATCAGCTCAGCCATTCGCAGGCTGACCAGCGGAGACAATTCCGACGGTTTTGCGACGACAGTGCAACCCGCCGCTAGCGCGGGGGCAAGCTTCTGAGCGAATAAGCTCATCGGTGCATTCCACGGCGTGATGATCGCGGCGACACCGACGGGTTCGTGTGTCGTGAAGGTGAAGGGTTGGTTGGGTTCCCATTGCGGGTAGGTCGCGCCGGTGATCTTGTCGACCCAACCGGCACAGGTGTCGAAGAGATCGGCCGGGTATTCGGCGCCCATCTGGTAGAAACCGACGAATGAGCTGGGCGTCGCATTGTCCAGGGACAGTAGAGCATTCAGGTTCGCTGCGTCGGACCGAATCAGTTCAGCAATGGAACGCAGGAACCGCGCCCGATCGCGTGCGGGTAACCGAGGCCAGGGGCCGTCGTCGAACGCGGTGCGCGCAGCGGTCACTGCGGCATCGACCGCGGATCTGTCGGCGTTCGGTGCCTGAAAGAGCGCTTCTCCGCTTGCCGGATGAATGTGCTGTATCGGTTCGGCCCGACCGTCGACCCACGAGCCGTTGATGAACATCCGTGGTTGCGGCAGCGTCACGCGTGACAAGTGTGGAAGCACGGAGATTGCGCTCACTTTAGAAACAATAGTACAGTTTCTGTACTTGTGTAGAGCATGCAGCCGGTGAGGTCGGCGCAGGTGCAGGTCCATACGATTCAATCGACGACAGCGGGTATCGCAGCAATGGTGCTGAATGGACGCGTAGCGCTGATCACCGGGGCGAGCGGGGGAATCGGGCGGGTGCTCGCCCTGCGGCATGCGCGGGCCGGTGCTTCGGTGGTGTTAGTTGCACGCCGCGCAGCGCAGCTGAAACAGACCGCGCAACTGGTCGCCGAAGCGGGCGCTGAATCCCTGGAACTCGTCGCGGATATCCGCGACGAGGGTCAATGCCGAGAAGTGATCGCCGGCGCACTGGGGCATTTCGGTCGCTTGGACGTCTTGGTGAACAACGCGGCTATCCCGGGCGTCGACCAGACGATCAGTCAAGCAACGGTGGGCAACTGGTGGGATGTGCTGGGGACGAACCTGGTGGCACCGATGGTGCTATCCCGGGAGGCGTTGCAGCAGTTCATGATCGGCAATGGTAACGGCAATATCCAGTTCATGTCCTCGGCTGCGTCCAGGTCGGTGCGGGCGGGAAAGGGCCATTATGCGGCCGCGAAGCTGGCGCTGAGCGCTTTGTGCCAGACAATGGCGTTGGAGACCGGCGGCATCGGGATACGGGTGAACACCATCGTGGTCGGTGCCGTGATGGGGGAGTTACTCGACGGCTACATCGACAGGCTGGCAGCGCAGCAGCGGATCGAACCGGAGCAAGCGCGTGCGCAGATCGCCGCGTCAAACGCATTAGGCCGACTTGTTCGGCCCGAGGAGATTGCCGACGTGTCGGTGTGGCTGGCGTCCGATGCCGCGTCGGCGATAACGGGGCAAGACGTTTTTGTCACCGGCGGGCAGCGCTCATGACCGGTCGCGGTCCCATGGGTGACGTCCGATTGTGATTGAATACTTGAACGCAATATGTTCAAGTGTTATATCTGTGCGTCACGCAGAAGGGGAGTCATTGTGGCCGGTTTGGCGGACAGGCAGGCCTTGGTGACCGGCGGGGCGCAGGGTCTTGGTCGCGCGATAGCGCATCGACTCGCCGAACTGGGCGCTCATGTCACCATCGTCGACTTGAACGAAGACAAAGCGGCCGAATGCGTCGAACAGATCCGGATGAAGGATGGTCGTGCATCGTGGCTCCGAGCGAATGTCGCCCGTCGCGAAGACATCGAGGCGGCGGTGCACCGAGTCGCGGCAGACGGTGACGGCCGAATCGACATCATGGTCAACGCTGCCCAATTCTTCGCCATGCCCAAGGCTTTGGAGCTGGTCACGGAAAAGGACTGGGAGCTGTCGGAAGCTACCGGGCCGAAGGCGACGTTTCGTTTCATGCAGATCGGCTTCCCGTTCTTGCGGGCTTCCGGTCGGGCATCGGTGATCAACTTCGTGTCGGGCTCGGCCCTGGCCGGGATCGCTTACACCGCTCCGTATTCCGCGGCCAAGGGGGCAGTAGCCGCCCTGACGAAAGTCGCCGCCAACGAGTGGGCACGCCATCACATTCGCGTCAACGCGGTCTGTCCGTTCGCTCTGACGGAAGTTCAGCAGAGGATGATCGGCACCGAGTGGGACAACTACACCCGAACCGCTCAGGCGTCACCGATGAAGCGCGGCGCGGATCCCGATACCGAAATCGCCCCGGCGGTAGCGTTTCTGGCCGGTGATGATGCAGCATTCGTCACGGGAACGGTGCTACACATCGACGGCGGGATGACCGAATTGTCCACGGTCGACTATTCGCAATCCCCCGGTGTCTTCGGGTAGCGCCCGCGCGACTGGCTGAGGAAAAGATGTCAGACATCCGGCGACCGATGCCCGACGTGACCGACCTGAGCAGACCGTTCTGGACTTGCGGTGCCCAAGGGGTACTCCGACTGCAGCGGTGTACGCGCTGTCGGCGACTGTGTCATCCACCTGCGTTGCGCTGCCCGCACGAGCACGCCGCCTTGGAGTGGGTCGAATTGAGCGGCCGCGGGCGGCTCGAGTCGTGGACAATCAACCGCCATCAGTGGTTTCCGGCCTACGAACCGCCTTACGTCATCGCCTTCGTCAACCCCATCGAGGACACGGGTGCCCGGTTGTTGACGAATCTGGTCAACTCCGACCCAGGCGAGCTTGCCGTCGGCATGGCCCTGCGGTTGGTCTTCGAGCGGCTCATCGACGGCGATGACGAGGTTTACGTACCGCTGTTTGAACCGGCGCGCTGATGACGAGTCCGTTGACCGAGCGCGTCATCATCAGCGGTATCGGCCAGTCCGCAATCGGCCGCCGACTCGGGCGGGAGGGTCTTGATCTGACCGTGGAAGCGTGTGAGGCCGCCGTCGCCGACGCCAACCTCACCCTGGCCGATATCGACGGCCTGACAACGTATCCCGGAGCCTCACAACCTGGGCTCGGTTTTTCGGGGGCCTCGTCGCGCGACATTCACGACGCGCTGGGTATCAAGCCGAATTGGGTTGCCGGGGGTGTGGAGTCGCCGGGCCAGCTGGGGGCGGTAGTTGATGCGATGATGGCTGTCGCCAGCGGACTCGCCCGCCACGTGTTGTGTTGGCGGAGCATTTGGGAGGGCACAGCCCAGGGAGTCGGCCGGCGCCGGGGTTACGGCGCAGGCGCTAGCCGACCGAGCGGATTGTTGGCCTGGCAGTTGCCTTTTGGCGCAACGGCTGCCAATCTGGCCGCGCTGCAGATCCGGGCGAGGATGCACCGATACGGTCTGACGCGCGAGCAGTTGGGTTCCGTTGCCGTCGCTCAGCGGGCGCACGCCACCCGTAACCCGAGCGCGATCTACACCCAGCCGATGGATCTCGAGATGTATTTGGGCGCTCGGATGATCTCGGACCCTTTGTGCATGTTCGACTGTGATATCGCTTGTGACGGCGCCACCGCGTTCGTCATCTCACGTGCCGAGCATTCCGCCGGGCTTGACCACCCGGGCGTGGTCGTCGAGGCGCTTGATTGCGCCCATCACGACCGCTTCACGTGGGAAGCGGGACAAGACATCACCCGGATCAGCTCCCGCTGGTCTTCGGTGTGGGAGCGGACCGATTTCCGCGTTGCCGACGTCGATGTGGCTTCCCTGTACGACGGGTTCAGTGTGTTCGTGTTGTGCTGGCTGGAGGACTTCGGTTTCTGCCCTGTCGGAGAGTCGGGCGAATGGATTGCCGACCCGAACCGCATTTCGTTGGGTGGCGACCTGCCGATCAACACCGCCGGGGGTCAGCTGTCGGGCGGGCGTCTCCACGGTTTCGGCCACCTGCACGAAGCGTGTCTGCAAATTCGGGGTGAGGCGGGTGCCCGGCAAGTCGAGGGGGCGGCACTGGCCGCGGTCGGCGTCGGCGCGGCGAACAGTGGCACCACCGCAATGTTGTTGCGGCGCGCTTAGACACAGATATCGCAGTCGTCCGCGTTCAAAATCGTCCAGTCTGGGTTCAGTGCTGGACCCGGATCCCGATGCTGCTGAGCGCACTGCTGAGATCGTCGCAATAGCGGACCGGCGGGGGCGTCGGTTTCGGCGTGCCGACCGCTCTGTCTCCAGTGACCCACCGCTGACTACGGCTTCGTCGGGAAAAATCCACGTAGCCGGCAGCCCGCAGCGTGAGCACGACGGCGGCAGCCAGCAGGCCGCCGCCGAAAGCCATTACGGAAAAGGAGATGTCGCGTCGGGTGGCGACCATTGCGTCGCATTGAGCCGTGTAGTCACTGAGCTCATACGGCGCGCCGAAGTGGGTCTGGAGGTCCCGATTGACGACGTCTTCGTGGGCCGCGACGGCACGGTCCGGATGGAATCCGGTGCCGCACGCGATTGGCGTTCCCGCACGGTCGACTACTTGCAGCGACAGGGGCAGTGTTAACCCGAAAAGCGACCCGAGCACCGCCGCGGCGCCCAGCACCCCGAACACCCACCTCACCGTGCAGCCCTCCGGTTCTGCAAAGCGACTATTCGACGTATGTTTACCCAGCGCCCAGGTTTTTACGCCGATAGCTGGAGAAAAAGTTACGCCTTTCCGGAGGTCAGCGGAATGATTTCGGTTTAACCCGCGCGGCGCGCCAGATCGATGGCGAACTGGTTCACGAAGGTGCCAGCCGGCGGATCACCCTTGTCGCAGGTGCCGTCGGACTCACCGGGACGCTTGATCCAGAGGTATGCATCGGCGTGCGCGCCCGCGGTGGCGGCGGTCGGCGGGGTGCCTAGTGCCCGACCGCTGGGGTTGCACCAGTTCAGTGCGGAGTCGGGCGCGGGCCCTACGCCGTTGCGCGATGTGTCGATCACGTAGTGGGCGCCGTTGGTGAGGCCCGAGATCGCCTCGCCGTAACCAATTTCGTCTCCGGTGGTGAAGAAGTTCGCGGTGTTGAGGCTGAAGCCCCGGGCCCGGGCGACGCCGGCCTGGTTGAGCCGGCCGGCCATGTCCTCGGCGCTGTGCCAGCGCAGGTGCCCGGCGTCGACATACACGGCCGCGTTCGGGTCGCGGGTCAACGCGTCGACGGCGTAGCGGATCAGGTCGTAGCGTTCCTGGCGCTGGTCGCCGGAGAGGCAGTCGGCCATAGCCAGCGCATCCGGTTCGACCACGACCGCCGCCGGCGATGAACCCAGGTCGTTGGCGATGCCGTCGATCCAGCTCCGATACTCACCCGCCGAGCCGAACCCTCCCGCGGCAAAGCTGCCGCAGTCGCGGTGCGGGATCCCGTAGATGCTGAACACGGGCATCGCGCCGGCGGCCGCCGCGTCACCGGCGTACTTGGCGACCGTCGATGCCGAGGAACCGGGGACGATCCAGTACGCCTGCGGGGTGTTGGCGATGGCGGTCAATTCGGGGCTCGGCGGGTCGGCGTGCTGGGCGGCGCGCATGGCCGCGGAGTTCGGGTTCACATAGAACGGCATGCCGGCCAGTGGGTTGCCATCGGCGGCCAGGCGCACCGCCGGGGTGCGGCCGGCCTGCACCGGGTCGGCAATCAAACCGAGGCCGGCAATGGCCGCGACTGTCAGTAACGGGGCGATCCATCGCGCGAGGGCGCCAGCAGCTGAGAACATCACCCCAGGAAATTAGCGTTCGGCTGCACCTCGCGCCAATTTGCCCCCGCGGAGGGGTCAGGACGCCGAACGACGCCGAGGTCGCCGCGGCGGCGCGGTCATCTCGGACAGCGTTTCCATCGCGCCGGCGATTCGTGGGTAGACGACCGCGGGCCCGATCCAGCGCGCCAGGAAACGCCGCAGATCGTCTCCGCGTCGGTGCGCCTGACCGCGGTCGATCAGGAATGAGTACAGCACCCGCAGGCAGAACTCGGACAGCTCGCTCAGTGCGTGCTCATCGAAACCGGCTGCCGCCCAATCGACCTCATACCGGTGCAGCATCGAACGGCTGAAGGCCAACGCCGTGTCGGAGGTCAGGGAGGTGGTCACCGAATCGCGCGATCGCTTGCTGAGGATCAGGCCGAGCCGATGGTTGTCGGAGAGATGCTCGATCGCGAAAGCCACCCCTTCCACCATCGCCGCCGCGGGGTCCGTCATGCCGCGCACGTGATCGGCCAGCTGTTCCAGGAACCCGTCACCGGAACGCATCGCGGTGGCGATCATCAACGCCTCGGTGCCGGGGAAGTAGCGGTACACCGTCTGGCGGGTGACGCCCAGCGTGCGCGCGACGTCGGCGATACGCATCGACGATCCGCGTTCGGCGATCAACTCGTCGGCCGCGTCGAGGATCCGGGTGATGGCCTCTTCGTCAGACCGCGGTGTGTTGCCGGACCAGCCGTGACTTCGGACCACTATCCGCCCACCTGCGCCGCGTGCATGGCGCGATCATATCGGTGCCGCGGCGTCACCTGGCTGCTCTAACCGCTGGTCACGCCGACGGAATACCAATGTGCGGCGCACTTGGGTTCCTCGGCGTAACGATCGAACCAGCGCCCGGCGAACGGGGGCAGATTCTCGTACGCGGGATCGTGGTGAGGGCCCTGCGAGCGGACCAGGCCGGTCAGCATCGCGACCATCTCCCGTTTGGGCACGCCCGAGTAGGTGCCTTGCCCAGGACCGGTGAGCCGGCGGCTTGCGTTGATCGACGAGCGGATCGCCCGCGGCGACCACCCCGCCGGGAGCAGCTGGCCGTACGAACCGCCGTCGGCAGCCGGGACGTGCTCCTGGAAGCCTCTCGACACGATCGCGAGCAGTTCACCGATGTGTTTGAGGACGCCGCCGATCGCTTTCACCCGGTACGGAAAGCTGCCGTGGACGGCGTCATAGACCATCAGGGCCGAACTTCGGTGCTCGATCTCCTCGACGAAGTGCCACAGGAACAGCGAGGCCACCCGCTCGTCACCGGGTTCGAAGAGTTTGTCCTCGTGATCGAGGAAGACTTTGAAGTAGGGCGTGAAGGTGTTCTCGATGACCGCGGTGTAGGCCAGTCGCCATGCCAGCGGCCGGGTCGCCGTCAGGTGCTCGAAGGATGCGAGAACCTCATCCATCGTGGTCTGCAGGCCCGGCCAGCGCCGAACGAGGGCGCGGAAGTGGCTCATGTGTGCCGCAGAGTGTTGAGCTTCCTGCCGCAGGTACGCGGTGGCCTCTTCGGCGACGCGGGGATCGCGGATCAACGGGATCGCCTCACGAGTGGCATCCACGATGAACTTCTCGAAACCCGGTGCAAAGAAGGTGATCAGATTGCACTGGACGGCGAACGCCGGCCGCCGCGGATGCCACATGAAAGGAATGTCGGTCCCGGCGAAGTCGAATCGCACGCGTCGCACTTGAAGAGTCATTACGCCCTGCCTCGATGTGTCCATGGCCCGTTGGCTAGACACTTGTGGGACTTTCGTCTCGTCCCCAAATTAGCACCGGTGCGTGTTCTTGACCATACGCACCGCAACGAATGTATGGTGCTGTCATGGCTCACTCGATCCTCGGCGCCGCAGCGGGGAGCGTGCTCAGCGCAAACGCGTTGCTCGGACTGCCCTTCGACGATTCCGACGACGTCATACGTGCGGCCGTCGAGCAGGCCAGCGTGCCCGCGCTGCTGATGTCGATGGTGCACATGACGGGTGACCTAGGCCTGCTCGACGAACTCCCGCGGCCGTTCATGCTCATCGCCATGGATCTGCAGGGAGCCATGAGCGAACCCGACAAGCAGCTGGTGCGGGAGCGCGCTTTCGAAGTGATCCGCAACTACCGCGACCGTGGCTGCCCGCCCCCGTTCGTCCCGGACGCAGCGCAGATGCGGGTGATGTTCGACGCGATATCGGCCGGCACGGTGACCGAGCAGTTCGTCGACTACGTGGCGGCGGACCTGCGGTTCACCGACGCCGACCAGTGCGGGCCGGTGCTGGCGTCCACACCGGAACAGCGGGCCGACTTCCCGGTGGTCGTCATCGGCTGCGGGGAGGCCGGTCTGCTGGCGGGAATCAAGCTGAAGGCGGCGGGCGTACCGTTCACCATCGTCGAGAAGCAGTCCGGGGTCGGCGGAACATGGCTGGCGAACCGGTATCCCGGCTGCCGCGTGGATATCGCCAGCCAGTACTACACCTTCTCGTTCGAACCGACCGACCACTGGACGCACTACTACGCCGAGCAACCGGAGATCCTGCAATACCTGCAAGACGTTGCAGATCGCCACGACATCGGGCCGCATGTGCGCTTCAACACCGAGGTGATTGGTGCGGCCTGGAACGAGGAGTCGGCCACCTGGCGGGTGACGATCCGGTCGTCTGACGGCGGCCAGGAGACGCTGTTCGCCCGTGCCCTGATTTGTGCCGTCGGACAGTTCAGCAACTCCGTAATTCCAAATATCAACGGCGCCAGAACTTTCCGAGGTCCCTCGTTTCACACCGCGGACTGGCGGGACGATGTCGATCTGACCGGGAAGCGGGTGGCGGTGATCGGCGCGGGGGCGAGCGGATTCCAGCTTGTCCCGGCGATAGCCGACCGAACCGAACACGTTGACGTCTATCAGCGAACCCCGCAATGGATGGCGCCAAACCCGAGCTACCACGACGCCATCCCGGATGGCGCCAGGTGGGCGATCCGCCACCTGCCCTACTACGCGAGATGGCTGCGGTTCGTGTCCTGGTGGCCGATCGCTGACGCGCTCGACGAGCAGGTGCGGATCGATCCGGCATGGGACAACGGCGGATTGTCGTGCAACGAGTCCAACCATGCCATCCGGGAGCTGTTCATCGCGTGGATGCGGGCCTTCTGCACCGACGAGGAACTGTTGGAGAAGGTCACGCCCAAGTACCCGCCGATGGGCAAGCGGACTTTGCAGGACAACGGAACCTGGCTGCTGACCCTGCAACGCGACGACGTCGAGCTGGTCACCGAGCCCATCGCCGAGATCACCGCCGACGGCGTCACGACGGTCGACGGCAGGCACCGGCCGGCGGACGTGCTGGTGTGGGCGACCGGATTCGACGTCAACCACCAGCTAGGCCCCATCAACGTCCGCGGGCTCGACGGCGTCGAGCTCAACAGTGTCTGGGGCGATTCCGCGTACGCCTACCTCGGGGTCACCGTGCCGGGTTTCCCCAACTTTTTCTGCATGTACGGGCCCGGCACCAACGCCGTCAACGGCGCCAGCATCATCTACAACTCCGAGTGTCAGATGCGCCACATCATGGGATGCATTGACATGGTGGCTGCTCGCGGTCTCGGATCGGTGATGCCCCGCAAGGACACCTGTGACGACTACAACCGGCGCAACCAGGAGCGGCTGAGGCAGATGGTCTACAGCCACCCGGCAATTTCCAGTAGCTACTACAAGAACGCGTCCGGTGGTTTACCCACCTTGTACGGCTTCCGCATCTTCGACTATTGGCGGTGGACGAGCCGCGTGAACAAGGAAGATTACGAGTTGCGGCCCAACCCTATTCGCCGTTGAGGTAGTCGAGGATGGCGGCGCAGACGGCCTCGGGCTGGTCGACCTGGAGAAAGTGTCCGGCGCCCGGGACGATCTGAACCCGGCTGCCGGGCGGGAGTGCGTCGATCACGCCGTCGAGGTAGCCGACCTGGACCGCGCCGTCCTGCTCGCCGTGCAGTACGAGTACGGGTCTGCGCGGAAGATCGAAGCGGAAGCGGTGCAGCTCAGCATATTTCGCTGCTGGACGGGTGAAGCGGACCATGGCGCGGTAGTACCCTACGGCCGCTTTGCAATGGGCGCGCGTCGGCAGCGCGGCGAGCGTGCGAGCCACGTCCGCGTGAACATCGGTGCCGGACGGTGACCAATCCCGCCACAGCCGCGGGATGGCACGGTGCAGTACCCGTTCCGGAACACCGGGCAGCTGGAAGAAGAGCACGTACCAGCTTCGACGCAGCTGGATCGCCGTCATCAGCAGGTTCTGCGCGAGGCTGCGCCGCGAGTTGTCGAAAGCCCGCACCGGCGGGGCGGCCATGGAAACGTACGCGCCGAACGGCGGCGCTTCCGACGCGGCGAGACCGTTGGCCGTGAAAGAGCCCCAGTCGTGGCCGATCAGCACGGCGTCCGCGCCGCCGTCGAGGGCTCGGTGCAGATCCACCAGATCGGTCATCAGCGCACCCAGGTGATAGTCATCATCGGGCGCAGGGCCCGTCGGGGCGTAGCCGCGTGTGAAGGGTGCCACCACGCGGAAGCCCTTGGCGGCCAGTATCGGTCCGACGTACCGCCAACTGTGTGCGCTGTCGGGAAACCCGTGTACGCACAGGGCCAACCGGCCGTCCTGCGGGCCCCAGGCGAGTGCGCTCATGCGAATATGCGGTAGCTCGAACTCCAGCGTCCGTGGTTCCGTCACCCATTGACCATACAAGGTTTCTGAAGTGTATTGTGAGCGGCGATGTCACCGCGACGGAGGGGGTAAGCGATCGTCGACTACGGTGCGATCGATCCGGAACTGCGACGGATCGCCCGGCTGTTGCCCAAGGGCTACGGACTGCACAGAGGTCTGCGGGTGCCGCGGGCGCTGATGGGACTCGCCGGGCGCATCGGCGCCGTGCGTGGGGTCGAGGTGGCCAGCATCAATCCTGATGTGACCGTACGGGTGCACCGCCCCACCGAGGTGACCGAGCCGATGCCCGCGCTGCTGTGGATCCACGGCGGCGGAACCTTGATGGGTTGTGCCGCGCAGGAGGACCGGTTCTGCCGAAAGATGGTCAAATTCACCGATGTCGCGGTCGTCGCCGTAGACCACCGCCTGGCGCCCGAGCATCCGTACCCCACGCCGCTGCAAGACTGCTACGCCGCGCTGCGGTGGCTTGCCGACCAGCCCTGGGTGGACCCGACGCGGATCGGGGTCGGCGGTGCGAGCGCCGGCGGCGGATTCACGGCCGCTGTCGCCCAGCTCGCGCAGGATCGGGGTGACGTCCGGCTGGCGCTGCAGATGATGGTCTATCCGATGCTCGACGACCGTACGCGCGACGACGAACGGCGGCGCGTGATGTGGTCGGCACGTGACAATCAGCTCGCCTGGACCTGGTATCTCGCGGACGCAGACCCCGCGACGGCGGTGCCGGCACGGCGCTGCGATTTACAGGGACTGCCTACCGCCTGGATCGGCGTGGGCACGCTGGACCTCTTCTACGAGGAGTGCGTGACGTATGCGGATCGGCTCCGCCGGGCCGGGGTGCCGGTCCACCTCGAGATCGCGGACGGGGCATTCCATGCCTTCGACCTCATCGGCCCGAATGCCTCCGTGTCGCAAGGGTTTTTCGCCAGCCAGTGCCGTGCGGTACGGGCGGCGCTGGTGGACGCAGGCAAGGAGTAATCATGCCACGGCAGGAGTCGCTCGAGCTCACCCGACGGGTGCTGAAACACTTCGAGAACGACACCCTCGACACGGTCGAGGAGGTGTGGCGCGAGCCACGCGCGGCGTTCGTCGACCGCGAGCGCTTCGATGCCGAGGTCGCGATGCTGCGACGGGTCCCGCACGTGATCGGCTGGGCGGGAGAAGTCGGGACGCCTGGGCAGTACACCACCAAAGACGTGCTGGGCGTACCCGTTCTGGTGGTGCGCGGTAGGGACGGCGAACTCCGTGCGTTTGTCAATGGGTGTGCGCATCGCGGCGCGCAGGTGGCCGCCGGTTGTGGGACCGCGAGGATGTTCACCTGCCCATACCACGGCTGGACCTACGGCACGGACGGACGTCTGACCGGCGCGCCCGCCCGCAAGATGTTCTCCGGCGCGCTGGACGGCAGGGGATTGACCCCATTGCCCGTGAGCGAGCGCGCCGGTCTCATCACGGTCGGCCTGGCGCCGGGAACCGACGTCGACGCAGCGCTGGGCGAGATCGGGGAGCCGTTGTCCCAGTATGACTTCGGGACTCGTCACCACGCCGAGACGAGACGTTTCGAAATCGCGACCAACTGGAAGCTGGCCGTGGACGTCAACTTCGAGGGATACCACTTCCCCTACGTGCACGCCGATACCCTCGACCCGATCGCTTCGAACAACTCGGTATGTGACGCCTACGGGCGCCACAATCGGTGGGCCTTTCCGTTCCGCGACATCGTCAACTTGCGTGATGTGCCCGAATCCGACTGGCCGGAGCAGTTTTTCGGCACCGTCGTCTACGGGCTGTTCCCGTCATGTGTGCTTATAGAGGCGCCCGCTTCCTACCAGATGCTTCGGGTGTACCCAGGCGGTGGTCCGGGGGAGTGCGTCATCTACATCACCTACGGGTCGCCGGATCCGATCACCACGGATCAACAGCGCGAGTGGTACCGGATGTCGATGGACGCGGTGTGCAACGTGTTGTGCAATCAGGACTTTCCGATGGCCGAGGCGTGTCAGCGGGGTCTGGCGGGCGGGGTCGCCGACGTGGTCTTCGGCCGCAACGAACCCATGCTGCATCACCTCGCGCAGGCATGGCAGCAGGCGCTCGTCGAGGAGACCGGCGCCGAACTGTAGTCAGATCCCGCGGAATGAGGCGGCAAAGAATCGCCGCAGCATCGCCGTTTCGGTTTTCGGGTCCTTCAGCGGCCACACCCACAGTGCGAGGAAGACGCGGATCAGCCATTGTGCGGCCAGCGGGTCGGCATCATCTGCACCCAGCATTTCGGCGGCAAATCCCGTGATGGCAGGCGAATTGGTCAGCCATTCGCTCCCAGCGTTCATGTCCATGGAGCGGAAGAGCTGATTGAGCGGGTGCGACTGCACCCGTTCGAGGGCAGCGATGGTCGCGGCCACCACGCGGTCCGGACCGCGAAGATCCCTGATGGCCTCGCGCACGGAGTCGACGATTTGGGTGGCGTGGATCTTCACGACCGCGTCCCGGATCGCTGCCTTGCCGCCGGCGTGGCGATAGATGGTGGCTGGAGAGCAATGGATTCGCTTCGCCAGCACATCGATGGAGAATGCCTCGTAACCGGCTTCCAGAATCAGTTCGGCCGCGGCTGCGTAGATCCGCTCCGCAGCTTCGACGTGCCGGTCTCCTCCCACCAGCCAGTCGGTCTGCGCCATGTGACGATGTTCCATCCGCCGCGCCGGGCTTGCAAGGGTTTCGCATCCTGAGACATTCGGCTATTAATTTCTCACTTAAATGCGCAGGTCATGCGGTGCAAGCGATTTGGCAACCGGCATGGTGAGCTTGTGGTCGTTATCAACTTCATGGACCACCGTTGACCAGGCGCAAATTGCTGTCCAGCCTGAGTACGTGGCGGTACTGGACGACCCAGTGAACTTCTTCGGCGCGGACGCGCTGCAGGATCCCTATCCGCTGTACGAGCGCATGCGCGCCGAGGCGCCGGTGCACCGCGTCGGCGATTCGGCGTTCTTCGCGGTTTGCGGTTGGGATGCGCTGATCGACGCCGTGAGCCGGGTCGACGACTTCTCGTCCAATCTCACCGCGACCATCGTCTACCGCGAGGACGGGACCGTCGCTCCGTTCGACATGATGGAGCCGGGTAGCCCGAGCCATGCGTTGGCGACCGCCGACGACCCGATCCATGCGGCGCACCGCAAGATCCTGCTGCCACACTTGTCCGCCAAGCGCGTCCGCGTCATCGAAGAATTCGCGGGCGAGCTCGCCGAGCGGCTTTGGACCGAGAATCTGCACGCCGGGCGGATCGAATGGATGGGCGCTCTGGCGAACCGCCTACCGATGATGGTGGTCGCCAAGTTGCTGGGCCTGCCCCAGACCGATGTCGACAAGTTGATTCGACTCGGCTTCGCAACTACGACGTTGCTCGATGGCGTCGTGACCCAGGCTCAGCTCGAAACAGCCGGCCTGGCCGCATTCGAGCTGTCCACCTACGTCTTGGAACACTTCGAAAAGGCTGACCCGGCAACTGAATCCGGGCTGATTCCTGACATGGCCGCTCGCTATGCGTCCGGTGAAGTCGACCAAACCGTCGCAATGGGCATCATGCTGACCCTGTTCAGCGCCGCCGGCGAATCAACGGCGTCGTTATTGGGCAGTGCCGCGTGGATACTCGCCGACCGCCCGAAGATTCAAGAGCAGTTGCGGCGGAATCCGGAGTTGCTCAACGCCTTCATCGAAGAAGCGCTGCGCTACGAGCCGCCGTTCCGGGGGCACTATCGCCACGTATGGCGCGACACGACCCTGGGTGGCGTGCCGGTCGAGGCGAACTCTCATCTGTTGCTGATGTGGGGGGCGGCCAACCGCGATCCCGCACAGTTCGACGCACCCGATGAATTCCGGCTCGACCGCTCCGGCGCCAAGGGGCACGTCACTTTCGGCCGGGGTGTGCACTTCTGCATCGGTGCCGCCTTGGCGCGGTTAGAGGCGCAGATCGTCTTCCGGATGTTGCTGGAACGCACCAGCTGGATCGAGGCGGCCGACGTGGGACAGTGGCTGCCCAGTATTTTGGTGCGCCGGTTGGACCGGCTGGAACTGGCCGTTCGATAAGCAGTCTCGTGTTTGGGAGGACGCCGCGCGGTTATTCCGTGGGGCATGTCGGATGAAGGACGCGATCAAGAGGCGGGCGATCGCGCGGCCGAGTTGAACGAGCAGGTCGCCGAGGGCCATGAGTGGGCCGCCCGCGCCAAGCCCAGCCGCAACACAGATCTGCATGACGACGCGGCCAGCGATCACCGTCGAACCGCAGGGAAAGGTCGCTCGGAAGCCGAGGCCGCCCGCAACGAAGAGCGGGAAACCAGCTAGTCGAGCGTCGCCCAGAACCGCGTGAGCACCTCGGCGCCGCGGGCCGGGTCCTGCACCATCCACCAATGCCCGAGCCCGTCGAGCACCTCTGTGCGTGCTCCGGCGCGCCCTGCGGCGCGGCCACGGATCGTGCCTGATCCGACGTAGCCGTCCTCGGTTGCCAGTATCGACAGGCCCGGGCGTATCGCGGCATTCGGCAGCGCGTGACCGGCCTCCGCCATCGCCGGTTGCCGGGCCGAGCGATAGAGCGACAGAATGGCCCGGCCCATCTCCGGGCCCTGCGCCTGCGCGAGCGAGGTGGCGATGTCGGGCGTGATGCCCAGCCCGGTCAGCTGCTCCGCGCGGTCCTCGACGGTCCCGGCCATCATGGTCTCGATCAGCTCTTCACCCGCGCCCGGTGTTTGCCAGATCTGCGCCATGTCATGCCATACGTAGTCGGGATCAAAGAGGCCGACTACGTCGCTGACCCAGCTCCGGACCAGCTCGGGGCGATGCATCACCGCGTTGACGACGTGGCCACCGCCCCAGTCGTGACCGACCAGGTCGATCGGGCCGGAAATTTGTTCCAGCTCGCCCTCGAGCCAGTCACGGTAGGCCAGAAACGTCGCCGGGAAATCGTCGGGCAGTGGCGCGCCGAAACCAGGCGGCGACAACCGCACCACATCCGCGCGGCCGAGCGCTTGCACCAACGGACCCCAAATCGCTTCGGTCTCGGGGTTGCCGTGCACCAGAACGACCGGCACTGTGACCTCCTTAGGCCCTGCTGGTAGCGGTGGGGCGGGTGGCGAGGCCCAAGCATAGACCTGCGGTTCTGGGCGGCCCGCTACGACGATTAGGTTTTGCTCAGGAGTCGCATTATTCTTGCCCGCGGTCCGTCATCGACTCAGGAAAGCAACCATGTCTCTCCAGCCCACACTGCGTCGCTCACATTCGTTACGCAGCGGTCGTGCCCAGCGGTTCCCTCGTCACCTGCATTGCCTGTCGGTCGGCCAGTGCTTCGATATCGAAGTCACCCGCGACGCCGAAGGATGGCTGATCCGGATCCCCGAGGTGGGTGGGGTCGTCCGGGCCGGTCGGCGGGCCGCGGTGGAGTTGGCGGCGCGTAAGTGCATCGCGGCCAGGACCGGCATCCCGATCGGTTACGTCACGGTGTACGTCGCGCGCGAGGACGTCTAGACCCTTGCCGTCGGCCGTCAGATCTTCACTGTCAGCGGCCAGACCTGCCAGATGTCCTCGCAGTACTCGGCGATAGCCCGGTCCGAGGAGAACTTGCCGCTGCGTGCGGAGTTCAGGATCGACATCTTCGTCCAGGCTTCGCCGTCCAGCCACGCCGCACTCACCCGCTCCTGGCACTCCACGTAGGAGGCGAAGTCGGCGAGCACCAGGAACGGGTCGTCGTAGCGAAGATTGTCCACCAGTGGCCGGAACACCTCGGGGTCCCCATGTGAGAACGTCCCGCCCAGAATCAGATCCAGCACCGCGCGCAGTTCGTCGTTGCTGTCGATGTAGTCCTGGGGGCGGTACCCGCCGGCCTTGAGCGCTTCCACCTCCTGCACCGTCAGTCCGAACAGGAAGAAGTTCTCCGGCCCGGCCTCTTCGCGGATTTCGACGTTGGCTCCGTCGAGGGTGCCGACGGTCAGGGCTCCGTTGATCATGAACTTCATGTTGCCGGTGCCCGAGGCTTCCTTACCCGCGGTGGAGATCTGCTCGGAAACGTTCGCGGCGGGATAGATCAGATGGGCATTCTGCACATTGAAGTTCGGGATGAAGGCCACCTTCAGGAACCGGTTGACCTCGGGGTCGGCGTTGATGGTCTCGGCGACGGCGTTGATCAGCTTGATGATTCGCTTGGCGATGAAGTAACCGGGCGCCGCCTTGCCGCCAAAGATGAACGCCCGCGGCGGAATCGACAAGCCGGGGTTCTGCTTGAGCCGATAGTAGAGGGCAATGATGTGCAGGACGTTGAGGTGCTGCCGCTTGTACTCGTGGATGCGTTTGACCTGGATGTCGAAAATCCAGTTCGGGTTCAGTTCCACACCGGTGGCCGAGCGGATGAACGCGGCCAGCCGAGCTTTGTTGCTGCGTTTGATGTCGCGCCACTGCGCCCTGAAGGACGAGTCGTTGACGTACTGCTCGAGCCCGCGTAAGCGGCCGAGATCGGTCAGCCAGCCTTCGCCGATGGTGCGGTCGAGCAACTCCCGCAGTCCGGGGTTGGCCAGCGCCAGGAAGCGGCGCGGCGTCACACCGTTGGTCTTGTTGCTGAATCGCTCCGGCCACATTTCGTAAAAGTCTTTCAGCACACTGTCTTTGAGCAGCTCGGTGTGCAGCGCGGCGACCCCGTTGATGGCATGGCTGCCGACCGTGGCCAGGTGGGCCATGCGGACGTTCTTGCCGCCCTCCTCGCCGATCAGCGACATCCGGCCGACCCGTTCGGCGTCGCCCAGGAACCGGATGCGGACCTCGTCGAGGAAGCGGCGGTTGATCTCGTAGATGATCTCCAGATGACGGGGCAGCGACTGCCCGAACATTTCCAGCGGCCAGGTCTCCAGCGCCTCGGGCAGCAGGGTGTGATTGGTGTAGGCGAAGGTCGCCACCGTGATGTCCCACGCCTCTTCCCAGGGCAGGTGACGCTCGTCGACCAGTAGCCGCATCAACTCGGCGACCCCGATGGAGGGGTGAGTGTCGTTGAGCTGCAGGGCGAATCGCTGCGGAAGCTCGCGCACCGAGACATCGGCCAGGTCGTCCATGATGTGCAGCACGTGCTGCAGCGAACAGGACACGAAGAAGTGCTGCTGCAGCAGTCGCAGCCGCTTGCCGGCTTCCGGCTCGTCGTTGGGGTAGAGCACCTTGGTGACCGTCTCCGAGGTCACCTCGTCCTCGACGGCCTTGTAGTAGTCGCCGGTATTGAAAGCGTCCAGTGCGAACGACTTCACCGCCCGCGCGCTCCACAGCGTCAGCACGTTGCAGGTGTTGACGCCGTATCCCTGAATGGGCGTGTCATACGCGACGCCCTTGAGCATCAGGCCCGGCACCCAGCGGGACCGGTCGCGGCCCTCGTCGTCGGTGTAGTGCTCGACGTGGCCGCCCCACTTGACCAGGTAGTTGACGTCGGGTTTGGCGATTTCCCAAGGGTTTCCGTTGTCCAGCCAGTTGTCGGTCTGCTCGACCTGCCAGCCGTCGTGGATCTCCTGGTCGAAGATGCCGAACTCGTAGCGGATGCCGTAGCCGATCGCCGGGCGCTCCAGGGTGGCCAGCGAGTCCAGGTAGCACGCGGCGAGCCGGCCCAGACCGCCGTTACCCAAGCCCGGCTCCTCCTCACATGCCAGCACTTCGTCGTAGTTCTGGCCCATCGCCGCCAGGGCGTCCCGCGCCGCGCGTTCCATGCGGAGGTTCAGCAGGTTGTTGCCGAGTTGGGGGCCCATCAGGAATTCGGCAGACAGATAGCAGGTCACTTTGCGGCCGAGGTCGAGGGACACCTGAGTCGAGGCCACCCGGCGGTCCTGCATGCGGTCCCGGACGGCCAGCGCGAGCGCCTTGTAGTAGTGCTCGGGCCGCAGTGCGGCGGCCGGGCGGCCGATGGAATAGCGCAAATGGTCGGCGATCGCCCGCTGCAGCGCCGGTGCCTGCATGCCGGTGCGCGCGGGTTCGACGAGGTGCCCGGTGGCGGTCGTTGGACCTGTCCGATCGACATCAGTCATCGTGAGTCCCTCCCTGAATGTCGCCAATACCGCACCGAAGTCCCGTTGCGATGTTTGCACACCCGAACTGGAAATGCCGTCCGAACAAGTGAACGCCAGCTATGAATCCCGCGCCTTTAGTCCGCTGAGCGCCGGCGGCAACGGATCGCGATGCAGGACGCCGAGGCGTTGGGTGGCGCGGGTGAGGGCGACGTACAGTTCGGCGGCGCCGCGCGGGCTCTCGGACAGGATGCGTTGCGGGTCCACCACCAGGACGGCGTCGAACTCCAGGCCCTTGGTCTCCGAAGGGGCCACCGCGCCGGGCACGTCCGGCGGCCCGATCACGGCGCTGGTGCCCTCCCGGCGGGCTTCGTCGCGGACGAATTCGTCTACCGCGGAGGATAATTCGTCGTCGCTGACCCGCCGGGACCAAGGCTTGACGCCGCATGCGCGCACCGATTCCGGTGGCTCGACGGCGGGCGCATACTCGGCCAGCAACGCGGCGGCGATCGCCATGATCTCCGCGGGGGTCCGGTAGTTCACCGACAGCGGCCGATAGACCCACCGGCCCGGCACGTAGGGCTTCAGCACGGTCTCCCAGGACGTCGCCCCGGCTGCGGACCGGCGCTGGGCGAGATCGCCGACCACCGTGAACGAGCGTGCCGGACAGCGCCGCATCAAGACCCGCCAGTCCATTTCGGAGAGTTCCTGCGCCTCGTCGACGACGATGTGCCGGTAGGTCCAATCCCGTTCTGCGGCAGCACGTTCAGATAATTCTCGGGTGTCGCGTTCGACGAATCGTTCGGCGAGGTCCTCCCCGTAGAGCAGGTCCTGGGCCAGCAGCTGATCCTCGTCGTCCATCAGGTCCTCGCGGCTGACCATCAAATCGAGCACGCCGGCCGCGTACGCCGCCTCTTCGCGCTGTTCCTGCTCGGCCTGCAGCCGGGCTCGCTCACTGGACACCTTGTCGATGCCGAGCAGGTCGGTGAGCTCGTCGAGCAACGGGACGTCCGACACCGTCCAGGCGTCGCCGACCTCGCGGAACAACGCCGGGTCGGCGCCCGCGGCCTCCAGCCGTTCGGGGGATGCGAGCAGTCCGGACAACAACTCTTCCGGGGTCAGGATCGGCCACAACTCGTCCAGCGCGGCGGTGAATGCGTCGTTCTCCGCGAGTTCCTCGATCAACTCGTCGCGAAGTTTCTCCCAGGCGTTCCGGTCGGACCGGGTCAGCCAGCCGCGGCCGATCTTGCCGATGGCGCGCTCGGTGAGCACCCACGTGATGATGTCGGTGAATGCCACCCGGGCGGCGTTGTGGGGGAGCTTGGTGGCGCGCGCTTCCTCCCTGGCCCACTGCGCCGTCTCGGCGTCGATCCGCAGCTCGACGTCGGACAGTTTGACGCGCAACGGATCCTCGGGTAGCCGTTGGCGGTCGGCGATGGCCGCGGCGAGCACGTCCAGGATCTGCAGCGAACCTTTCAGGCGGACGACGCCGGGCTCGTCCTCGGCCGTGGCGCGCAGACCGGGTACCAGGTCGCCGGTGGTCATGAACACCACGGTGGATTCACCCAGCGACGGCAGCACCCGGCTGATGTGGTTCAAGAACGCCGGGTTGGGCCCGATCACCAGCACGCCGTGCCGTTCCATCCGCTCCCGCTGGGTGTAGAGCAGGTAGGCGACGCGATGCAGCGCCACGACAGTCTTGCCGGTGCCGGGCCCCCCTTCGATCACCAGTACGCCCGAGTGGTCGAGCCGGATGATCTCGTCCTGTTCGGCCTGGATGGTTGCCACGATGTCGCGCATGCCGTCACCGCGGGGCGCGTTGACCGCGGCCAGCAGGGCGGCGTCGCTGGAACCTGCGAGCTGGTCACCGGCTTCGGTGCGACCGAGGACCTCGTCGGTGAAATCGACGACGCGATGGCCGCGGGTGTGGAACTGTCGGCGCCGCCGCATGTCCTCCGGGTGCGCGGCGGTAGCGGTGTAGAACGCCCGCGCCGCCGGCGCCCGCCAATCCAGCAGCAGGGGCTCGTACTCGTTGTTCTCATCCAGCAGGCCGATGCGGCCGATGTAAGAGCGTTTTCCCGACGCGCTGTCCAGCCGCCCGAAACACAACCCGTCGTCGGCGACATCAAGCCGCGTCATCCGCCTGGCCAGCGCCCGCACCTCGACGTCGCGGTCCATCGGGCTGGTTCCGTCGCCCCGCAACGCGTCGCGGTAGCGAGCCTTCGCCTGCGCGCGTTCGTTCTCGAGCCGTTGATAGAGCTCATCGACGTAGCCCTGCTCGGCCTCTAGCTCGTGCTCGTAGCTGGTAGTGGATTCCTGCAATTCGCAATTCCCCCTGGGGTCCGGCCAGCCATTGTGCGGTACGACCCTGGCCTTGCCGCAAGCCCCCGGTGCCGGGATATGGTGGACCGGGACGCAGGAGATTGCATGAGTAAACTCCGCTTCCCTTTCTTTTTGTTCCGACTGGGCATGATCGCCGCCGCCGCGTGCCGCACAATTCTGGGGTGGGTCAGTTGCCGTTGGCGTCGGCCGGTGCGCGCTGGCTGCTTGCCGCGACGGTCCTGGGCTCAGGCATCGCGTTTCTGGACGGCACGGTCGTCAACGTCGCGCTTCCCGCGATTGGCCGGGACTTCAATGCCGGCCTGCCCGATCAGCAGTGGATTCTCGATGGCTACCTGCTGACACTCAGCGCGTTATTGCTCGCCGGTGGCGCCGCCGGCGACAGGTATGGCCGCCGCCGGGTCTTTGTTGCCGGGCTGGCGATATTCACCGTCGCGTCGCTCGCCTGCGGTCTGGCTCCGGGTATCGGCTGGCTGATCGGCGCCCGCCTGGTGCAGGGGGTCGGTGCCGCCGCACTTGTGCCGGGCAGTCTCGCGTTGATCGACGCCGGCATCGTCGAGGCGGACCGGGGTCGTGCGGTAGGAGTCTGGGCCGGCGCGTCCGGGGCGACGACGGCGCTCGGTCCGTTCATCGGCGGGTGGCTGGTCGACGCGGTGTCCTGGCGTCTGGTGTTCTTATTGAATATCCCGCTCGCCGCTGCGGTGGGCTGGATCGCGGCGCGCCATCTCAGCGAGTCACGTGACCCGACCGCCACCGGCCGTCCGGACTTCGCGGGAACGATGACGATCGCCGTGGGCCTGGCCGGGTTGACGTATGCGCTGATCGAGGTTCCCGCTCGTGGCTGGACCGCCGGCGTTCTGAGCGCGGCGATCGTCGGCGCCGCGGGGTTAGTGGCGTTTCCGCTGATCGAGCGGCGAGTGGCGGCACCATTGTTGCCGCCGAAGCTATTTCGCTCCGCGCAGTTCACTGGCGCAAACCTGACTACGTTGGCCGTCTACACCGCCGTCGGCGGCGCGTTGTTCTTGTTGGTTCTGCAGTTGCAGCAAAGCATGCACTATTCCGCGCTCGCGGCCGGAGTTGCGACGTTACCGATCACCATCATCACCATGATCGGGTCTCCGCGTGCCGGCGCTGTTGCGCAACGCACGGGTCCCCGGGTTCCGATGACCGTCGGCCCGCTCGTGGCGGCGGTGGGCTTGGCTTTGATGGCCCGGATTGTCCCTGGGGCAACTTATTTGGGCGCGGTGCTGCCGGCAGTGGTGGTGTTCGGCGTGGGGCTGGCGATCACCGTCGCGCCGTTGACCGCGGCAGTCCTGTCCGCCGTCCCGGATAACTATGCGGGCACTGCTTCGGGGGTCAACAATGCCATCGCCAGGGTCGCCGGATTATTGGCCGTCGCAGTGCTGCCGGTGGCCGCGGGGATCAGCGCCGGCCCCGGGCAGGCACTCGGTCCCGGTTACTCGTTGGCGCTACTCATCACAGCGGCAATGTGTGTCCTGGGCGGGATCACAGCGTTTGCGACCATCCGTGCGGGCGCGGATATCACACCGCAGGTGTTGCCTGGGATCAATCACGCGTGTCAAGACCCCTGCACCAGGGCTGTTCGGCCCGCAGGCTGACGACGCCGTCGAACACCATCGGCAGCGCAGCGATCGCTTCTGGGGCGTTGCGCCAGGGTGTTCGCCGAACAGGTTGCGCCCAAACTGATTACGGCGAGCCGGACCACCTGGTGCAGCGCACCGGTTTGACGGGATCGTTTGTCATCGGTCTCGCGATCACCCGCTACATACTGGTCAATCCGCCGATTGCCGATCTCAGCCGCGACGAAATCAGCCGCCGGGCCGCTCCGGTGATCCAGCGACTCCTGGTCGGCCCGGTGCCCGAGCTCGATAGCGAAGCGCCAACTGGGGATTGACAGGCCCCGACGCACCGCGCCACTGTTATGGATCGCGTTTTCCAGCTAACTCCAGTTCGGAGTCGCCATGACAGGTCCACCGCCCGATAACTACTCGCCGTACGGAGGCTATGAGCCTTCGCCGGGGGAGTACCCGCCCTATCAAGGCGGCGGATACCCACCCCCGCAGCCGCAACAGCCGTACGGCTACCCGGCGCCGGGCGGGGGCTACCCGCCGCCGGGCGGCGGTTACCCACCGCCCTCGCCGCAACCCTATGGCGCCTATCCGCCACCGGGGCAATACGGGCAATACGGGCAGGCGGGCAAGCCGAGCAATTACCTGGTGTGGTCGATCATCACTATTTTCCTGTGCACCATCCCGGGCATTGTGGCGACCGTCTACGCCGCCAGGGTGGACGGGCTATGGGGACAGGGCCGCTATGCCGAAGCGACCAGTGCGTCCAATACCGCGAAGACGTGGGCGATTGTCGCCTCGGTGCTCGGCGGCATCATGTGGCTGCTCTATCTGGGTCGGCTGGGCTCGCGGGTTTCCTAGCGGTCGATGCGTTGACCTCCGGATCGAGCATCGACTTCGATGTCAGTGCAGCGTTGGGGGAGCCGGCATCGCTGGCCGCGACCTACTATCCGGCGCGCACTGCTGACCGCGGGCGCGCCGTCCTGTGCTGCCTGCCCGGCGGCACCTACAGCAGGCACTACTGGGATTTGCACGTCCCGGGCCATTATGGCTACAGCTTCGCCGACTTCGCGGCCGGCAACGGCTATTCGGTCCTAACGATCGATCCGTTGGGCACGGGCGAGAGTTCAAAACCGACAAGCGATTTCGACTTCACCCACATCGCGGCCACGCTCGCCGAGGTCGTCTCGGCAGTGCCCGACGTGACGGGCGACGACCGGCCCGTGGTCGCCGTCGCACATTCTTTGGGCGGGTACCTGGCGATCACCCAACAAGCCCTCTATTCGAGCTATGCGGGGCTCGCGGTACTCGGGTGCACCAATAAGCAGGTGGCGCCGCTGAATCTGAGCCCGGACTTCATTGCCCGGGCCGCCACGCCGCAGGGGCGGACAGCGCTGGCCGGTGAGATCCTCGCCGCGCTGTCGGCGCCGTACGTCGAAGGCCCCCGCGACGATCTGCAGAGCTGGTTTCATCTGCCCGACGTGCCGTCCGCCGTCATCGAAGCCGATTCCGCCGCAACGAAATCGGTGGTGCCGCGTGTGTTCGGCCTTGCGATGATCCCCGGCATTGTCAGCGAGCACGCAGCCACCATCGACGTGCCGGTCCTGATCGGCTACGGCGCCACTGACGTCTCGCCGGATCCGCGCGCCGAAGCCGCCATGTACCGCAACAGCCCCGACCTGACGACTGTGATCCTGTCGGGCAGCGCGCACTGCCACAACATGGCGTCGAGCCGGCATCGGTTGTGGCGGAGGCTGCTGGCCTGGGCGGCGACCGTGGTGGACGAGCCGGCCGGCCAACTCAGTGGGCGCCACCGAGATTGAGTGTGACGACGCCGGCAATGATCAGTCCGACGCCGATCACCTTTGCGGTCGAGATGGGGGAGCCCAGGAACATCACCGCGATCAACACGATCGCGGCCGTGCCTATCGCCGACCACAGCGCGTAGGCGACGTCGGTCTGCATGCCGCGCGAGATCGACAGCGCGAGTAAGGCGAACGCGACTGCATACCCCAGCAGGCAGGCCACTGTCGGCCATAGCCGACTGAAGCCGTCGGTGCTCTTGAGCAGGCTGGTGGCCACCACCTCGGCGAAGATGGCGACGAGCAGGTACAGGTATGCCAATGTGGTCTCCTCGTGTGCATCTGTACATGTACACGAGGGCTCTGCGGGTCTGGTCAGCTACCCCACCGGCCGGCCGCGGCCATGTGCTCGAGCATGGTGATCGCCCCACTGCGCCGTTCGCGCAAGACCTCACCGCCCATGGTGTAGGGCATTCCCGCGTCCGGGCTGCGCTGGGCATGTGCGGCGATGGCGTCCACCAACGTTGTGGCCATGGCCAGCCGCGGGTACCGAGAGTGGATGGCCTCGGCGGCCTGGTCGTCGATGAAGTCGGCGTTGCGGCCGAAGTCGATGCCTACCCCGCCGCTGACCAGATAACAGATCGGCCCGCGGCGGTGTGCGATTCCCATGGAGCTGTGCAGCGCGATGGCCTCCCACACGGCATCCACTACCGCACGGTCACAACCGTGTTCGGTCAGCAGGGTCGCTGCCAGGTCGGCACCTTCGACCTCGAAGCGTTCCTTGCCGGCAGCGGCGGTCCCGGCGCCGAGGTCGTGCAGGACGGACCCCAGGAACAGGGTTTCGCTGTCGTAATCGGTTTGCGGGCTGAGGCCATCGCGGGCGGCGAGCAGCTCGGCGAACAGGTAGCTGCGCACGCTGTGATTAAAAACCGATGTGGGCTCGGTGGATTGGGCCAGCTGAAGCGCGGCCCGAGCTACCGCGGAATCGACAAGGCCGGGAATCGTTTGCATGTCGTGGACGCTATTGGGTGCTCGGCCCCGACCGTGAGTGGCGTAAGGGACATGCATCCCACCATTTAGGCCGTCCGTCACGATCGTAGGGTGGGTCGTATGAACCTCGACCAACGCCTCACCGGCTATTCGCCTGCGGTGCTGAGCCTGTTTTGATTGGTCTACGGGCTCTTGTTTGCCGGCCACGGCTCCATGATTCTGTTCGATTGGCCCGTCCCGATTGGCCAGGACATCCCGGTCCTGCAATGGCCCGGTTGGTACGCCGGGGTCATCGAATTCACCACCGGATTGTTTGTGGCGGCGGGCCTGTTCACCCGGATCGCGGCGTTCTTCGCGTCCGGCACGATGGCGGTCGCCTATTTCTGGATGCACCAACCGCACGCCCTATGGCCCATCGGCGACCCGCCCGGCGGCAACGGTGGGACCCTGGCCATCCTCTACTGCTTCGGCTTCTTCCTGCTGGTGTTCCTTGGTGCGGGAAGGTACTCGCTGGACGCTCTGCTCGTCACGAATGTTAAACGCCGGTAAGGCTTTACGTACAGTCGTCCAGACATGTGCCCGCGCTGAGGCCCTCCCAAGCGGCGATCTCCTTGGCGCGCCGCTCGGCGATATGCCGGTAGGAGAACAGCGCGTCCTGGCCAAGTAGCAGGAATGCGGGGGGCTCGTTCGCTTCCACCGCGGCGATGATCGCTGCTGCCGCCTTGGCGGGATCACCGGTCTGGTGACCGTGCATGGTGTCGTTTTCTTTGCGGCGGCGTCCCGCGGTCTCGGCGTAGTCATCGATGACAGTGTCCGACTGCGTCAGCGAGCGCCCGGCGAAATCGGTACGGAAAGCGCCGGGCTCGACCACGGTGACCGAAATCCCCAGCGGCGCAAGCTCGCCGTGCAGCGCGCCGCTCATACCTTCGACCGCGGCCTTGGCCGCCGAGTAATAGCCCGATCCCACCGGCGTCAACTGCGCGCCGATCGAGGAGATGTTGACGATGGCGCCGGAACCGCGGGCACGCATGGCCGGCAGGACGGCCTTGATCATCGCGACCGTGCCGAAGAAGTGCGTTTCGAACAGGGCGCGAACCTTGTCGTCCTCACCCTCTTCGACGGCGGCGCGGTACCCGTAGCCGGCGTTGTTGACCAGCACGTCGATATCAACGAAGCGCTCCTGCGCCTCGCGCACCGCCTTGTCGATCTGCTCCGGCTCGGTCACGTCCAGCGTCGCCGCGAGCACCCGCTCGGGAACTGCGTCCGCGAGGTCCTTCACGCTGTCGATGTCGCGGGCCGTCACGACCGCGTTGTGTCCTTTGTCGATGACGGCCTCGGCGAGGGCGCGACCGAGCCCCGTCGAACAACCGGTGATGAGCCAGGTGGACAAAACAGGAGATCCTTCCGGTCGCAGTCATCACGAGACTACACCGAACTACTGATTGCCTTGTCCGGCAGCCGATTTCGCTGGACTAGAAGCCCATCTTCTTGCAGTTGGCGTTTCGGTTCTGGCAGAACATTCCGCTGCCGGTCCAGTCCTTGGCGCCCGGGACGCCGAAGTTGTTGGGGGTGTCGGTGGAACGGGGATCCTGAGCCAGCTGCGGGTTGATGACGATGATGTAGTCATCAATTATCGGTGGCACCGCGTCATCGGGGTCCGCGTTCGCGGCGCCGGCACTGCCGATCGCGGCCGCCAGTCCAATCAGGCCAGCAGCAATTCCCGCTGCAAATTTCTGAAGGCTCATCGGCCGCCCCCTCTGCTCTGGCGCGAATGACTGGCCATTCCTGAGCTTACTCGCGAAACGGTGATGCAATCTGAGCCTGCCGAGTCTTCGTCGCAAACCGGCTACAAACGCGCAACAACTCCGATTGGGTTAGCTAGCAAAGCCCGCACCGGCTCGGACGGTACCTAGCGTGTAGCCCGTGGTGCGCATGTCCGCGGTCGTTCGTCGTGCTGCGGTTCTCGCTGTCTGTCTGGCGCTACCAGTGACCTCTCCGTCGGCGGCGGCCGATCCCGTCTCGCAGCCGGTCGGCGTCGCGTCGTCGGCCGACGGCGCGGTACCACCCGGTGTGCCCGCCCGGGTGACGACGCCTGACGGCTGGACCCTCGCGCTCGGGGCTAGGGACGAGAAGCACGTACCGGTGGCGCCGTTGACCACCGCCGCGTCGTCTCGCGAATACCTGTCCAGCGGGATATTCGTCGCCTCCCTGACCGGTCCGGAAACCCCGCACGGCGTTCTCGAAGTGGGGTACGAAATCGGTTGCGGCATCGACATGAGCACAGCCAACGGCGTCACGATGGCCAACGGCGGGGGCGTTACTCCCTCGCTCGGCGCGGTGGTGCCGTTCGGGCCCGGCGAGCCGTTCCAACTCCTGCCGCTGATCAGTACGCCGTACAACGGAGTGGTCAGCGTCGGGATGAAGCCGGGATTCGTGGTGGTGGTGCCGGTGGTCAGGAAAGAATTCAAGGGTCCCAATCCGTGGATCATGATCAGCGAGTTCCACATGAAGATCGACGGATGCGTCGGACAGTCGTTCGTTCGCTCCTACTCGACGCTGACCCGGATCACCGATGAATCCGACGTGGTGCTCTCCTACGTCGGTGCGACCAAAGCCGTCTGATACGGCGCGCCCAGGTTCGGCACCGCGGTGAAGCCGCGTTGGTGGACTGCGGTGGTTGCCCGCCGGATAGGCAGGATCAGCGGCACGAACAGGATCTGGTCCAACAGGATCGGGGTGACCAGCCGGTTGTGCACGAACGCGAAGGAGCTCTTGGTGACCGGGTCGGCCCAGCCGATGGTGCCGCCCAGGCCGGCGTGCCCGTAGCCGCGGAGGAGACCGGGCACCGGTGATCCGTGGTAGCCGAGGTTGAACGACATCGGCACGATCAGGTTCAGGTCGGGGCGCAAGCTGGTCTTGCCCAGCAGCCCCGCCGCCAATTCCGTAGACAGCAACTGGGTTTGGGCTACCCGACCGTCGTTGGCCAACGCGCCGTACATCTTGGCCAGCCCGCGCGCCGTCACGACCGCGTTCACCGACGGAATCTCGCTGTCCAGGAAGGGCGTGTCGCCCTGGATCAGCGAGGTGATCCCGGGGACGTACATCGCACCCAGACCACCTGCCACCGGCAATTCCGCGAGTCGGGGTGCCAATAGGTCGAACAACGGGTTGGCGCGGGTGGTCTGGGGGAACATGATCTGCGCCGCTTTGGTGGGAGCCCCGGCGGGCGGACGCCCGAGGTGCAGCCCGTCGGTGTCCAGCGTTTGGGCTATCTCGGTGCGGAACAACTCGCGCATCCCCTTGCCGGTGATCGCGCGGGCCAATCCCGACGTGAGCCAGCCGTAGGTGAATGCGTGATAGGCGGCCCTGCCGGCATGCCGGTCGACCGGTGCCGCGGCCATGCGCTCTTCCATCAGCCGGTGGTCGAGCAACTCTTCCTTGCTGACCCCTTGCAGGTGTGACAGGCCGGATTTGTGCGCCAGCATGTCGCGCACCGTGATCTCGGACTTGCCGTTGGCGCCGAACTCGGGCCAATACTCCGCGACGGGCGCGTCGTAGGAAAGCTTGCCGCGGTCAACCAGGCGATGTAGGACGGTGGCGGCCACTCCCTTGCTCGCGGAGAACACCATGGCGCCGGTGTTCGCTGACCAGGGCACGTCACCGTGTCGATCCGACCACCCGGTCCAGACGTCGACGACGGGCTCGCCGTCCACGTAGACCGACAGGGCGCCGCCGCCGAAGCGCGGGCCGCCGGAGAAGATCTTCGCGAAAGTGCTTACGGCGCAACCGAACCTCGGGTCCGCGGCGCCTTGTACATGCGCGGGCAGTCCGTTACCGCTCTCCAGGAGCGTCATGGCGCGTCGCAAGGGTGTTGCTGAAACATGAGAACAATATTACCACTGAGTGAAAATGTAGTTCTTGGACGGTTAGTCTTCCAGCGCACGGCCGACGATCAGCGGGTCAGGCACGCCCACCAGCTCGTGGTCCTTGTCCTCGTAGTCGAACTTGTCGAGCAGGTGTCGCATCGCGTTGATGCGGGCGCGCTTCTTGTCATTGCTTTTCACCACGATCCACGGCGCGAAGTCGGTGTCGGTCGCGGCGAACATTTCTTCTTTCGCGGCCGTGTAGGCGTCCCACCGGTTCACCGACTCCATGTCCATCGGCGAGAATTTCCATTGCTTGACGGGGTCGATAAGACGTATGGCGAACCTGGTGCGCTGCTCGTGTGGGGACACCGAGAACCACAGCTTGGTGAGCTTGATTCCGTCTTTGACCAGAAGCTTCTCCAATGCCGGTGCCTGTTCCAGAAATTCAGCGTGCTGCTCGGGGGTGCAGAATCCCATCACCTTCTCCACGCCGGCGCGGTTGTACCAAGAGCGGTCGAACAGCACCATCTCGCCCGCGGCCGGCAGGTGAGTGATGTAGCGCTGGAAATACCACTGCGTCTGTTCGCGCTCTGATGGCTTCGCCAGCGCCACCACCCGCGCCGTCCGGGGATTCAGGTGCTCCATGAATCGCTGGATGGTGCCGCCCTTGCCAGCGGCGTCGCGACCCTCGAACAGAATCAGGTGCCGGGTGCCGGTGCTCCGGCTGTTGTTCTGCAACTTCAGCAATTCGATCTGCAGCCGTCGTTTGAGCCACTCGTATTCGTCGCGCGGCATCCGGTGGTCGTAGGGATAGCGCTCGCGCCAGGTCTCGACGGGTTTGCCGTCCCGGTCCAGCAGGACCGGTTCGTCGTCATCCTCGTCGTCGACGGTGTAGCCGTGCTCGGGCGTCGAAAGCGTATCCAGATCAATCTCTGCCATGACTCCACGCTATGCGCTGCGTGGAAAGATATTGCGCTGCACGGGGTTTGAGTTTTGCGGATGCGCGGTTTGCAGGCGGAATTGATTCGAGGTGAACTTGAATCAAACAATTTGCCGGGATTCGTCGCCATCCTGAATACAAGGGTCTAACATCCAGGGATCATTCCTGCCGAAAGTATCGGCCCGGGTGGGTCTTCTGAGTGCCGCGTGCGTGACATGGCGGCTGTCCCTAATTGCGCGCATTTTCCCTACCGATGGGAGCAGCCATGTCGTTCTTCGTGACCGTTTCGCCGGAGGCGGTGGCGGCAGCCGCCCAGGATCTGACGGGCCTGGGGACGGCGCTGCGCGCCGCCAACGCCGCAGCGGCGGAACCGACGACCTCGCTGCTTGCAGCGGCGCAGGATGAGGTGTCGGCGGCGATCGCATCGTTTCTGGCCGGCTATGGCCAGGAATATCAGGCGCTGACCACGCAGGCGGCGCTGTTTCAAGCCGACCTGGTGCGCGCGTTGAATCAGGCCGCGGCCAGCTATGCCGCCGTTGAGGCGGCCAACGCGTCCCCGTTGGAGGCATTGCAGCAATCCGTTTTGGGTGCCATCAATGGCCCTACCACCGCATTCTTGGGGCGTCCGCTGATCGGCGACGGCACCAACGGCGCCCCCGGCACCGGCGCGGCCGGTGGCGCCGGCGGGATTCTGTGGGGCAACGGCGGTAACGGCGGGTCTGGCGGTATCGGTAAGGCCGGTGGCGCCGGAGGCGATGCTGGGTTCTTCGGCAATGGCGGCTTGGGTGGGGCCGGCGGGGCCGGCGCCCCGGGCGCCGCGGGCGGGGCCGGTGGACAAGGTGGCACCGGCGGGATCTTGGGCGGTTTTGGCGGGGCCGGTGGCATTGGCGGGCTCGGCGGCGGGGGCACCGACACGCTGGCCGCCGGTGCCGGCGGGGCCGGTGGGGCCGGTGGGTTGGCTAGGGCGGCGGCGTTCTATAGCGGCGGCGCCGGCGGTGCTGGCGGTAATTCCGGGATTGCGGGTGTTGGTGGGGCCGGCGGGGCCGGTGATGCCCTGACCACCGGTGGTGTGGGCGGGGTCGGTGGCGATGCCGGCGGTGTCGGTGCCGGTGGTGTGGGCGGTGCTGCGGGCGGCCCCGGTGCCGCCGCGGGCGCTACGGGTGCGGCGGGGTCAAAGGTGGCCGGCGGTCACGGTGGTGCGGGTGGTGCGGGGTTCAGCGCTACCGCTGTCGGTGGGGGGAACGGCGGCGATGGTGGCGCTGGTGGTGCTGGCGGTAGTCACGGCAATGGGGGTGCCGGGGGTGCCGGTGGTGATGGTGCCGCGGGTGCCGCAGGGGTGAACCCGACACCGGTGAACCCGGCGGCGAACGGGGCTGACGGTGACAATGCCCCGCCGTCGGGGACCGCCACGGCGGGCACCGCCGGCGGCAATGGCGCGTTGCCCGGCCAGGCTGGCGGTAAGGGCGGTCAGGGCGGAGCCGAGGTGAGCAACGACGCCGAGCCCGGTGTGGGTAAGGCCGGCGGTGCTGGCGGCGACGGCGGTCCGGCGGGGCCGCGGGCAATGGCGGAGCAGGAGGCAATCCCGGCATCGGCGGAATCGGCGG
>NZ_LZKQ01000144.1 GCF_001668675.1 Mycobacterium asiaticum | reverse complement strand
CTTGGCCCCGTGTTCGTGCACCACGTCCACCAGCGCGCGGTGCGCGTCGCCGGCGGCGTCCGTGGCCAGGTGCAGGCCGCCGGGCGTCTCGGGGTGTCGATGGTCAACCCCGGTGGCGCCCAGGGTGATCAGGCCGACACCGCCGTGGGCGCGCGCGGCGAAGTAGTCACGGGTGCGCTGCGAGGGCAGTCCGTCTCCGGTGCCGTACATCGTCTCCATCGGAGACATGACCACCCGGTTGCGCACCGGCATGGCGCCGATGCGTCCCGGCGCCAACAGGTGCGGAAATCCGGCCACCCGCGACCCGGCTTATCCCCGCGGGTCTACCGGTCTGCGTCGGTGTAGCGGATGACGCCGCGAATGTTCTTGCCGTCCAGCATGTCCTGGTAGCCCTCGTTGATCTGCTCCAGGCGGTACTGGGTGGTGACCATGTCGTCCAGGTTCAGCTTGCCGGCCTTGTACATCGCCAGCAGCTGCGGGATGTCGTACTGCGGGTTGCCGCCACCGAAGATGGTGCCCTGCAGGTTCTTCTGCATCAGCGTGAGCATCGCCAGGTTCAGCGTCACATTGGTGTCCAGCAGGCTGCCGATGGCCGTCGCCACGCAGGTGCCGCCCTTGGCGGTGATGTTCAGGTAGTTGTCGATATCGGCGCCGTGCAGCTCACCAACGGTCACGATCACCTTGTGAGCCATCAGGCCGTAGGTGACCTCGGCGATGCCCATCAGCGCGGCGTTGATGTCGGGGAAGACGTGGGTGGCGCCGAACTTCAGCGCCTGGTCGCGCTTCCACTCCACCGGGTCGATCGCGAAGATGTACCGGGCACCGGCCGCGACCGCCCCCTGCAGGGCCGCCATGCCGACGCCACCGACACCGACGATGGCCACGTCCTGGCCGGGGCGGATGTCGGCGGTGCGCACGGCCGAGCCGTAGCCCGTGGTGACGCCGCAGCCGACCAGCGCGGCCACTTCGAACGGAACGGACGGGTCGATCTTCACCACCGAGCTGCGGTGCACGACCATGTACGGCGAGAAGGTGCCGAGCAGCGTCATCGGGAAAACGTTCTGGCCGCGGGCCTGGATGCGGAAGGTTCCGTCGCTCACCGCCGCGCCACCCAGCAATCCGGCGCCCAGGTCGCAGAGGTTGCGCATGCCCGCCTGACAGGTCGGACACTGGCCGCAGGACGGGATGAACGACAGCACGACGTGGTCGCCGGGGGCGATGTCGTCGACGCCGGGGCCGACCTCGGTGACGATTCCGGCACCCTCGTGCCCGCCGAGCACCGGGAAGCCGGCCATCGGGATGCCGCCGGTCACCAGGTGGTGGTCGGAGTGGCACATCCCGGCCGCTTCCATCTGGATCTTGACCTCGTCCTTGACGGGATCGCCGATCTCAATCTCTTCGATGGACCACGGCTGGTTGAATTCCCAGATCAGTGCGCCTTTTGTCTTCACGATGGACCTGACCCCATTTCGCCTTTGAATTGGAAGTGCCTGACTCGGTGCCGGGCAGCGGTGGTGACGAGTGCCACAGGCACCCTTGTTGCGTCAGCATAGCGCGTGCAACGAATCAAACGCTTGGTTGGGTGCCGCGTGCAGGGTTGGGACCGGCTCACCAGATCGGCACCGGAGCCTGGCCCAAGGGGTAGTAACCAGGCAGTTTCTCCCCGGCCAGGCTGCGTTCGATCCGTTTCTGCATGCCCGCAGACAGCTTTCCGGCCTTCATCAGCTTCAGGTACAGCGCCTGCACGTGGCCGAAGTCGAAGAAGTCGCGCTGCCACTCGATGAGCTTGTCGGCGTTGAGCCGGAACCAGCTGCCACCGATGCCGTAGATCTCCTGCTGCCCGCCCTCGCCGTCGAGTACGACCTGCTTCCAGAACCCGACGATTTCGCCCTGACGGTCGTCGACGAGGACCTTCTGGTACGGGTACTGCCAGTTCTCCAGCCCCTCCATCTCCAGGCCCAGCGCGATGTCGCGGATCTCGTCGATACCGACGCACATCACGTCTTCCTTGGGCCCGATGTTCCAGCCGTAGGTGGCGTCGGGGGCGTAGAAGTCAGCCAGCGGTTTCCAATCACCGGCCTTCTCGCAGTCCTTGTTGGCCTGCAGCCAGGACTGCACCCATTCGTCGAGTTCCGCACGTTCGAAAGACGCCATTGTCCTCAGTCTTCCTTCTCTTTGATGAATAGTGCTTGGGTCGGGCACATTTCGACCGCGCGTTCAACTTCGTCGCGGGCGTCTTCGGGGGGTTCGGGGTCGACGATCTCGACCTTGCCGCGCTTGGGCACCCGGAAGTAGTCCGGCGCTTCCAGTTCGCACATGGCGTGGCCCTGGCACAGATCCAGATCGACTTCGATGCGAAAGCCCATCAGCTGCCCTCCTTCAGGCGCCGCGCTTGCGGTACCGCACCTTGGCCGGCCGGGCCAGCTGGACCACCATCTTCGAGTGGTCGTTGCGGTAGCTGTCGGCGGGCTGGGCCATCTCGAACTCGTACTCGCGCAACAACACCGAGAAGATCGCCTTGATCTGCATGGTCGCGAAGGCGGCGCCGACGCAACGGTGCCGGCCCGCACCAAATGGAATCCACGTCCACCGGTTGGCGATGTCGGCCTGCTCGGGCTTGTTATAGCGGTCCGGGTTGAACGCGTCCGGGTCCGGGAAGTCCTCCGGAATCCGGTTGGAGATGGCGGGGGACGCGGCGACGTAATCGCCGGGGTGAATGGGAAAGCCTTCCACCTCGAACTCGCCCTGCGCGACCCGCATCAGGATGATCAGCGGGGGATGCAGCCGCAACGCCTCCTTGACCACGTTGTCCAACTTCGGAATCTGGCGCAGCGCATGGAAACTCACCTCCTGGCCGTCGGCGTAGAGCTCCTCGAGTTCGGCGAGTACCTCCGCGTAGACGTCGGGATGACGGATCAGCTCGATCAACGTCCACGCCGAGGTTCCCGAACTGGTGTGGTGCCCGGCGAACATCAGCGAGATGAACATTCCGGTGACCTCGTCGGCGGAGAACCGCGGATTGCCTTCCTCGTCCTTGATCGACACCAGTACGTCGAGCATGTCGCGGTCGCGTTTGTCCTTGGGCGGGTTGGCAACTCGCTGGTGCATGATCTCCTGCACCAGCGCGACCAGGTCCTTGCGAGCCTGATCGCGTCGCTGGAAGCTCTCGATCGGCAGGTAGGGGTCGACGTAGCACAGCGGGTCGGTGCCACGCTCCAGCTCGTGGTAGTAGTGCGCGAACCGGGAGTCCAGTTGATTACGGAACTTCAGCCCGATCAGGCAGGCCGTCGAGGTGTAGATGGTCAACTCGGCGAAGAAATCCAGCAAGTCGATTTCGCCATCGTCGCCCCAATTGGCGACCATTCGCTTCACTTCGCCCTCGATGGTCGCGGCGTGGCCCTTCATCTGCTCACCGCGCAACGCCGAGTTGTGCAGCATCTCCTTGCGCCGCTCGGGGCTGGCATCGAACACCACGCCCTTGCCGAAAATCGGTGCCATGAACGGATAAGCCGCCGCCTGGTCCAGCTCCTCGTCGGCGGAACGGAAGAAGAACTCGTTCGCGCCGGCGCCGGACAACAGGATCACGTGCTTGTCGGCGAGCTGGAACCACCCGACGTCACCGCACTCGTCGCGGACCCGCTGCATCAGCCCGATCGGGTCGGTGCGGAACTCTTCGAGGTGGCCGTGTTCCTCCTCGCCGCCGGAAACCCGGGGCACTACTGCTGTTGACGTCATGACGGCATCCCCTCTTCGCCCAGTGCTAACTTCTGGCGATCCTTCTTGTCGGCCAACGGCGCTTCGGGCTGAAGCTCCATGTTCGCGATGAAGCCACCCCGCGGCGTCTCGGCGACGAACGTGATCGCCCGGGCCAGGTCCGTGGCGCGCAGGAAGTAATCGTGCCTGGCCTGGCCCCACTTGGCCCAGTCCTCAAGTGCGGGACCGATTTTCTCGGCCGGCAAGCTCCAGCCCATCGAGGTTTTCGTCGGACCCGGGTGCACGATCGATGCGCGGACACCGGTGCCCTCGAGCTCCATCTGGAAGTTGGTGACCATCGCGACGAGCGCGGCCTTGGCTGCGCCGTAGGCGCCCATGTGCGGGCGCTGGCGCAGCGCCACATCCGAACCCACGAAGATGAGGTCGCCGCGCCGGCGATCGAGCATGCCGGGGAGCACGGCGGCGGCCAGCCGGTTGGCCCCGACCAGGTGGATCTGCAGCTGCGACTCGAACTCG
>NZ_LZKQ01000143.1 GCF_001668675.1 Mycobacterium asiaticum | reverse complement strand
CAGCCGGATGCCGACCGCCCCGCCGACCCCGCCGTTGCTGGCGTTGCCGCCATTGCCGTCGGTACCCGCGGGGGCGCGGGCGCCGCCCGCTGCCCACACCGCGACCACCGGACACCACCACGGTGGCCTCGGTGAGCTCCGGGCGGTCGCCGGCGACCGCCGGCTCGCGCGAGGTGATCTTGGTCGCGTTCTCGGCGGGCTCGGGCACCTCGACGTTCACGACCTCTCCGGCACCGTCGGCCGGCTCGGCGTCGACGGCACCGGCACGGACCGTGATCACCGGGGTGTCGCCGTTGGCCTGCGCCTCGACGGTGAACGCACCACCGAAGATGGAGTGCACGGCCTTGTTGCCCTCTTTGACCTCGACGACGTCGACCAGCAGGCCCGAACCTATCCGGGCCGCGAGCCGGCCGGCGATCTCCTTGCCGTCGGCGTTGGCGGCCAGCAGCACCGCGGCCGGCGTCGACTCCTCGGCCAGCGTGGCCAGCACGTCCACGTACGGGGTGATCAGGTAGTTGTCGACGACGTCGGACTCCGCGACGTAGATCTTCGCGGCACCGGCCGCCTTCAGCCCGTCGATCAACGGCTCGGCCGTGCCGGGGGCGCCGACCACGACAGCGGCGGGGTCGCCGAGCGCGCGTGCGGCGGTAATCAGTTCGGAAGTGACCTTCTTGAGGGCACCTTCAGCTTGCTCAACGAGCACCAGTACTTCAGCCATGGGTTATCTGCTCTCTAGTCAGGAATTGCGCTCAGATGATCTTCTGGGACACCAGGTACTGAGCGATCTGGCTGCCGCCCTCGCCCTCGTCGGTGACCTTCTCGCCGGCCGTCTTCGGCGGCTTGGGCGTGGAGGACAGCACCGTCGAACCCGCGTTCTCCAGGCCGACCTCGTCGCTCTCGACGCCGATCTCGGCCAGGGTCAGGACGGTTACTTCCTTCTTCTTGGCGGCCATGATGCCCTTGAACGACGGGAAGCGTGGCTCGTTGATCTTCTCGTTGACGCTGACCACCGCGGGCAGCGTGGCCTCGAGGGCGAACAGGCCGTCGTCGGTTTCCCGCTCGGCGGTCACCTTGCCGCCCTCGACGGACAGCTTGCGCACGTGGGTGAGCTGCGGCAGGCCCAGGTACTCGGCGATGATCGCCGGCACCGCGCCACCCGAGCCGTCGGTGGCCTCGTTACCGGCGATGACCAGCTCGGTGCCCTCGATCGTGCCCAGCGCACGGGCCAGCGCCCACGCGGTCTGCACGACGCAGGAACCGTGCAGGCCGTCGTCCTTGAGGTGGACGGCCTTGTCGGCGCCCATGGACAGGGCCTTGCGGATCGCCTCGGTGGCGCGTTCGGGACCGGCGGTCAGCACGGTCACCGTTCCCTCGCCGCCTTCGCGCTCGCGGATCTGCAGCGCCTCTTCGACGGCGCGCTCGTTGATCTCGTCCAAGACCGCGTCGGCGGCCTCGCGGTCCAGCGTGAAATCGCCGTCGGAAAGCTTGCGCTCCGACCAGGTGTCTGGGACCTGCTTGATCAGGACCACGATGTTCGTCATAAGTGTGGTTCGTCCTCCTTGACGGAGTCCCACAGCGTTAGCTGCGGGACTGAGGTCACGCGTTTACGCGACCGCACAGGCATGTTACTAGGCGGTAACTTTTTGCGGTCTGCCCTCACACCATAGCGGGTAGTACTGGGCATTCTTTCGCCTGGATCGGCTGCCCGGTTCGCGAATCGGGCGCCAGGCATTAGCCTGCCTTAGCAATGAGCGCATTCGTCCCCGAGGGACCCGACCGGATCCCCGCCGATTCACCGGCGGAGGCTGCCGCGGTATTGACGCTGACCGGCGAGCGCACCATCCCCGACCTGGACATTGAGAACTACTGGTTCCGCCGACACGAGGTGGTCTACGAGCGGCTGGCGCCGCGCTGCGCGGGCCGGGAGGTGCTCGAAGCCGGGTGTGGCGAAGGTTACGGTGCCGATTTGATCGCAGGCGTCGCCAAACGGGTGATTGCGGTCGACTACGACGAGGCCGCCGTGGCGCATGTCCGGGCCCGCTACCCGCGGGTCGAGGTGATGCGGGCAAACCTCGCCGACCTGCCGCTGCCGGACGCGTCAGTAGATGTGGTGGTCAACTTCCAGGTCATCGAGCACCTGTGGGACCAGGGCCAGTTCGTCCGCGAGTGCGCCCGGGTGCTGCGGCCGGGCGGACTCCTGATGATGTCCACCCCGAATCGGATCACCTTCTCCCCCGGCCGGGACACCCCGATCAACCCGTTCCACACCCGCGAGCTGAACGCCGACGAACTGAGCGAACTGCTGGTGGACGGCGGCTTCGGTCACGTCGCCATGTCCGGGCTGTTCCATGGACCCCGCCTACAGGAGATGGATGCCCGCCACGGCGGCTCCATCATCGACGCGCAGATCGAGCGGGCGGTCGCCGACGCGCCGTGGCCGCCCGAACTGGTGGCCGACGTCGCCGCGGTCACCACCGCCGACTTCGATCTCGTCCCGGCAGGCGGTGACCGCCACATCGACGACAGCCTCGATCTAGTTGCGATCGCGGTGCGCGCTTGAACACCTTCGCCGCCGAGCGGGACCGGGTACCGGGCATGTTCACCCTGGTGCTGCACACGCATCTGCCGTGGCTGGCCCATCACGGCCGGTGGCCAGTCGGCGAGGAATGGCTCTACCAGTCGTGGTCGGCGGCCTATCTGCCGTTGTTCCGGGTGTTGCGTGAGCTGGCCGATGAGGATCGCCGCGGCCTGATCACCCTCGGCATGACGCCGGTGGTCAATGCCCAACTCGACGACCCGTACTGCCTCGACGGCATGTACCACTGGCTGGCCAACTGGCGGCTGCGCGCGGCCGAGGCCGCCAGCGTGCGATCGGTGCCCCGCTCGAAATCCGCGGGCTATCTCTCGTGCACACCCGAAGCGTTGCGGGCCTTCGGTGTTCGCGAGTCCGCGGAGGCCGAGCAGGCGCTGGACGATTTCGCCACGCTGTGGCGGCACGGTGGCAGCCCGCTGCTGCGCGGGCTGATCGAGGCCGGCACGGTGGAGCTGCTCGGCGGCCCGCTCGCCCATCCCTTCCAACCGTTGCTGAACCCGCGACTGCGGGAGTTCGCCCTGCGCGAGGGTTTGGCCGACGCGCGGCTGCGGATGGCCCAGCGGCCCACCGGCATCTGGGCACCCGAGTGCGCCTATGCCCCCGGCCTGGAAACCGAGTACGCGGCCGCCGGTGTGAGTCACTTTATGGTCGACGGCCCCTCGCTACACGGCGACACCGCACTGGGCCGGCCCGTCGGCAACACCGGCGTCGTCGCGTTCGGCCGGGACCTGCAGGTCAGCTACCGGGTCTGGTCGCCCAAGTCCGGCTATCCCGGGCACGCCGCCTACCGCGATTTCCACACCTACGACCACCTCACCGGCCTGAAGCCGGCCCGGGTCACCGGCCGTGGCGTCGCCTCGGAGGGCAAGGCGCCGTACGACCCCGAGCGCGCCGACCGCGCGGTCGACATGCATGTCGCCGACTTCGTCGACGTGGTCCGCAATCGGCTGCTCTCGGAATCCGAGCGGATCGGCCGCCCGGCCCACGTCGTCGCCGCGTTCGACACCGAGTTGTTCGGGCACTGGTGGTACGAAGGACCCACCTGGCTGGCGCGAGTACTGCGGGCGCTGCCCGCCGCGGGCGTCCAAGTCGGCACGCTCAACGATGCGATGACTGCGGGGTTCGTCGGCTCTCCGGTCGAATTGCCGCCCAGCTCATGGGGTTCCGGCAAGGACTGGCAGGTGTGGAACGGCGAGCAGGTGGCCGACCTGGTGCAGCTCAACGCCGAGGTGGTGGACACCGCGCTGTCCACCGTCGACAAGGCGCTGGCCCAGACGGCATCGCTGGACGGGCCCACCCCCCGCGATCACGTCGCCGACCAGATCCTGCGCGAGACGCTGTTGACCGTGTCCAGCGACTGGCCGTTCATGGTCAGCAAGGACTCCGCCGCCGACTACGCCCGCTACCGGGCGCACCTGCATGCCCACGCCACCCGGGAGATCGCCGGGGCGTTGGCGTCCGGCCGGCGTGACGCCGCACAGCGCCTGGCCGACGGGTGGAACCGGGCCGACGGGCTGTTCGGTGCCCTCGATGCCCGCAGGTTGCCCCGGTGACCTCCGCAGCGGCCGGCCTGGCCGGCGCTAACGGCCCCTCCCCCTTCCGCCGCGAGCGTGCGTGTGGGTACAGCGACACGCCGCGCGCGGCGGCATTCCGCGCACCCTCGCGCGGCGAAGGGGCCCTCGCATGAAGATTCTGATGGTCTCGTGGGAGTACCCGCCGGTGGTCATCGGCGGCCTCGGCAGGCACGTGCACCATCTGTCCACCGCTCTGGCCGCGGCCGGGCACGACGTCGTCGTGTTGTCCCGGCACCCCACCGGCACCGACGCCGGCACCCACCCGACGTCGGACGGCATCAGCGAGGGCGTGCGGGTGATCGCGGCGGCACACGACCCGCACGAGTTCACCTTCAGCAGCGACATGATGGCCTGGACGCTGGCCATGGGACACGCCATGACACGCGCCGGCCTCTCCTTGAAACAGCCTGGCAGCGAACGCGTTTGGCGCCCCGACGTGGTACACGCCCACGACTGGCTGGTGGCCCACCCCGCGGTCGCGCTCGCCCAGCACTACGACGTGCCGCTGGTCTCCACCATCCACGCGACCGAAGCCGGTCGGCACTCGGGCTGGGTCAGCGGGCCCATCAGCCGTCAGGTGCACGCCGTCGAGTCGTGGTTGGTGCGTGAATCCGATTCGCTCATCGCGTGTTCGGTGTCGATGAGCGAGGAGATCAACGAGCTGTTCGGACCCGGCTTGTCCGCGACGACGGTGATACCCAACGGCATCCACGCCGAACGCTGGCCGTTCGCCCCTCGCCGCCCCCGCACCGGGCCGGCCGAGTTGCTCTATGTCGGACGGCTGGAATACGAGAAGGGCGTGCACGACGCCATTGCGGCCCTGGCGCGAATTCGCCGCACCCACCCGGGCACCACGCTGACCATCGCCGGAGACGGCACCCAGCAGGAGTGGCTGGTCGAGCAAGCCCGTAAACATAAAGTGCTCAAGGCAATCCGCTTTGCCGGCCACTGCGAGCACGCCGAACTGCTCGAGCTGTTGCACCGGGCCGACGCGGCCGTCCTGCCCAGTCACTACGAGCCGTTCGGCCTGGCCGCGCTCGAGGCCGCCGCCGCCGGCATCCCCCTGGTGACGTCGAATATCGGCGGGCTGGGCGAGGCGGTGATCAACGGCGTCACCGGCGTGTCGTGTCCCCCGCGCGACGTGGCCGCTCTTGCCGCCGCGGTGCGCACCGTGCTCGCCGCCGTCGCCGCCGCGCAACGGCGCGCCCGCGCCGCCCGCAAGCGGCTCAGCTCCGACTTCGACTGGCAGACCGTGGCCAATGAAACCGCGCAGGTATACCTGGCGGCCAAGCGCGGTGAACGCCAACCGCTACCGCGGTTGCCCATCGTCGAGCACGCGCTGCCGGACCGGTAACGTCATGGGATGGGGATCAACTATTCCAGCGTGATCGACGCTTCGCGCGACGAGGTCTTCGCCTGGTACGCCAGACCCGGTGCGTTCAACCGACTCTCCCCGCCCTGGTCACCGATGCGCCTGATCGCCGAAGCCGAATCGCTCGAGGACGGCCGCGCCATCCTCGCGCTGCCCGGCGGGCTGCGCTGGGTCGCCCAGCATCAGCCCGATTTCTACGATCCCCCAAGGCGTTTCGTCGATGCCATCAGCAGCGACGGCTTGGCGTCGCTGCCCCCGCGCCTGGTCGCCCGCTGGCGGCACACGCACGACTTCGAGGAAGTCAGTGCGACCGAAACGCGGGTCATCGACCGAGTCGAGACCCCGGTGCCGGCGTCGGCGTTGCGCGCCATGTTCGCCTACCGGCACCATCAGTTGGCCGACGATCTCGCCGCGCACGCGCGTGCCGACCGGCACGGCCTGCGGCCGTCCACGGTGGCGGTGACGGGTTCCTCGGGGCTGGTCGGCACGGCGTTGACGGCGTTCCTGAGCACGGGTGGCCATCGCGTCATCCGGCTGGTCCGTGGCACCGCGCACGGGCCGGACGAGCGGCAGTGGAATCCGGCCGATCCCGACCCGGAGCTGCTGAACGGTGTGGACGCGGTCATCCACCTGGCCGGCGCCTCCATCGCCGGCCGATTCACCGACAAACACCGAAAGACGATCCGCGACAGCAGAATCGGCCCGACGCGCCGGCTCGCCGAACTGGTGGCACGCACCGGTACCGCGGTGCTGATCTCGGCCTCTGCAATCGGCTACTACGGATACGACCGCGGCGACGAGCCGCTGACCGAAGGCAGCGAACGGGGCGACGGGTTTCTCGCCGACGTCGTCGCCGATTGGGAGGACGCGACCACCCCGGCCGAGCAAGCGGGAGCACGGGTAGTGCTGGTGCGCACCGGCATCGTGCAGTCCCCGCGTGGCGGGACCCTGCGGTTGCTGCGGCCGTTGTTCACCGCCGGACTGGGCGGCCCGCTGGGCGACGGCCGGCAGTGGTTCTCCTGGATCGGGATCGACGATCTGCTCGACATCTATCACCGCGGACTGTGGGACACTGACCTGTCCGGACCGGTGAATGCCGTTGCGCCGCAACCGGTCCGCAACAGCGAATACACCAGCACGCTGGCTCGGGTGGTGCACCGGCCGGCGGTCCTGCCGGTGCCCGCGCTGGGCCCGCGGGTACTGCTCGGCGAGCAGGGCGCCCGCGAACTTGCGCTGGCCAATCAGCGCGTGAGCGCCGCCCGGCTCGTGGCGGCAGGACATGCCTTCCGCCGGCCCGATCTGGAGTCGGCCCTGCGCCACCTACTCGGTCGCGGCGCTAAGGGCTAAAGCGCCGGCCGATTTCATTGATTCCTACCCCAGCGCCCCGAGCGTCACTCTGGGGTGACGTTGGGCGTCGAATGCCACACCCGCGTGACGCTCGGTGGGGATCTTCGACCGATTCGAGGGCCAGCCGCTTACGGGACCTGTCGGGTGGTGACCGGGCCCCGGGACAGGTTGCGCGTGATCGCGGTGAGAAGTGAGCGCGGCCGCAGGACCGGGCTCGCCGTGCCGTTGTCGTGCACCAGGCCGTCGACCAGTTCTTCCAGCGCTTCCAGAGCGGACCGGCGCGGTGACCAATCCAGTTCACGGCGGGCCCGGTCGGTGCTGAGCAGCGGTGCTGCGAACGCCATGTCGAACCAGCCGCGGTCGATGGGCTGCAGCCGCGCCAGCCAGGACGCCTGCACCAGCGGCCCGAGCAGCGCCGCCGGAACGTGAATCGGCCTGGCGCCGAGGATCTTTGCAACATCGTCGCGCGTCACCGGCGGTTCGGCGGCGAGGTTGAACGGCCCTAGGGCGCGTCTCTCGATCACCCGCACGCAGGCGTCCGCGACGTCGTCGGAGTGGATCATCGACACGGTCAGCGAGCGATCCAGCGGCAGCACCGGTAGCCAGCGCAACCACGCCGGATCGATGTAAGCCGGCAGCGTGTAACGCCGCAGACCGGCCGCCGCCCGTCGCTGCAGGATCAGGCCGGGCCGCAGCCGGGAGATTCCGACACCGTCGGGATGCGTGCCCTCGTAGTCGTCGAGCAGCTTCTCCGCGGCGGCCTTGGACCTGCTGTACACCGAGGTGCCCAGCCCGGCCGTCGACCACGACTCGTCGACCTTATGCCCGTACCGCCCGGCCGCGTAGGTGCCCAGCGAGGACATGTGCACCAGGTGCGGCACATTGGCGCTGTGGGCGGCGCGCAGGACCGCCGAAGTCCCGCGGATGCCGACGTCGTACAGATAGCGGATGTTGCGGGTGGGCTGGAACCCCCAGGCCAGGTGGACGACGCAGTCGGCACCGCGAAAAATGTTGTGCAGCTTGGCTTCCGCGCCGTCGTCCGCTACGTCAAGCTGATGCCAGTCGACGCCCCGGTACACGTCCTGTTGCGGCGGCTCACGGCGGGCGATACCGACGATGTCGTAGTCGGCGCCGGCCTCCCCGAGCCGCTGTAGCACCGACGTGCCGACATTGCCGCTGGCACCGGTGACGACGATCCGCTTGGTCACTGGATGTCGCCCGAATCGTCTGCGTCGCGTCCATCACGGCTGCGCGCGTAGGCACTCGCCCGCAGATCGGCCAGCCACCCGGGATACAGCTTGACCCCGGGAGCGGTGTTGAGCACCGGGTCGAACGAGACGTCTTCGCCCGGTCCCAGGTCGACCACTCGGTTCAGCGTCATTCGGGCCAGCTTTTCGAAATCGGCGCTGCCGCGGGCCTGTTCGATCGCCACTTCCACGCCGCCGTGCTCGATCCGCTCTCGCACGTTGTCGAGCGATACGCCGGTGCCGTCGATCGGGGTTTCGATCCGGGCCCGCAGCCACCACTTGGTTCCGCCGTAGTTCAGCGGCATCAACGTGGTCAGATTCGGACCGCTCCAGGAAGTGACCGGTCGCAGCGCAAGCGCCCGGGTCAAGATGCCCGAACCGGCGGAGACCAGCAGCACGTCCCAGGGTTTGGACTGCGCGGGCCCAGAGGGCACTCTGATGGCCAGGCCGATGAAGTCCGGCAGGGCCGCGGGGGTGCCGGTCGCCTTGGAAAACCGGGCGACCACGTCGGACGACGGGATCGGCAACCCCCTGTCCTTCGGGGCGATCCGCTCGATCGAGCCCTCGGCCACCACGCCGATCGGATGAAAGAACCGTTTGCCGCGGATTGCTGAGCCCCATTGGAAGGGCAGCGCGGCGAGATCTGAAACCTTCACCGGCGCCGGGTTCCCGTTCTGCGGGCTAGAAAACACAAGCGCTCACGCGCGGGGACCCGCAATGCTGACCAGGCGGACCGCCGGCTGCGGGGGCGACAGCGCCCTTGCATCGGCAGCGAGTTGTTGCATCACCGCACGCCACGAAGAGGCCTCGACCGCACCAACAGCGTCCCGTTCGAGCAGCCCCACCAGCACGGCGCTGTTGTCCGCGGCGACGGTGTATACCGGTCCGCCGAGCTCGCGGTCACCGACCGTTGTTCCCGGAATGACGAACCGGCCGTTGCTGACCGCGGCGACCGAGCCGCACGACTCCCCCGCCGGAGCTTGTAGATGGCATACCGCCAAACCCGGTTGCACCGCCACGCCCGGCGCAATCCGCAACTGGCGGCCGTTGGGCAGCGTGTCGGTTGCGCTCACGTGGGCGCCGAGCGCGATCACCTGGTACCCGACGGCCGGTGGCGGCGAGGTGGCGAACTGCGCGGACGCCACGTCGTGGCTGGTCCGGACCACCGTGCCGACCACGTTCTGTTGACCGTCACGAATCACCGCCAGCCCGCTGCAGCGGCCGACCGTGATCGCCATTCGCAACCGCGTTTCGACGAACCCCAAGGTGCACGCCGTCTGGGCCTGGTGAATCGCCATGCCGGGATGGACCGGCACCTTGGTCTCGGCGTCGACGCGCGCCGGAGAGCTGAGCCAGAACATCGAGAGTGCGAAGGTGATCGCCAGCGGGAGGCCGCCGCACGTGGTCTTCGTGCACGTCTTCACGGAGCCTCACCATCCTTGGCGAGCGGTGCTTGGTGGCCGGGGGATACCCCGGCGATACCCGCCCAAACTGCTCCCCCGGTTCGCAACGCGAAGAATCATTCAATAAATTAACGATTAATTAAGTGAAGATAGTCCCCGCGGTGGGTACTCCCCGGGTCGTTGGTTTGTTTTCGTTTGGAGGGGGTAGACGGCGTGGATCTGGGCCGTTCGGGTCAGCGGTTGACCCATTCGCTGACACAAATTCCGAGGGAGGCTTCGGTGGGGGCTGTGCACGAGTTTCCGAGAGTCCGCCTCGGCGCCACTCGGCCAAGTGCCGCATATCTACCCGCCCCGGACCAATTCGACTCCTGGCGAGAGGGCCTGCGACGCTCGGTGCTGGCCCAGATCGCCGAGTTCGTCTCCGCCCGTTGCGCGGACGACTTGCTGGACTGCGGCGTGGACGTGGCCGGAGAGATCCTGCTGAAGTTCGTCGAGGGCGGCAAATGCCTGAGGTCCACCTTCATGTACCTGGGGTGGATGTGCGGCGCGCCGCCGAGCGACGCGGCATTGTCCGCTACCGCGAGTTTGGAACTGTTGCACACCTTCGCCCTGCTGCAAGACGACGTGATGGACGATTCGCCGTCGCGTCGCGGGCGTCCCGCCGCACACGTCCAGTTCGCGGACTGGCATCGGCAACACGGCATGTCGGGCTGCTCGCGTCGGTTCGGGGAATCAGCCGCGGTCCTGCTCGGTGACCTCTGCCTGATCTGGGCCGAGCAAGTGCTGCGTAACTGCGGCCTCAAACCGCACCAGCTACAGCGGGCCTGGCCCCGGTACGACGCCATGCGCACCGAGCTGGCGGTGGGTCAATTCGCCGATATCACACTGGATTTGCGTAATCTCCCGACGCTGAAGGCGGTGCTCGGGGTGGCCCGGATGAAGTCCGGCAACTACACCGTCCGCCGACCGCTGGAGATCGGTGCGGCAATGGCCGGCTGCGACGCGTCCACGCTGTCGCGGCTCGGGGACTACGGCTCCGCGGTCGGCGAGGCCTTCCAGCTCCGCGACGACATCTTGGGCATCTTCGGCTCGCCCGCGGCCACCGGTAAACCGAACGGCGGAGACCTGCTCGAGCGCAAGGCCACCAGCGTGGTGGTGGCCGCCTACGAACTCGCCGACACGTCGACCCGGCGCGAATTCGGCGAACTGATCAACGCCGAGACGCTCGACGATGACGCCCTGGATCACTGGCGCGGCCTGATCTTCGCCACCGGCGCGGTGCAATGGATCGAGGAGCTCATCACCGAACGGGTGGACATCGCACAGAAAGCGTTGGACGCCAGCGGAATCGACACGCTGATCAAGGCCGCGCTGGCGGACATGGCGGGCGTGTGCACCCGGCGCGCCGCATGATCGCGGGAGTGTGGCACTGATGCGCACGGTGCAGGGAAGAAGCGACCACGTCGTGGTTGTCGGTGCCGGATTCGCCGGGCTCGCTACGGCGTTGCACCTGGCCGGCCGCGGCCGCGAAGTCACCGTGGTGGAACGGGAGCCATGGCCGGGCGGGCGTGCGGGTCGCCGCGACGTCAACGGCTATTCCATCGACACCGGTCCCACGGTGCTGACCATGCCCGACCTCATCGACGAGGCATTCGCCGCCGTCGGTGAGACGGCAAGTCAGCGCATGGAGTTGTTGCCGGTGGATCCGGCCTACCGGGCAATGTTCGCCGACGGCAGCAGCATCGACGTCCACACCGACGCCGACCGAATGGCCGACGCGGTAAGGGAATTCGGTGGAGCGCAGGAGGCCGCCGGCTACCTCGAGCTGCGCAACTGGCTGGGCCGGCTCTATCGCACCGAGTTCGACGGCTTCATCGCCTCCAACTTCGACTCCCCGCTGTCGATGCTGACCCCCCAGCTGGCCCGGCTGGCCGCCATCGGTGGGTTCCGGCGCTGGGACACTATGGTCCGGCGGTACATCGGCGACCCGCGGCTGCGGCGGGTCTTCACTTTCCAGTCCCTCTACGCCGGAGTGGCCCCGCAGCACGCCTTGGCGGTCTATGCGGTGATCGCCTACATGGACACCGTGTCGGGCGTGTTCTTCCCCCGCGGCGGCGTTCGGGCCCTGCCCGATGCGTTGGCGGCGGCAGCCGCAGACGCCGGTGTGCGGTTCCGCTACCGGTCCACGGTCACCGCGCTGGAGCGCGAGGGCGCGCGTGTCACGGCCGTGATCACCGCGGACGGGCAGCGCATCGGCTGCGATGCGGTGGTGCTGAGCACCGAGTTACCCCGCACCTATGAACTGCTGGGCCGGCGACCGAGGCGGCCGCTGCGGATGCGTGCCGCACCGTCGGCGGTGGTGCTGCACGCCGGTTGCCGCGCCGCAACCCAACCGCAGGCGCACCACACCATCCTGTTCGGCGACGCGTGGGAGCACACCTTCACCGACATCATCCGCGACGGTCAGCTCATGCGGGATCCGTCGTTGCTGGTGACGCGCCCCACGGCCGGCGATCCGAGCCTGGCTCCAACCGGTCGCGACCTGCTCTATGTGCTGGCGCCGGCCCCCAACCTGTCGCGCCGGCAAATCGACTGGTCCACCACCACCGGGCCGTACACCCAGACGATGATCGAAGCGGTCCAGGATCGGCTGCTGCCCGGCTTGGGTGACGACGTCGAAGTGCTGCACGTGGACACCCCCGCCGACTGGGCCCGTCAGGGCATGGCGGCCGGCAGCCCGTTCGCGCTGGCGCACACCTTCGCCCAGACCGGGCCGTTCCGGCCGGCGAACATGGTGCGCGGCATCGAGAACGCGGTCTTGACCGGCTCGTCCACCGTGCCGGGCGTGGGGGTGCCGACCACCCTCATATCAGGCCGGCTGGCCGCCGACCGCATCACCGGAGCGGTGGACCGCTCCGCCACCCGTATCGACATGAAGGCACGACTGCCATGATCCGCACCGAACTTGACGCCGCCGGCATCGACGACCCGCGGTTGCGTACCGCGTATCGCCAGTGCCGCAAGATCGCCGCTGAGCACGGTCGCACGTACTTCCTGGCCACCAGGTTGCTCGCCCCGGACCAGCGCCCGGCGGTGCATGCCCTGTATGCGTTCGCCCGGCACGCCGACGACATCCTCGATGAGTTCAACCCAAGTCTGGACGTCGACGCCCGCGCGGATCGACTGCAGCAGTTGTCCGATCGGTTCTTCGCCGGCGGAGCACATTTCGACGAGCCGGTGCTCGCCGCGGTCGATCACACCATCTCGCGCTACGGTATCGCCGCCGACTTGTTCGAGGACTTCCTCGCCTCGATGCGGATGGACCTCACCGTCACCGACTATCCGGACCGGACCGCGCTCAACCGGTACATGCGCGGTTCGGCGGAAGTCATTGGCCTGCAGATGCTTCCGGTGCTGGGTACGGTCGCGGAGACCGAGGAGGCGGCACCGTATGCCGCCGCACTGGGCCGCGCGTTCCAGCTCACCAATTTCCTGCGGGACATCGATGAGGACCTGTTGCGCAACCGCATCTATCTGCCGGCCGACGAACTCGCGGCCCATGGCGTCGACCGGGAGCTGCTGATGTGGTGTCACAGTCATCGCCGCACCGACGCCAGGGTCCGCAACGCGCTGGCCGCTCAGCACGAAACGACCCGGGAGATCTATCGTTTCGCCGCCGACGGGATCACCTTGTTGGCGCCGCGATCGCGGCCCTGCGTGGCGACCGCGCTGACCCTGTACTCGGAGATCCTGGATTGCATTGAGAGCAGCGATTTCTCGGTGTTCAGTCAGCGCGCCACGGTGGGGACGACGCGCCGGCTCCAAGTGGCCGGTGGCGCGCTGTTCCGGTCGTGGCGGGTACGCCGACAGGCTGGCGCGGCGTGAACGATCGCTGGCAGTATTTGATTGTGCTCGGCTTGTGCTTGGCGATCACGGCTCCGTTGGAGATCTTCGGCAACGGGGTGTACCGCCAGGCGCGCCGGGCCCTTCGGGCGCTGCTACCGGTCGCGGCGATATTCCTGGTGTGGGACGCGGTGGCGATCGCGGCCAAGGTATGGACCTACGACGGGAAGTATCTGACCGGCATCGAGATGCCCCCGCACATACCCATCGAAGAAGTGCTGTTCTTCGTCGTGATCCCGGTGTGCGGCCTGCTGACCTACAACGCGGTGAGCACGATTCTGGACTGGAGCAGACGGCGATGACCGGGCTGGGATACACGCTGCCCGCGGTGATCTCCGTGCTGGCCGTGTGCGCGCTGGAGTTCGCCGTGCTGCACACCGGCCTGTTCCGGAAGCCGGCTTACTGGCTGTCCATGGTCATCGTCATGGGCTTTCAAATACCCGTCGACGGCTGGCTGACCAAGCTCAGCGCGCCCATCGTCATCTACAACGAGCGGCACACCAGCGGACTGCGGTTCCCGTTCGACATTCCCGTCGAAGACTTCCTTTTCGGCTTCGCCCTGGTCACCGGGGTGCTGCTGGGATGGGAGCGCCAACGTGCAGGCAGGTCGACATGAAGAAGTCCGGCCTTGCCCGCAGTGACGTGCCGGATGCGTTCGACGTAGGCGCGGATGCCTACGACGAGTTGGTGGGCGCAAATCCGGGCTACCACGCCAACCTGCGGCTTTCAGTGTCACGGATGGACGTGCCGGACCGGGGCCGCGGCCTGCGGCTGCTCGACGCCGGCTGCGGCACCGGCGCATCGACGGCGGCGCTGTTACAGGCGGCGCCGGAGGCGGAAATCGTCGCCGTCGACGCGGCGGCCGGCATGCTGCAGGCGGCACAGGCGAAGTCGTGGCCGCCGTCGGTCCGATTCGTGCACACGCGCATCGAGGATCTGCATCAACACGGCATCACCGGACCGTTCGACGGCATCCTGGCGGCCTATCTGTTGCGCAACCTCGCGGACCCGGACGCGCAGCTGCGCACCTTCGCGACGCTGCTACGGCCGGGCGCGACACTGGCGGTGCACGAATACTCGGTCCGCGATTCCCTTGCCGCGCAGCGCATCTGGCACGCAGTATGCTGGGGCATCATCATTCCCGCCGGTTGGTGGCGGACCCGCAGCACCACCTTGTACCGGCACCTGTGGCGCAGCGTGCTGTCCTTCGACGGCGCCGCGCGTTTCCGCCAACGGATGACCGACGCCGGCTTCACCGACGTGCGCAGCGAGACGGTGCCGGGCTGGGAACGCAATATCGTGCACACCTTCATCGGCCGGGCGCCCAAAGCGCCCGAAGGGCCCCAGGGAAAGCAATCATCATGACCGACCGCCGACGGCACCGACACCCGGCCTCGCCGGGTTTGGCCGATACCAACGCACTGTCCTCGCGGCCGCGGGTGGTGGTGATCGGCGCCGGCATCGCCGGTCTGGCGGCCGCCGCCGGGCTCGCCGAACGGGGCGTGGCCGTCAAGGTCGTGGAGAAGGAGAGCTATCTCGGCGGACGGGTCGGTGGCTGGACCGAGCGGCAAGACGGCGCCGAACTCGCGATGAACCGCGGGTTCCACGCCTTCTTCCGCCAGTACTACAACCTGCGAAACCTGTTGCGCCGCGTGGATCCCCAGCTGCGGATGCTGACTCCGGTCACCGACTACCCGCTGATCGACGGCGCGGGCCGGCGCGACAGTTTCCGGGGGCTGCCCCGCACCCCACCGCTGAACGCGCTGGCGTTCGCTTTGCGCAGCCCGACCTTCCGGCTTTCCGACCTGGTGCGCATCGACGCCAAAGCCGCCGCGCCGCTGGCGGCCGTATCGGTGCCCGACATCTACCACCAGCTGGACCACGTCGACGCCGAGACCTTCCTGAAGAGCATTAATTTCCCGGAGTCCGCTCGTCATCTCGCCTTCGAGGTGTTCAGCCGCAGCTTCTTCGCCGAGCCGTCACAGCTGTCGGCCGGTGAGCTCGCGACCATGTTCCACATCTACTTCCTGGGCTCCAGCGAAGGGCTGATCTTCGATGTGGCGAACGCGAACTTCGATGAGAGCTTGTGGAATCCGCTGCGCGACTACCTGAGCGACCGCGGGGTCGCCTTCCGCGTGGGTGCCGCGGTGCGGCGGGTCGAGACCGACGGTTCGCAGGGTTTCCGCGTGCACACCGAAGACGGCGATCGACTCGACACCGATGCGGTGGTGTTGTCGGTCGACATCGGTGGGCTGCAGCGCATCGTGGCGGCATCGCCCGGACTCGGTAACGATTCCTGGCGCACCCAAATAGCACGCCTGCGCACCGCTCCACCGTTCCTGGTGCACCGACTCTGGCTCGACCGTCCCGTCGACCCGACCCGCGCCCCCTTCCTCGGAACCGCGGATCATCAACCGCTGGACAACATCAGCGTGCTGGAACGCTACGAGCGCGACGCCGCCGCGTGGGCCGCTCGCACTGGCGGATCGGTGGTGGAATTGCATTCCTATGCAATGGATTCCAGCACGTCGAGCGACGATGGTGTGGCGCAGCTGCACAAGCTCTACCCCGAGACCGCGGCCGCGAAGGTAATTCACCAGCGGGTGCTGCAGCGCAGCGATTGCCCGCTGTTCACCCCGGGCACCTACACGCGCCGCCCCACGGTCGCCACGCCGCAGCCCGGCCTGGCGCTGGCCGGCGACGGGACCCGGGTCGACCTGCCGGTGGCGTTGATGGAACGCGCGGCCACCACCGGCTGGGCGGCCGCCAACCACCTGCTGGGCGGCTGGGGGGTGGCCGGGCACGACCTGTACACCGTCCCGGTTCGCGGCAGGTCCGCGCTGCTACGCACACTGGCCACGCGGCAACGGCAGGTGCGGCGATGAGCGGGATCGACCGGATCCGTCGCCGGTGGCCGAAAGACTGGCCACTGCAAGTGGTTCCACCCGAGACATGGTCCGAACAACGCCCGACCTACGGTCAGGCGAAACCGGCGATCATCAACGCGGCACTGGATCGATCGCAGCGCCGGCCCACCGGCAACTGGTATGTCTTCGCGGCCAGCCGCGACGTGCGCACCGGGCGCCCGTTCGGCACCCGCGTAGCGGGCGTCGAACTGGTCGCCTGGCGTGACCGGCTCGGGCAACTAAGGGTCGGTCCGGGAGCGTGCCCGCATTTGGGCGCCGACCTGGCCACCGGCATCGTGTCCGACGGCATCCTGTGGTGCCGGTGGCACGGTTTGGCGCTCGACGGCAAGAAATGCAAGCTCGGCTGGGCGCCGCTGCCCAGTTATGACGACGGTGTGCTGGCGTGGGTGCGGCTCGATGCGGCCGGGGGCGAAACACCCCTGGATACGCCCGTGCTGCCCGAGCGGCCGAGCACCGACGCACTGGCCGCCGTCACGCGCGTCGAAGGCGTCTGTGAACCGTGCGACGTGATCGCCAACCGCCTCGACCCATGGCACGGCAGCTGGTTCCACCCGTATTCGTTCGCGCGGCTCGAGGTGCTCACCACGCCCACCGAGGAGGACGACCGCTTCGTCGTCTCGGTGACCTTCCGCGTCGGCCCGCTGGGTGTACCCACGATCGCGGAGTTCACCTGCCCGGAAGCACGCACCATCGTGATGCGCATCGTCGAGGGCGAAGGCGCCGGAAGCGTGGTAGAAACCCATGCCACCCCGATCGGTCCGGGACCCGACGGCCGGCCCCGCGTCGCGGTCATCGAAGCCGTCGTCGCGCAGTCACCGCGACCCGGATTCAAAAAAGCGCTCAATGCCGCTCCACTGATCACGCCGCTGATGCGTCATGCCGCCCACCGGCTGTGGCGGGACGACATGGACTACGCCGAACGCCGCTACGCAGTACGCACTACTTCGCCAGAAAACTGAGCAGGGCCTGGTTGAACTCGAGGGCGTGGCTGGTGTTGCAGCCGTGCGGCGCACCCGCGATCACATGGAGCTGACTTCCCGAGATCATCTCGTGTGTTCGCTTGCCCGAACCCTCGAACGGGACGGTGGCGTCGGCGTCGCCGTGCAGTACCAGGGTCGGGACGGTGACATCGCCGAGGTCCGCCCGAAAGTCGCTGGCGCCGAAGGCCGTCAGGCAGGTCAACGCGGCCGTCTTGCAGGTCAAGGGCTTCCAGCAGGCCGTTCAGGTCACCGGTGAGGGTGTCGTAGGCGTAGCCGGTCAACGGCTTGTCACTGCGGCCGAAGCCGCGCCGGTCGTAGGTGATGACCCGGTAACCAGCGTCGAGGAGCACCGGTACCTGCTGCGACCACGACTCGCCCGACAATGGCCACCCGTGGATCAGCACGACCGGCCGTCCGCTGCCCCGCTGTCGTCGACGTAGAGCTTGGTATTTCGAAAAGACCCTGGTGCGCAACGATTTCCGGCAACGCCATTCGCTCCGTCGGCCGCCTCATACCCGATGTCTGCGCAGCTAAACAGGGTCTGCCGCGACCGGGCGCGAACGCCGTGCGCGCTAGTGTGAATCAGCGATGAGGAAGGCATACTCCACAGTGGTCGTCGCGACCGCAGCCGCGCACCTGGCGTATCTGATCTACCTGCCCAGCGGCGGCTTTCTGGCGCTGCGCGGGCGGCGCACCCTTTGGCTGCATGTGCCCGCCGTGTGCTGGGGCATGGCCGTGGTGGGACTGCGATTGCAGTGTCCGTTGACCTCGCTGGAGGCGTGGGCGCGACAGCGCGCCGAACTGGCTCCCCTGCCCGAAACCGGATTCATCGGCCGGTACGTGGAAGGCGTCCTGCTCCCCGGCGACCGCATCGGAACCGCGCAGAAATTGGCCTTTGCCGCCGCCGCGGCGTCCTGGGTGGCGCTGGCGGTTCAACGACGCAAAGCGGGGTACCCGATTCGTTAACGAACTTAACGGATGAAAAGGGACCCACGGTGACCGAGCAGAAGTTCAGCAAGGGCGACAGCGTCGAGTGGCAGAGCCACGGCAATACGGTGCAAGGCAAGGTCGAGCGCAAGATCACCTCGGACACCGAGGCCGCGGGGCGCACGGTGCGTGCATCCAAGGACGAACCGCAATATCAGGTGCGCAGTGACAAGACGGGCAAGGACGCCGTCCACAAGCCGAGCGCGCTGAAGCGCTCCGACAAGTAGGTCAGACGATGGCCACAAAGGATCACGGGGATCGCGACACCACCTGGAAAGAGTTCAAAGAAACCGTCAACATGACCGCCCGCGAACTCGAGAAATGGCTCAAGACAGAGCAATCGCAGAGTGTCGGTCAAAAGCGCGGAGGAAACGAATCCACCGGTCACGCCAGCGGCCGGCGCATCGTGACGATTCTGCGCGCCAAGCGCGCCGACCTCGACGACGATGACTACGCGCACATGCGCAAGGTCGTCGGCTACGCCAAACGGCACCTCAAGCAACAACCCGGCGGCGATATCGAGGAGTCGGCGTGGCGCTACTCGTTGATGAACTGGGGTCACGACCCGGTGAAGTCATAGTTCCCAGGGTCAGCCACGTTCCGCCGGCGGCAGGGAAACAACCCCGCACGCCGTATCCTGTGTGTCTGATGAAGGATGCGCATAGGTGAATAAGCGGCGGACGACCGAGACCTCGCCCGGCCGGGCCGAGCTGGAAAGACAGCTCTCGGCCGATATCCGCGCGATCACCGCGCAGTCCGACCGCGTCGGGCGCCACTTCGCGCGGCTCAACGACGTGAGCAGCAACGACTTTCACGCCCTGCTGCACATCATGGTGGCAGAGACGGCCGGCAAACCGTTGACGCTGGCCCAGCTACGCGAACGGATGGACGTCTCTCCCCCGGCGATCACCTACCTTGTCGATCGGATGATCGAGTCCGGGCACATCCGGCGCGAGCCCGACCCGGAAGACCGGCGTAAGTGGCTGCTGCGCTACGAAAGTCGTGGCATGTCGCTGGCCCACGACTTCTTCCGGCCGCTGGGCAGCCACATGAGTTCGGCCATGTCCGAGCTGACCGATGCCGAACTCGTTGCCGCTCATCGGGTTTTTCTCGCCATGCTCACGGCGATGTCGACGTTCGAGGACGAACTGCACGCCCCAGAGGAGTCAGCACAGCTCGGGCGAAGCGCCCCGACCCCGCGCCGGCGGCAGGGAACGGCTCGGTCCAGCGCTCGCTGACAGCAATCGGTGTTCGATCAGTTCCGCACCGCGCGCCACACCACCAGTGGCGGCGAAGCCGGTAGCGACCCGTTTTGCCCCATCAGCCATTCGGATCGCCCGCATGACCGCGTCGCGCAGCCGCGCCGGACTGAGGCGCTTGGACGGCAGGCGGGTGCCGCAACCGGCGACCTGCACCCTCCGGGCGACCTCGGCCTGATCGCGGGCAAACGGCACCACGCAGACCGGTATGCCGCGATCGAGCGCCTTCACCGTGGTCCCCATGCCGCCGTGCGTGACGACGCAGACGGCACGGTCCAGCACCGGGCCGTGCGGAACGAACCGGCAGACGGTCGCATTAAACGTCTGTGGGAGTCCGGGTGGCACGCCGGCCGGAAAGGTCGCCACCACGTGCACCGGCTCGTCGGCCAGCGCACGCAATGCGACGCTGCCCAGGTCCGCATCCGCCTGCGCGATGGAGGACGTGTTCACCAGCACCACCGGACGGTCGATCGCACCGAGCCAGCCCGGCGCCGCGGCGGCGGCCGGCTCGAACACACACGCGCCGATGAATTGCACGAGGTCTGCCCAGTCCGGATGCGGATATTCGAACGGCTCCCCGCCTACCGCCAGCACCAGCGGAGCGCGCCGCATCAGCGCGTCCACGGAATCGATCGGTGAGACGCCCAGGCCCGCCCGGACCGCGTTGATCCGGGGCACCATCGGCCGATCGAACAGATGACTCACGAACGGGCGCATCAACGCGTCGCGCACCGCACCGGTAACCCCGGGCAGGGGCCGCAGACCCGGCCCGAAGGGCGGTGCACTGCGGGAGCGTAGGTACGGGGTGAACGGCGAGAACACCAGCCACGGCCGGTTGTCCGCCTCGGCCGCCGAGATCGCCCCCCAGCAGTTCGCATCGACGATCAGCACGTCCGGCTGAACCCGCCTGATGGCCCGCTGGAGGTCTTCGACCTCGATGACAGCGCGCCGGCAAAGCACGTCTATCGACCGCTCCAAGACACCGAAGGCGTTGCGCGCCAACCAATCCTGTCCGTCGATCGCCTCGATCCGCGGATCGATCGCCTCCGCGTGCAGGCCCACACCCCGCATGCCCGGGACTTGACCCGCCATTGTCCGCAAATGGACCTCGTGGCCGCGTCGCATCAGCTCAGCCAGCAGCGCGCCGAGCGGGAACAAGTGCCCCAGCGCCGGCGATCCGTAAGCCAGAATTACCGCCATCCGCCTGTACCTACGTGATTCGTGCCACGTCCAGATTACGCAACGCGGCCAGCTCGGCGGCGCCGCAACCGTGCAGGCAGATCCGAAGTTCGTCGATGAAGTTCTGCAGCCATGCCGTGGCCGCGGCGGCGGACTCGATCCCCGGCGCCAGCAGCGGGCGGGCCACCGCGACCACGTCTGCGCCCAGCGCCAGTGCCTTGGCCGCGTCCATACCGGTCCGGATCCCGCCGGAAGCGACCAGCGGCAGGCTGGGCAGCGCCGCGCGCACCTCCTGCAGTGCCTGCGCGGTGGGGATCCCCCAATCAGCCAGGTCGGGGTAGCGCACCTCGCCGTAGCGCACCAACTGCTCGACGCGTGACCAGGACGTGCCGCCGGCGCCGGCCACGTCGATCGCGGCGACCGGTGGTTCGTCGGTGAACCGCAACAGTTCGGCGACGGCTCGCGCACCGATTCCGTGGCCGACCTCCTTGAGCAGCACCGGGTATTCCAACAGAGCGGCCACGTCGTGCAACCGGTCCAGCGAACCGGCGAAATCCGTGTCGCCGTTGTGTTGCATCGCCTCTTGCAACGGGTTGGTATGCACCGCAAGAGCATTCGCGCCGACTCGATCAAGAGCCTGGACGATGTCGGGCACCGCGTCCTTGGTGAACTGGCTCAGCCCGATGTTGCCGAGCAGCAGCACGTCGGGTGCCAGATCCCGCACGGCGAAACTGGCCGCCGCGCGCTCACCCAACGCACTGTCGAGCATGACACGCTGCGACCCGAGCATCATTCCGATACCCAGGGTCTGCGCGGCGGCGGCCAGGTTGCGGTTGATGGTGCCGGACAGCTCCGCGCCCCCGGTCATGGCCCCCACCAGCACGGGCGCCCGCAGCCGCACGCCGAGGAACTCGACGGACAGATCGATGTCGTCGAGGTTGGTTTGAGTCAGCGCGTTGAACGGCAGCCGGTATCGCTCCAGCCCGGTCGTAACGCTTCGATAGTCGACGTCGTCGTAGCGGCACACGTCGATGTGTCGACGTTTGCGGGCCGCCATCTCGCGTCGTTCGGTCGTCATGAGTTCTGGGTGGCCGGTGTGACAGGCACCGCGATTTCATTGCGGCGCAACGGCGGAAGGGTCCACGGTGGATCGTAGAACCAGGCGGCCGGGGTATCGGTCATCTCGAATCCGAACTCTTGCAACGTCTGCGCCAGCTTGTCGGTCTGCCTCGCAACCTCGTCCGGTCCGGCGCTGCCGGTGAATCGCCGCACGGCAATCGTCTGCGGCGGCACGGTGACCAACCTGATCTCCCCGTCGTCGGGCTCGGGTAACCGGTCCAACGTTTTGTCGGCAGGCATGAAGAACCGGATCACCCAATTCTCCCGGGCCGACTGCTGCGCGACCGGAGCCGTCATCGCAATCTTTTGACGGGAGCGGTTGGCACCGAAGATGTAGCGGGCCAGTCGCCGGAACCCGACCTCGCGTGCGGACTGCTCGCCGGCCGCCACCGTGGTCTCCGCCGCGGTTCGTGCGTCATAACGGCGGATCTCCACGGTTCGGGTCAAGCTCTGAGCGCGGTACGCGGGTTCCTCGGTACCGCCGCGGCAGCCAATGACCGTTCCCGCCGCCTCGAGGACGCGGCCGGCCCCACTCACCAACTTCATCAGCACAACTGCCTCACTCCATCCCTGCCATCGTCTTGTACTACCCAGAACTGCGCGGAATAGGCAGTCGGCGGCTGCACGCACAGCCATACGTGACCACGCTACGCGATACCCGCGATATCGTTAATTTATTGAACGGTTAATAGATTTAAGTTACAGTTGATCCGGCGCAGATGCAGCGAACGCGATGGCCTCGGGCCCACCGCGATCCGGGCGGCACTTCGGTGCCCGGTCCGCCGGCTGTCTCTGCGCCGTATTTCTTTGTGGCACCAGGAAATTCAGACGCAATGGTACTGGCTATCCGCTAAGCGAAGAACCACACCGGTCGTGCCGTGAGCGGTCTAAGATCGAGGCAGTTGAGTTAACAGCTGCCCCCAAAGCACCACCCAACCAGACGGGTTCCATATGGACGCTGTTGATTCGGTACGACACACTCCGCCCCGCTACCGCTACGTCATCGACTGCGGCAGAGCTCAGATCTTCATTTACGCACGCAGCCTTGCCACCGTGTTGCGGGTGCACGGGGAGATCGACGGCTGCAATGCCGACCGGGTCGCGGCGGAGATCCGTCGTTTCGGCAGGGTCAAAGCGCCCCTGATTCTGGATCTGAGTCATCTCGAGTTCCTGGGTATGGATGGTTTCCAGGCGCTCCTCGCGCTCAATCACGAGCACCGCGCGGCAGGGTTGTACTGCACTGTCGTCGCGGGACCGGCACTGCGCCCCCTGCTGCGCATCGTCAGCGACCACGGACTGCCATTGGTGCAATCGGTTCCGGAAGCTCTGCAGCTCATCGAGGATGCACTGGCCGGACGCCGGCAGGTGCTGCAACGGCTGGTGCGATAGAAACATTTTGTGACTGACTCGAACCGCCACTTTCCCTATCGCTACGAGCGGCGGCTGGCGCCGCTGTGGTTGCCCTTTCGCTGGGGCAACCAAGGAGTGACAGTCACCGCCGATGGTCGGTTGATTGCCAGATACGGCCCATTGCACGCCGAAGCTGAGCTCTCCCAGGTGGCCGACGCGCACATCACCGGACCCTATCGCTGGTGGACCGCGGTCGGCCCACGCCTGTCATTCGTCGACGACGGGCTCACGTTCGGCACCAACGCTCAGGCCGGCGTGTGCATCCATTTCGAACCGCCCATTCGCCGCGTGATCGGACTCAAAGACCACTCCGCGCTCACCGTCACCGTTGCCGACCCGGAAGGGCTGCTCGCCGCCCTCAAATCCGATGCCGCACCAGGCCAGTGATCTTTTTCCTCAGGACGCGGCCGGTCCCAGCTCGGTTTGAAACCGGCGCATCGCGTCAATCAGGGCGCTGAAGACGCGATGGCCCGCTTCGAGGTCGGCATCGGGCAGATCGTGCAGCGCCGCACGGGTGTGCGTGCCCAGCGGGGTGAAAAACGAACGCGCTGTCGCCAGGCCGGGCTCGGAGTGGCGCAGGATGACTTTGCGGCGGTCCTCGGGATGGGAGTCACGACGAATATGACCGGACTCGATCAGTCGGTCCACCAGGTAGGTGATCGCCGCTCCGGACAGCCCCATGCGCTGGCTGAGGTCACCCGAGGTCATCGGACGGCCGGCCGTTTCGGCAACCATGATGTGCAGCAGGGCACGAAAGTCGGTGGGCCGCACGTCTTGTGACAGCGCGAACAGCCGACCGATCTGGTCGGACTCGGTCGACATCTCCCGCAGATCCGCCGAAATCAGCGATTCCAGCGCGTCGCGGCCGTGCGCCTGCTCGTCGGGATTCATTGCGTGATCAGCATAACTTGATCGGCGCTTCATTTCAGTTGATTAATCTTTAAATGACTGAAATGCTTGAGTGGTGGCGTGGGAGGGATTCGCCGCGACGCTGACGGGGCGACGTTCATGGCTTTTGGCACTGGGTGTTTTTCTGCTGGCGAGCGGTTTCATGATGTTGATCGGCGGGAACGCCGCTGCAACCGAAGCTCCGCTGTCGGTACCCACCGAATCTGATTCCGCGAAGGTCGAAAAGGTGTCCGCGCAGTTCCCCGGCGGCGACCGGGTACCAGTGATCGTGGTGGTGAGCAGCGCACAAGGCGCCGACGCGGGCGCACTTGGCCGCGCCGCCGAAGCGGCCCGCGACCGCATGCTGGCGGTTGCGCAGACCGGCGCTCCCCCGGTGCCCGCGTCGATCTCGGCCGACGGCAAGGCGGCCACCGCGGTGGTGCCCATCAAGGCCAACCTGTCCGGGCTGAACCTCACCGACGCCGTCTCAGACCTACGTGCCGCCGCCAACGACGGCCTTCCGCCCGGGATGGAAGCGCACGTCACCGGCGGCCCGGCATTCGGCGCCGACATCGCCAACGCGTTCACCAACGCCAACATCACCCTGTTGGTCGTGACGGCGTCGGTGGTCGCACTGCTGCTGATCGTCACCTACCGCTCCCCTGTGCTGTGGTTGGTGCCACTGCTGGTGATCGGGTTCGCCGACCGGGTCGCCAGTTCGGTGGGCACCGCGGTGGCGTCGCTCACCGGCCTGAGCTTCGACGGGTCCACCGCGGGCATCACCAGTGTGTTGGTGTTCGGCGCCGGCACCAACTACGCCCTGCTGCTGATTTCGCGCTACCGGCAAGAACTTCGGCGTCACGACAACCACCGTGCCGCACTGCGGCGCGCGGTGCGCATGGCGGGCCCGGCGATCGTGGCCAGCAACGCCACGGTGGTGCTGGCGCTGCTCACCCTCATCTTCGCGGCCACTCCGAGCACCCGAAGCCTCGGTGCGCTGGCGGCCTGCGGGCTGCTGGTTGCCGCGATGTCGGTACTGGTGCTGCTGCCGCCGTTGCTGGCATTGTGTGGCCGGAAGTTGTTCTGGCCCTTCGTGCCTCGGTCGGGCGACACCGAGAAGCTGAACACCGGAGGGTGGCACGCCATCGGGCAGCGGGTTGCCCGCCGGCCGGCGGTGGTCGCCTCGGTCACCGTCACCCTGCTGGCGGTGCTCGCCACCGGGCTGCTGGGTGTCCGCATCGGACTGACCCAGACCGAGCAGTTCCGCGTGCAGGCCGATTCGGTCAGCGGATTCGACATTGTGGCGGACCACTTTCCGGCCGGGCTGGCCAATCCCACCGTCGTCGTCGCGCCCACCGCGCAGTCCGCAAAGGTGCAACAGGACCTCAGCTCCACCCGGGGTGTGGTCTCGGCAACGCAGACGGGCCAGTCCGGGGACCTGACCAAGTGGTCGGTGGTCATCGAAGCCCCGCCGTCATCCCCGGAAGCCTTCAATACCATTGCCGCACTGCGAAACTCCACCGCAGCGTCGGGCGCCCTGATCGGTGGACCGGACGCACAGGCGCTCGATGTGCGTGATGCGGCGAGCCACGATCGCTCGTTGCTGATTCCGTTGATCCTGGCCGTGATCCTGGTTGTCCTCTACGCACTGCTGCGCTCCGCTCTGGCGCCGCCGACGCTGTTGGCGGCCACGATCCTGGGGGCACTGGCCGCGTTGGGCCTCGGCGGGTGGGCCAGCATGCACATATTCGGCTTCCCCGCGCTGGACAACTCGGCCCCGTTGTACGCCTTCCTGTTCCTGGCCGCGCTGGGCGTCGACTACACGATCTTTTTGGTCACCCGGGCGCGTGAGGAGGCGGCCGAACATGGTGCGCGGGACGGCATGATCCGCGCGGTGGCCGCGACCGGCGGCGTCATCACCAGCGCGGGAATCGTTCTGGCCGCGGTGTTCTGCGTGCTCGGGGTGCTCCCGCTGATCGTGATGACGCAGCTGGGCATCATCGTGGGGCTGGGCATCCTGCTCGACACCTTCGTGGTGCGCACCCTGGTGATTCCCTCGCTGTTCGCGCTCATCGGCGACCGCATCTGGTGGCCCGCCACCGTCAGTCCTATCGAAAAGCGAAGGGAGTCAACGTGAACAAGGCAACAGTGGCCAGGACCGGTCTGGCGGTCGCAACGGCGGCAGGCACCGGCAGCATCGCCAGCCCGCGGCACAGCCCCGTCTGGTTCGCGCGCATCCGTAAGCCGCGCTACCAGCCGCCCGGGGCCGTGTTCCCCGTGGTCTGGACCACTCTGTACACCGACATCGCCGCGACATCCGCGGTGACCATCGACCGCCTCCGCGCCACCGGGCGCGAGGACAAGGCGCGTAGTTACAGCGTTGCCCTGGCGGTCAACCTGGTCCTGAACGCCAGTTGGAGCTGGCTCTTCTTCCGCTTCCACAAGCTGGGCGCGTCGGCGCTCGGCGCGGCCGTCCTCACGGCGAGCAGTGCCGACCTTGTCCGTCGGGCGGCCGAGGCCGATCCGAAGGCCGGGGTGGTGTTGTCGCCGTACCCGCTGTGGTGCGCCTTCGCCACGGTGCTGTCCACCCACATCTGGCGACTGAACCGCTAGGAGCCAGCCATGCCGTCGCTCTTGTGGTTTCGCCGTGATCTGCGACTGCGCGACCATCCGGCCCTGGTCGCCGCGGCGGACAGCGACCAGGACGTGCTGGCATGTTTCGTGCTCGATCCGCGGCTCGAAGCCTCGTCAGGAGCGCGACGGCTGCAGTTCCTCGGCGACTCGCTGCGGCAACTCGACCGCGATCTCGATGGCCGCCTGTTGGTCACCCGCGGCCGTCCCGAGCAACGGATTCCTCAGCTCGCCAAAGCAATCGGTGCGTCGTCGGTACACATCTCGGAGGATTTCGCGCCGTACGGGCGGCGCCGCGACGAGCGGGTGCGCGAAAAGCTGGGAGCGGTACCGCTGGTGGCGACGGGATCGCCGTATCTGGTCTCACCGGGACGGGTCACCAAGGACGACGACACTCCGTACAAGGTCTTCACCCCGTTCTTCCGGCGCTGGCGCGAAGTCGGCTGGCGGGCTCCGGCGCAGTCCGGCGCCGGGACGGCCCGCTGGCTCGACCCGGCGGATGTGTCGGTGCAGCGGTGCGAAATACCCGATCCGGGCGCCACGCTCGACATCGCCGCCGGTGAGGAAGCGGCCCGATCGGAGTGGGAAGCCTTCGTCGACGACGGCCTGCAGCGCTACGCCGCCGACCGCAACCGGCCGGACCTGTCGGGCACCAGCCGGATGTCGGCACACTTGAAGTTCGGCACCATTCATCCGCGGACCCTGGTCTCGGATCTCAACCTGCGGCAGCGCAGCGACGCGGCCTATCTGCGGGAGCTGGCTTTTCGGGACTTCTATGCCGCCGTCCTGCATTACTGGCCTGCCAGCGTTTGGTGGAATTGGAACCGCAACTTCGACTCCATCGAAACCGACACCGACGCCGCGGCCGAACGCCGCTTCCAGGCCTGGAAAGCCGGCGAGACCGGCTATCCCATCGTCGACGCCGGGATGCGACAGCTGCGCGAGGTCGGTTTCATGCACAACCGGGTGCGGATGATCGTTGCCTCGTTCCTGGTCAAGGACCTCCACCTGCCCTGGCAGTGGGGCGCACGCTGGTTCTTAGAACAGCTCGTCGACGGCGACATGGCCAACAACCAGCACGGCTGGCAATGGTGCGCGGGTTCTGGGACCGATGCCGCGCCGTACTTCCGGGTGTTCAATCCCCTCACCCAGGGTGAGAAGTTCGACCCCGCAGGCGATTACATCCGCCGTTGGGTGCCGGAGTTGCGCGACGCCGGCGACCCGCATCTGCGCAAGGGCGACCGCCCGCCGGGCTATCCGGAGCCGATCGTCGACCACGCCGCGGAGCGGTCCGAGGCACTACGCCGCTACGGCAACATCGGTTGAAAACGCGGATCACGGGGTTTGGTTGGCCGCCTTCTTGCGTTCGATGTCGGCCAGCGCGGCGGCCAGTTCGGCACGCTGTGCCGCCGAAGTCTCCCAGGACAGCTTGCGGTTCTTCACCACCTTGGCCGGTGCCCCGACCGCGATCGAATAGTCCGGCACGACACCGCGGACCACGGCGTGCGATCCGAGCACGCAGCCCCGCCCCACGGACGTGCCGCGCAGCACCGAAACCTTCACACCTATCCAGGTATCGGGCCCGATGCGCACCGGCGACTTGATGATGCCCTGATCCTTGATCGGCAGGGTGATGTCATCCATCCGGTGGTCGAAGTCGCAGACGTAGCACCAGTCGGCCATCAACGCCGAGTCGCCGAGTTCGATGTCCAGGTAGCAATTGATGACGTTGTCGCGGCCCAGGACCACCTTGTCGCCGAATCGCAGCGAGCCTTCGTGGGCGCGGATGGTGTTCTTGTCGCCGATGTGCACCCAGCGGCCGATCTCGAGCTGCGCCAGTTCAGGTGTGCAGTGAATCTCGACGCCCTTGCCCAGGAACACCATGCCGCGGGTGATGATGTGCGGGTTCTGCAGCTTGAACTTCAGCAACCGCCAATACCGCACCAGGTACCACGGTGTGTACGCCTTGTTGCGCAGCACCCACTTCAGCGACGCCAGGGTCAGGAATTTGGCCTGGCGCGGGTCCCTGAGCCGCCCGCCACGCCATCGGGTATGGAGCGGAGCACCCCACATGCTCGTCATGGCAAAAAGCCTACCGGCGGGCAATCGGGGTTCAGCTACGGGCGGCGGGTTACCCTCACCTGTACTCGATCGCTGCTCGATCCAGACCTGATCCAGACTCGATCCAGACTCGATCCAGAGGGGAAAGCGTGCTCACGCGACGTCTACTGGCGGCCGTTTCGGTGGCTGCGATCACGGTTGGCATCGGTGCTTGCGGCAACACGGATTCCTGGGTGGATGCGGCACCGGCAGAAGGCTGGCCGGCGCAGTACGGCGACGCGTCCAACAGCGGATACACCGCGGCCACGGGCGCCAGCAAGCTCAAACTGCGCTGGACGCGTTCGACGAAAGGAACGCTGGGGGCCGGGCCGGCACTCGGTGCCCGCGGTTACCTCGCGCTCAACGCGCAGACCCCCAGCGGTTGCTCCTTCATGCAGTGGGAAAGCGCCAACGGGCGACAACGCTGGTGCACCCGCCTGGTCCAGGGCGGCAGCTTCGGTGGCCCGCTGTTCGACCGCTTCGACAACATCTACGTCGGGCAGCCCGGCGCGATCATCTCGTTCCCCACGACGCAGTGGACCCGCTGGCGTAAGCCGGTCATCGGTATGCCGACCACTCCCCGATTCCTCGGGGACGGCCACCTGCTGGTGAGCACGCACCTGGGGCAGATGCTGGTGTTCGACACCCACCGCGGCGCGGTGGTTGGCACGGCCCTGGACCTGGTGGACGGTGTCGACCCCGCCGATGCGACGCGCGGGCTGGCCGACTGCGCAACGGCCCGCTCAGGTTGCCCGGTCGCGGCGGCCCCCGCCTTCTCGGAGTCCAGCGGGACCGCGGTGGTCAGTGTGTGGCAACCCGGGGCGCCGGCCGCCGGCCTCGTCGGACTCAAGTACCGCGGCGGACAACTGGCCCGGGAGTGGACCAGCGACGCCATCACCGCCGGTGTGCTGGCCAGCCCGGTGCTGTCCGCCGACGGGGGCACGGTCTACGTGAACGGCCGCGACGATCGGCTGTGGGCTCTGCACGCGACCGACGGTAAGGTGAAATGGTCTGTCCCACTTGGCTTTACGGCGCAAACCCCGCCTGCGGTCACCCCGCAGGGGCTGGTGGTGGCCGGCGGCGGCCCCGACACCCGGCTGGCGGCCTTCCGGGATGCCGGTGACCACGCCGACCCCGCCTGGCGACGCGAGGACGTCACACCGTTGTCGTCGTCGACACTGGCCGGGTCCGGCGTCGGCTACGCCCTGATCGCCCTTCCCCCGGAGGGTGGCCCAGGCATGTCGTTGCTGGTCTTCGACCAGAAAGACGGGCACACCGTCAACAGCTATCCGCTTCCGGCGGCCACCGGAACCGCGATCGGGGTGTCGCTCGGCAAAAACCGGCGGGTTGTTGCCGCCACCGGCGACGGCCAGATCTACACCTTCGATCAGGAGTAGGCCTACAGCGCCAGCGGCGGCAGCGAGCTGCGCGGCACCTGGACCTGAGTGGCGCCGGCGAACGACGGCAGCAGCTCGCCTTGGGCGAAGTAGAAGATCAGCGCGTCGTCGGTGATGGCGAAGTTCTGGTAGTTGGTCGGGTCGTGGCCCGCGCCCGGGGAGATCGCCACGCCCAGCCCGCTCTGGTGTTCCAGTTCGCGCTGCACGATCGGATAGATGGTGTCCAGCGGGTTGCTGTTGGGCGGGAACAGGTTGTCGAACGTGATGGGCTGCTTGCTGGCCAGGTTGTAGTTGAAGGCCTTGTACCAGTTGGACGGGCGGGCCCCGCCGAGGTCCTGGAAGAACTTGAGCACCACGCTGCGGGTGCGCGGCGGCTGCCCAGAGGTGTGTTGCTCGTTGGTGGCGTCCATCTGATAGGGCTGGTCGCGCCGTCCCGATCCCTGCGCGACGTTGACGAACCCGTCCCGGTTCTGGGTGATGTAGTCGGTCAGTGCCTGCTGGTCGGGGTAGTCGACGGGAAACGTGATATCGAGGGTGTAGGTGGCGCCGGTCTGGTGGATGTGGCAGATCTGCCCGGCTTCAACGGTTCCGCCGATGCCGGCGCACGACGGCGGGGCGGCCGCTGCCGTGAAAAAGGCCGGCCAGCCGGTGACGGCCGCACACATCAGTGCCGCGGCCGCGATCAGATAACGCATCGTTGCTTGTTTCCTTCAATACCCAGCCCACCAAGCATGGCGGTGGCCCTCATCAGGTAATCGCCGTCAGCGTACCCGGCGTTACCGCACCGGACGGCAGACGTATGCCACCGCTCGATTGCCGGCCCCGAAGCGGCCGATGCGGGCGATGACCACCGACAGCGACGCACCGCCGCGCAACCGCAGGCGTCGGCGCAGCACGTCCGGATCCACCTGCACACCGCGCACCAGGATCTCCAGCGCGCCGCAGTCCAGCGCGGCCAGCGCCTGCCGCAGGCGCCGCTCGTCGAAGCGCAGTTGTTCGAGGACTTCGAAGCCGCGCACTCCCGCGGGCAGCCGGTCACCCGACAGATAGGCGATGTCGGGGTCCAGTTGCCACAGTCCGTGCCGGGTGCCGTACTGGCGCACCAGCCCCGCCCGCACCACGGCTCCGTCGGGGTCGACGATCCAGCGTCCGGCGGGCCGCGTCGGGCAGTCGTCCGGGTCGGCGTCGGTGATCTGCTCGTCCCGATCCAGTACGCTGGCCCGCCGCCGCACCCCGGGCGCGGTCAGGCCGGCCGACCACAGGCAGGCCTCCCGCACCGAGCCGCGGTAGGACGTCACCTCGATCTCCGAATCGAATCCCAGTCGGTTGAGCTGATCGAAATCGATCCCCGGAGAACACTTCACGGCCAGATCGCGGCCGCGGTGACAATCCAGCAGCGGGCCGAGCGCGGGCTGGTAGTCGGCCGGGTGGAAGCGGCGCCGGCCGCCGCTGCGCCGCGCCGGGTCCACGACGACGACCGCGTCGCGGGTCACCGGACGCAGCGCGTCGGCGCGGCACAGCTCGACCGTGCCGGCCAGGTTGTGCTGGGCCATCGCCAGCCGGACGGGGTCGAGGTCGCTGCCGATCACCCGCGCCGCCGAGCCCCGCAACGCGGCCGACTCGGTGCCGATCGAGCAGGTCGCGTCGTGCACCACCCGACCGGCCAGCCGGGCGGCTCGGTGCAGCGCCACCGGCGCGACGGTGGCCTGCTGTAGCGCCTCGTCGGTGAACAGCCAGCGGGAAACGTCGCCCAGGCCGCTCAATTTGTCGGCGGCCTTGCGGCGCAGCAGCGTCGTCTCCACCAGGACCGCGGCCCGGTCGCCGAACCTCGCGCGCACGACGCCGACGTCGGCGATCCTGCTGGCGTCGCTCAGTTGGAATTCGGCGACCGCCGCGAGCGCCGCGGCGCCTGGGGCCGAGCGCAGATACCGGACGTCCTCAACGCTGAAAGCAACACTCAGGAGGGCTTGACCCCGGTGACCATCACGTTGTAGAACCAGCCCTTCGGCGCGACGTGGCGCCAGACGTTGGCATCCACCCAGCTCAGCGCCTTCCAGCCGTTGAACGCGAACCGCGCCCAGCCCCAACCGAGCCGACCGGGCGGCACCGAGGCTTCGAAGGTGCGCACCGGCCAGCCGAACATGGCGGCGGTGAACTCTTCGCTGGCCGTTTCCACCTCCACCGCGCCGGCGTTGGTGGCCATCCGCTCCAGGTCGCCGGGGGTGAACGTGTGCAGGTCGACGACGGCTTCCAGCGCAGCGGCGCGGGAGGACTCGTCGAGTTCCTCCTGCGCCCGGCGCCAGCTCGCCAGGCCGGGCAGCTTGGTGACGTTGGTGGCGACCCGCCAGGTCAGGGTGGACAGGCCGCGGGCGTACACGTTGCCCGCGCTGGTCGGCTCACCGGCGAAGACGAACCGGCCGCCGGGCTTGAGGACGCGGATCACCTCGCGCAGCGAAAGCTCGACGTCGGGGATGTGGTGCAGCACGGCGTGCCCGACCACGAGGTCAAAGGTGTCGTCGTCGTACGGGATGCCCTCGGCGTCGGCGACCCGGCCGTCGATGTCCAGGCCCAGGGACTGCCCGTTGCGGGTGGCGACCTTGACCATGCCCGGCGACAGATCGGTCACCGAGCCGCGGCGCGCGACCCCCGCCTGGATCAGGTTCAGCAGGAAGAAGCCGGTGCCGCAGCCCAGCTCCAGGGCGCGGTCGTAGGGCAGCTCGCGGAGCACCTTGTCCGGCACGATCGCATCGAAGCGGCCGCGGGCGTAGTCGACGCAGCGCTGGTCGTAGGAGATCGACCATTTCTCGTCGTAGTTCTCGGCTTCCCAGTCGTGGTAGAGCACCTGGGCGAGCTTGCTGTCGTGCCTGGCCGCTTCGACTTCCTCGGCCGTGGCGTGCGGGTTGGGAGCCGCGTCCGCGGGGATCTCAGTACTCCTCGTCATGCAGGGCAGCCTAACCGCCGTTCCGGTCGCCTTCCGCATGAGTGCCCTGACCAGCGGCAAAGACATCCACGTAGCGACGAATCTCGGCGGCGAGCCGCTCGGAGTCCCCGCCGTCGTCGGATGCCGCGTTGATTCCGGCTTTGGCAGCGGCCAACGCATGCGGCGGTCCGTCCAGGAAGCGCCGCGCCCAGTTCGCCGCCGCGTCGTACACGGCGTCCGGTGCCACCATGTCGTCGATCAATCCCAGGGCGAGCGCCTCCTCGGCATCGAAGAAGCGCCCGCTGAACACCAGCTCCTTGGCGCGGCTCGCACCCACCGCGTGGGTGAGCCGGGCCATCCCACCGCCGCCGGGGATGAGGCCGGCCAGGATCTCGGTGGCGCCGAACTTCACGTTGTCGCCGCTGACGCGCCAGTCAGCGGCCAGCGCGAGGGTCAGTCCCGCGCCCAGCGCATATCCGGTGATGGCCGCCACCGTGGGCTTGGGGATCGCGGCCACCGCGTCGATGGCCTCGTGCCGCGCCCGGGCGGCGGTCGCCACCTCCGCGGCGGTCAGCGTCCGCAGCTCGGGCATGTCGTCGCCGGCGGAGAAAATCTCGTGACCGCCGAACAGGATCACCGCCGCGACGTCCTCGCGGCGGCCCAATTCGCCTGCGGCGGAGACGATTTCGCGGTACACCTGGCGCGTCATCGCGTTGGTCGGGGGGCGGGAAAGCAACAGCATGGCCAGCCCGGCATCCTGGGTGCCGTCGCTGACGACGACGCTGACGAACTCGCTCACGTCGCACTCGGGTTCATAGCGGCCACTCCATCGCACCGCCCGCTTCCCGTGCGCGGTGGTAGCGGTCCGAATCGAAGAACTCGAACACCCAGTTGTCGCCGCGCTTCTCTAGGATCGGCTGCACCGGCGCGATCTGGCGCTCCACTGCCATCACGTCAGCGACCGTGCGTCCCACCAGCGAATCCAGCTGGGTCCAGGTCGGCGGCAGCAAGACGTTGCGCCCGGCCTCGAAGTCGTCGATGGCATCCTGCGGCAACGCCCAACCGGACCGGTCGGATTCGGTGTTGTCGCCGTCGGCCCGTTGCCCCTCCGGCAGCGCCCCGACAAAGAAATAGGTGTCGTAGCGGCGGGTGCGTTCGGCCTCCGGGGTGACCCAGTTCGCCCACGGGCGCAGCAGGTCGGCGCGCAACACCAATTTCTCGGTCTGCAGGAAGTCGGCAAAGGACAACGTGTGGTCGGCCAGCGCGCGGCGGGCGTCGCCGTATACCGACGCGTCGCCGACGATGCTGTCCGGTGCCGACAGGTCCTGGTCGGCCGGTCCGGCGAACAGCACCCCGGACTCCTCGAAGGTTTCCCGCGCCGCGGCGCACACCAGCGCCGTGGCCAGCTCGGTCTCGATGCCGAACCGGTGCGCCCACCACTGCGGCGGCGGCCCGGCCCACGCGATATCCGCGTTGCGGTCCCGGTCGTCGACGCCGCCGCCGGGGAACACGATCACCCCGGGCGCGAATTCCATCCGCGAGTGCCGGCGCATCAAGAACAGCGCGATGCCCGACGGGGTGTCGCGCACCAGCATCACGGTCGCGGCCGGCCGTGGTGTCAGGGGTACTTCGGTGCTGTTCATGCCTGCCTCCGGTGAGCGGCGCGGCTGCGCACCCGCCGCGCGAAGTATCGGCCGTCGACGACGTCCAGAGCGATCCGTTGCCCGAACGCCATCGAGAGGTTCTCGGCGGTCAGCACGTCGGGCAGCAGACCCGAGGCCACCACCTTCGCTTCTGAGAGCAGCAGGCAATGGCTGAAGCCGGGCGGTACCTCTTCGACGTGGTGGGTGACCAGCACCAGCGCCGGGGCGTCGGGGTCGGCGGCCAGGTCGGCCAGCCGCGCCACCAGTTCCTCCCGGCCGCCCAGGTCCAGGCCGGCGGCGGGTTCGTCGAGCAGCAGCAGTTCCGGATCGGTCATCAACGCGCGGGCGATCAGCACCCGTTTGCGCTCACCCTCGGACAGGGTGCCGTAGGTGCGGTCGGCCAGGTGCTCGGCACCCAGGCTTTCCAGCATGTCGACCGCGCGCCGGTAATCGATGTCCTCGTAGCGCTCGCGCAGCGGGTGCCCAGCGACGAGCTGGTGCGGGATCTGGTTGTCTCGGCCGGTTATTCGGTGCTGGGCCG
>NZ_LZKQ01000142.1 GCF_001668675.1 Mycobacterium asiaticum | reverse complement strand
GTCCGTGCGCTCGTCGTCACCGTCGACGGCGCCACCTACGGTGATCCCGGTATCAGTCCCGATACCAAAGCCGGTCCGATGGTTCCGCCGCCGCGCCGTCCACCGCCGCCCGGCCATCCACCAATGCCGATGCCGATGCCCATGCCGGGCCCGCCGTCCGGTCCGCCACCGCCGCCACTGCCGCCACCTCCGCCCCCACCCGGGTTCCCACCGGACGGCACCGCGACGGTGCTGGTGCACCCACTGCCGGACGGCGCGCGGGTGATCCTGGTCGCCGACACCACGCAGACCACCCAAGTCACCCGGCAGTTGCGTCAACTGATGATCAGTGCCGGCCTGGCGACACTGGTGGTCGCGGCCCTGCTGCTGATCGCGGTGAGCCGGGCGGCGCTGCGGCCGTTGGACCGGCTTTGGTATCGGGACTGATACCGGGATCACCGTAGGTGGCGCCGTCGACGGTGACGACGAGCGCACGAACGCTGCCGCCGTTGAGTTCTTCGGCCAACAGGTCGGGCGCGGTGTGGGCCGCCGCCAGCGCGTCGGCGCGCGAGGTAGCGGCGAGCAACCGGTCGTGCAGATTGCGGCGGCCTTGCACGCCGAGGATGACGTCGACCGTCACACCGAGCACCAACAGCAGCACCGCCAGCAGCGCGATGACCAGCACCAGCACCCGGCGCTGCAGCGACGGTGTGGGTGTCACGCTTTGGTTCGTCATGACCGTGACGGCTGCAGGCGGTAGCCGATGCCGCGCACGGTGTGCAGGATGCGCGGCCCGTGCGCTTCGAGCTTGCGTCGCAACCCGCTGATGTGCACCTGCACCAGGTTCGGGTCGTATGCGTCGTAACCCCACACCGCGCCCAGGATCTGGCCAGCGCTGACGATCCGGCCGCGCTGTTCCACCAGGTAGTGCAGCAGCTTCAGTTCGGTGGCGGTCAGGTCGAGGCGATGTCCGTCGCGCGCCGCCACGCCCGCCTCGACGTCGAGGATCACGTCGCCGATCTGCACCACGGTGGGCAGACGCCCGCGGCGCCGCAGCACCGCGCCCACCCGTGACACTAGCTCGGCGAGCTCGAAGGGCTTGACCACGTAGTCGTCGGCTCCGCTGTCCAGGCCGCGCAGCCGGTCCGGTAACCCGTCGCGGGCGGTGATCAACACGATCCCGATCTCCCCCCACTCGCGGATCACGTCGATGAGCTCGAATCCGTCGCGGCCGGGCAGCATCACGTCGAGCACCACCAGATCGGGCCGCACGCCGTCCAGGGTCTCTTCCAATCCGTCGCCGTCACAACGGGTATCGGTGTGGTAGCCGGCGTCGGCCAGCGCTTCGCTGACCATTTCGCGGATGGTTTCGGAATCCTCGACCACCAGCACCCGCGGCGTGCCGACGCTGAACTCGGTCATACCTGGCGAGCGTAACTGGCGTTACGCTCACCGCGTGACCTCCACCAACACGCCGCCGGCCGCCCCACCGCCACCCGCCCGGCGGCATTCCACCGGTGTCGTGGTCGGCGCCGGGCTGGCGGGTCTGGCGCTCGGGGCTGCGGCCGCCTTCGCGGTGACCGGTCTGGTGTTCACCGTTCGCGTGCAGCTGCCCCCGCCGCCGTATCCGCAGTTTTCTTCGACGCCGAGTTATCCGCCGCCACCACCGGCGTCCAGCGTCGCGCCGGCACCCAGTGTCGGGCCGTCGTCAGCGCCCAGCCTGATCCCGGTGCCGCCGCCACTGCCGCAACCCGGCCCACGCTGAGTTCTTCAGCTCCACTTCAAGTTCGGCTCCTACCGTCGCGGTTGCCAATCAATCCGATGACGTGAGGAGTCGCATGACCTCCGAAGAATCCACGGTCGCCCCCGAGCAACCGGCCGCCGTGCCCGCACCCGCGGCTGCCCCGGTGGTGACGGAGAAACGCCGCCACTCCACCCGCGTGGTGTTCGGCGCCGGGCTGCTGGGCGGCTTGTTGGGTGCCATCTTCACCGCGGGGGCCGCTGCCCTGGTCATGGCCTTCGGCTTTGGGCCGCCCCCGCCGCCACCGGGATTCGGGCCTCCTGGACCGTCGCACTTCGGCGCCCCGCCGCCAGGCCCCGGCGGACCGATGGCCGGACCGAAGGGTCCGTGGGGCCACGGACCTATGGGGATGCGACCGCCGTTCCCGGGCGGACCGCCGCCGATGGGCCCTGGCGGGCCGGGTGCTCAGCAGGCGCCGGGGCCGGGCCAGCCGCCGGGACCGGGCCAGCCGCCGGGACCGGGCCAGCCGCCGGCATCGCCGTCGACCGGGCCCAGCGCATCGCCCGCTCCCCCGCGGTAGCTTCGCGGCCGCGAGGGTGCAGAGAATGCCACGCTGACCGGCGTGTCGCCGGACATCTGCGCACCCTCGCGGCGGGTTAGGCCGCAAACTACCGGCCACGCGCCCGACCTCATCCGCCGAGGGTGCGCGGAATGCCACGCCGACCGGCGTGTCGGCGGACATCTGCGCACCCTCGCGACACCCCACCGGCTCGTGGCACCCTCGAAGAAACGGAAGGGATCACGACCACGGGTACACCAGGCCTTGTCGCGCGGGCAGGCGCACGCCTGCTGCGCTCCCGCAAGCTTGTGCGCGCCCCGATCTGGATCTACAAAGCGGGCGCCGGGGCGCTATTCGGCTCTCGCATGCTGATGCTCGAACACGTCGGCCGCAAATCGGGCCTGCCCCGATACGTCGTGCTGGAGGTGGTCGGCCACCCCAGCCCTGACACCTACATCGTTCCTTCGGGTTTCGGGGCGAAGGCGCAGTGGTTCCGCAACATCCAGGCCAACCCGCGCGTGCGCGTCTTCATCCGTAGCCGCGCGCCCGCCGCGGCCACCGCACGCGTGCTCAGCGAAGAAGAAGCCGACGCCATCCTGGCCGAGTATCAACGCCGCCACCCGCGCGCCTGGCAGCAGTTCCAGCACGTCCTCGGAGAAACGCTCGGCGACCAACCGCTGCCGATGGTGGAGCTACGGATGGCGGGCTGACTCCGGCCCCTTGGCCGTCATCGCGGCGAACAGTCCCAGGAACACAGCCGCCGGCAGCGCGTTGGCGACCTTGTCCCGGACGCGGATGTGCGCACCGAGGGCCAGCACGAAGTAGAGCGTGAGCAGTGCGGTGGTCAGCCTGGCCAGGGCCGGATACCGGGTCACCGAGGCGAGTCCGACGGCCGAGGCGGCTTTCACCACCGGCAGCACCGGGCGGACGCCCTCGGGCAATCCGACGGTGTCCAGCGCGGTCGTGATGGGCGGCAGCGGAATCGCACACGCGACCGCATCGCCGGCCTGCAGCGCCGCCAGCGCCGCGTAGGTCTTGGGTGACGTCAAAGTGCTCATCCCACAATCCTATTGACGTAACTCGGGCCTATTGACGTAACTCGGGCGGGTTGCTCAACGGACGCTCGGCCGGATTGACTTGCAGGACCTCCGTCCTGGACCCCTGCCCGATTGCCGCATCCTCGTCACCGCGGAACCAGTCCGCGACCTCGGCATCGTCATCGTCGGCCGAGTGCCGCGGAGCGTCGTCGACCGGCGACGGCTCGAACCGGAACACACCGTCCTCGCCCGGTTTGCCGAGCAGCCTGGTGAACCCTTGCAGGGCCGCGTTGAAGTCGCTGGGCACCACCCACACCTTGTTGGCGTCACCGCGGGCCATCTCCGGCAGCGTCTGCAGATACTGATAGGCCAGCATCTCCGGCGTAGGCCGGCCGGCCTTGATGGCGGCGAACGTCTTCTCGATGGCCTTGGCCTGCCCTTGGGCCTGCAGGTAAGCGGCGGCTCGCTCACCCTGGGCGCGTAGCACTCGGGACTGCCGGTCGGCTTCGGCGGACAGGATGGCCGCCTGCTTGGCACCCTCGGCGGCCAGAATCTGCGAAGCCTTCTGACCCTCGGCCTGCATGATTGCCGCCTGCCGGGTGCCCTCGGCGGTCAGAATCATCGCGCGCTTCTCCCGGTCCGCCTTCATCTGCTTTTCCATCGAAGCCTGAATCGAGGGCGGCGGGTCGATGCTGCGCAACTCCACTCGGGCGACCCGTAGGCCCCAGCGACCGGTCGCCTCATCCAGCACCCCGCGCAATTGGGCGTTGATCTGGTCACGAGAGGTCAGCGTCTGTTCGAGGGTCATGCCGCCGACGACGTTGCGCAGCGTGGTGGTGGTGAGCTGCTCGACACCGACGATGTAGTTGCTGATCTCATATACCGCCGCCTGCGGGACGGTCACCTGGAAGTAGACGACGGTGTCGATGTTCAGCGTCAGGTTGTCCTCGGTGATGACGGGCTGCGGTGGGAACGACACGACCCGCTCGCGCAGGTCCACCCGAGCTCGGATGCGGTCGATGAACGGCACCAGCAACGTGAGTTGGCCACTGACCGTTCGGCTGTAGCGGCCCAACCGCTCGATCACCGCGGCCTCGGCCTGCGGTATCAACGCAACCGATTTGGCCACCACCACAATCGCGAAGATGACCAGGACGGCCAGAAACACCAAACCTGCAACTGCACCTTCCACCGGAGCCCCTTTCTCGAGCGCCTAGATGTCCTAGATGTCCTTGAAGACCACCGCCGTGGCACCGTCGATGTGCACCACGGTCACCGATTCGCCGGCTTCGAACACGTCGCCCGCATTGAGCGGGCGGGCCGTCCACACCTGGCCGTCCAGCTTCACCTGACCCGCATCGTGAGCAACCCTGTCCAGCACCAGGGCGCTCTTGCCCTCGAGCGCCTGAACACCCATCTTCACGGCCTTGCCGGAGGTCATCCGTCGCCGCAACGCCGGACGCACCAGCGCCAGCAGCATCACCGAGACGATCAAAAAGACCAGTCCGTCGGCCCACAGCGGCCAATCCATCAGCCAACTGCTCCCCGAAGCGGCCAGCGCGCCGCCCCCGAGCATCAGCAGGAACAGATCGCCGGTAAGGGCCTCCGCGCCGACGAGCAGCAAAGCTGCGATCAGCCAAACCAGCGCCACGGACATGCGCACAGAATACTGCGTGAACCACGCTAATAGCGGCGAACTATTACACTGCGAGATCATGTGGTGCCCGAGTGTTTCGTTGTCGATGTGGGCCAATGCCTGGCTCGCGGGCAAGGCCGCCCCCGACGACGTTTTGGACGCGTTATCCCTATGGGCGCCAAGGCAATCGGTGGCCGCGTATGATGCCGTAGCCGCCGGGCATACCGGCCTGCCGTGGCCGGACGTGAACGACGCCGGCACGGTGTGTCTGCTGCAGACGTTGCGCGCGGCGGTGGGCCGCAAGTCGCCGGCGGCGCCCGGACGCCTGCGAGGGACCATCAACGTGGTTCTGCCGGTGCCCGGCGACGTTCGTGGGTTGTCCGCGGGCACCCAGTTCCAGCGCGACGCGCTGGCCGCAGGCGAAGCGGTGATCGTCAGCAACCCGGACGAACCGGGCGCGGCGATCGGCCTCGTCCCCGAGTTCACCTACAGCGACTTCGATGACATCGACGACGACTCCGTCGTGCCCGAATTGTGCGCGCTGACGTGGATGGTGTACTCGCTGCCGGCCACCCCGGTGTTCGACCACCATGAGCTCGGTGACGCCGAGTACGCGCTGCGGTCAGCGGTACGCTCGGCCGCCGACGCCCTGAGCACCATGGGCCTGGGTTCGGCCAACAGCGACATCGAAGACCCGCGCGGCATGGTGGAGCAGCTGCTGGAATCATGTCGGCAGCACCGGGTTCCCGACCATGCACCGACACGCGCGCTCCGCGTGCTGGAAAACGCGGCACACGTTGATGCGATCATCGCGGTCAGCGCCGGGGCGAGTCGCCTGCCCGACCGGATGGCCGCCGGCCCGGAATTGCCGGGCACGCAGTCGTCCTCGGAAGGACAGATCGCCAATAGCGCCCTGCGGCCGTTGACGGCCGTGGTGCGTTCGGCGCGGATGGCGGCGGTCACCGCGATCCTGCACTCGGCCTGGACGGACTAGCGCGCAGCGCAATGCGGCGGCGCGCACCGCTCGCCGTTGGCGCTGGCCAGACACCCTGCCACCGGACCCGGGCCACTGACCCGTGCGGGCGCGCGCCCGTCCCGCAGCTCACCGATCAAATCCACGGCCAGCCGGGCGAATCGGCGGTCGGCGTTGGGTGTCGTGGCGCGCGCGAACGCGACACCCAGCGCCTCGGCTTGCTGCCGCAACTCAGTATCCAGGTCCCAGACCACCTCGATGTGATCGGCGACAAACCCGATGGGACAAACGATTACAGCCTTGGTGCCGACCTGAGCCAACGACGCGAGGTGGTCCCCGACGTCGGGTTCGAGCCAGGGCACTTGTGGTGGCCCCGAACGGGACTGCCACACCAGGTCGTAGTCGTCGTAGCCGGCCGCTGACGCGACAAGCCTTGCGGCGTAGGCGACTTGGCGGCTGTAGAGATTCGGGCCGCAGGGCCGGTCGGCGGCGATCGGCACGGAATGCGCGGTGAACACCAGCCGGGCACCCGCGGGCACGGTTGCGGCGGCCGCGGCCACCGCATCGGTGAACATCTCGACGAAAAGCGGGTGGTCGAAGTAGGTCCGCAGTTTGATGAGTTCCGGCGCGTCCGGGCCGGCCGCCTCGCGGGCCCGCGCGATGTCCTCGACGTACTGCGTGCAACTGGAATAGCCACTCCACGCCGAAGTGGTGAACACCGCGGCCCGCCGAACGCCGTTGTCGCGCATGGCCACAACGGCGTCTTCGGCGTACGGCTCCCAGTTGCGGTTGCCGAAATACACGGGCAGGTCCTGCTCGGCCTGCAACTCGCCGATCAGGGCCCGGTTGATCCCGTTGATCGGGGACACACCACCGAAATGCAGGTAGTGCTCGGCGACGTCATCCAGCCGCTCGGGCGGCACATTCCTGCCCCGGGTGACGTTTTCCAGGAACGGCCGCACCTGCTCGGGCCCTTCCGGCCCGCCGAACGAGAGCAGCAGGACGGCATCAAAGTCCATGATGCCTATAGCAACTGGGTGTGGGCGCCGCCGTCGGCGTAGATGATGTCGCCGGTCGTGGCGGGCAACCATTCGGACAGCACCGCACACACCGTCTTGGCGACCGGGGTCGGGTCCTTCATGTCCCAGCCGATCGGGGCGCGCTGGTCCCAGCCGTCCTCCAGCAGCTTCATCTGGGCTCCGGCTTCCTCACCGAGCGCGCCGCCGACGATGGCGCTCATCGCCAGGGTCCGAATCGGCCCGGCCGCAACGAGATTCGAGCGCACGCCGACCTTGCCGGCCTCGCGGGCTACGAACCGGTTGACCGATTCCAGGGCACTCTTGGCGACCGTCATCCAGTTGTAGGCCGGCATCGCGCGGGTGGGGTCGAAGTCCATGCCCACGATCGCCCCGCCGCGGTTCATGATCGGCAGCAACGCTTTTGCCAGCGATGCGTAGGAGTAGGCGGAGATGTGGATGCCCTTGGACACGTCCTCGTAGGGCGCCTCGAAGAACGGGTTGATGCCCATGCCGGTCTGCGGCATGAACCCGATCGAGTGCACGACGCCGTCGAGCCGGTTGTCCTGGCCGATCTCGGCCAGCACCCGGTCGGCCAGGGTGGACAGGTGCTCCTCGTTCTGCACGTCGAGTTCGAGCAGCGGCGCCTTCTCCGGCAGCCGGTCGGCGATGCGCTGGATCAGCCGCAACCGGTCGAACCCGGTCAGCACCAGCTGAGCGCCTTGCTCCTGGGCGACCCGGGCGATGTGGAACGCGATGGACGAGTCGGTGATGATCCCGGTGACCAGGATTCGTTTGCCTTCGAGCAGTCCTGCCATGTCTGTCCTAATGTCCTTGTGTCTTGAAGGGAATCAGTGGCCCATGCCCATGCCGCCGTCGACCGGGATGACGGCGCCGGCGATGTAGCTCGCATCCTCGGACGCGAGGAAGCTGACCACGCCGGCGACCTCGGCGGCGGTGCCGACGCGCTTGGCCGGGATGAATTGCAGTGCCCCTTCTTGGATGCGCTCATCCAGTGACCGGGTCATCTCGGTGTCGATGTATCCGGGGGCGACGACATTGGCGGTGACTCCGGCCTTGGACAGCTCGCGAGAGATCGAGCGGGCCATGCCGATCAGCCCGGCCTTGGAGGCCGCGTAGTTAGCCTGGTTGCCGATCCCCCAGCTGCCCGAGACCGAGCCGACGTAGATGATCCGGCCGAACCGCTTCTTCTGCATGCTGCGCGATGCCCGCTGGGTCACACGGAACGCCCCGGTGAGGTTCGCGTCGATAACCTTCTGGAAGCGCTCCTCGGTCATCCGGATGAGGAAGGCGTCCGCGGAAATGCCGGCGTTGGACACCAGCACCTCGACCGCACCCTGGTGCTCCTCGACCTCTTTGAAGGCGCGGTCAACGGCATCGTTGTCGGTGACATCGCACTCGACGGCGAAGAGGCCCTCGGGCGCACCGGATCCGCGGTGGGTGACGGCGACCTTGTGGCCGTCGGCGGCCAACCGCTGCGCGATGGCCAGCCCGATGCCCCGGTTTCCGCCGGTGACCAGGACTGAACGGGATACGAATGGGGGTTTGCCGACGGCGGGGGCGGCTTCAGTGGCTGTGTCAGTCACCCCGTCAACCTATCGCCTCGCCGTGGTTGGCTTGAAATCGCCTCGCTGGTGGCCCGGCCGCGAACCGAACCACACTGCGAATTCCAAGCCCAAATATCGCGGCCAGGTTCGGCTCGCGCAGCCCTGTCAGTGTGACGCAGCACACTTCGGGCATGACAGCTCCTTTTATGGGCAGTAAAGCCCTTGCTGCGGGCGCGCTGACGCCCTATCAATTGCGCAGTCGGTTTTTCGCCGTACACAAAGATGTGTATGTGCCGCGCGATGTCGAACTGACCGCACAACTCCGGGCGAAGGCACTGTGGCTGCGCTCGCGCGGGCGCGGCGTGCTGGCCGGCTACTCGGCGTCCGCCCTGCACGGTGCCAAGTGGATCGGCCCCGAACTCCCGGCGTCGATCATTCACGCGAATAGCCGCCGCGAGCCGGGCGTCCAGACCTGGGAAGACCGCATCGAGGTCGACGAGATCTGTCTGATCGACGGCATGCGCGTCACCACTGCCGAGCGGACCGCCCTCGACCTAGCCAGTCGGTTGCCGCTCGACACCGCGGTCGCCGCGGTCGACGCTTTGGTGCAGGCAACCGACGTCAAAGTCGCGGATGTCGAGCTGTTGGGCGAGCGGTATCGGGGCCGTCGCGGCATCAAAACCGCCCGAGCCGCTCTCGACCTGGTCGACGGCGGCGCACAGTCACCGAAGGAGACGTGGCTGCGCCTGCTGTTGATCCGCGCGGGCTTCCCGCGTCCGCAAACGCAGATCGCGGTGTGTAACGAATGGGGTTGGGCGGAGGCGTACTTGGACATGGGTTGGGAGGACATCAAAGTCGCCGCCGAATACGACGGCGACCATCACCTGACTAACCGCTACCACGTTCGGAAAGACATCCGTCGCCACGAAAAGGTGACACATAGCTACGGCTGGATCGTGGTGCGGGTGTTAGCCGGAGACCATCCCGCCGACATCATTGATCGAGTGCGGCGGGCCCGACTGGCGCGAGGAGTGGATGACAAGCTCACGAACCAAACCCCACTGCGAAATCCGCGCCCGGAATTCGCAGCCAGGTTCGGCTCGCGGAACCAAAGAAACTAGGTGGGCAGGCGCCGGTTGATCAGCAGCGCCGCCAGGCCGGCGATCGCCAGCACCAACGCGCCGAGCCGCAGCCAGCCCACGCTCGCGTCACCCTTGATGGTCTCGTAGCCGATCTGCTGCTGCAGAGAGGCGTAGACCGCCTTCAGCTCGGCCAAAGTCGCGGCGTTGTAAGCGTTTCCACCGGAAAGCTGCGCGACCTTCTTCAACGTCTCGTCGTCGACGGGCACCGGCTGACGCTGGTCGTTGATCTCGACGAAACCGTACGGCGTGCCGAACGAGATCGTCGAGATGGGCACGCCCTGGTCCTTGGCGGTGCGGGCAGCGGTGAAGGCGCCCTTGGGGTTGTCCGGGTTGGTCGGCATCGTCTCTTTGCCGTCGGAGAACAACACGATGCGCGCCGGCGGTGGCGTGTCGCCGCCACCGATCACCGCACCGACGGTGGCGATGGCCTGCAGCGCGGTGAAGATGCCCTCACCGGTGGCGGTGCGGTCGGCGAACTGCAGCTTGTCCAGCGCGGCCTTGGTGGCTTCCCGGTTGGTGGTGGGCGATACCAGCACCGTCGCGGTTCCGGCGTAGGCGATCAGGCCGAGGTTGATCCCCGGGGTGAGTTCGTCGGCGAACTGCTTGGCGGCCTCCTGGGCCGCGACCATCCGGTTGGGCTCGACGTCGGTGGCGCGCATGGACTGCGATACGTCGATCACCAGCATCACCACCGCGCGGTTGCGCGGGATCCGCACGTCGTTCGTCGGCCCCGCCATGGCCACGGTGAACAACACCAGCGAGAGTGCCAGCAGAATCGCGGGTATGTGCCGCCAGCGCGAAGGCCGTTTGGGCGCAACGCTTTCCAGCAACTCCATATTGGCGAAGCGCAGCATCCGTCGCTGCCGCGCCAGCTGCAGCACCACATACAGGGCAATCAGCCCGGCGACGACGAACAAGAACAGGAAAAACCACGAGTGTTCGAAGCCGGACAGTGTCATCGGCCCCAGCAACGGCAACGTCATAACAGACCCGTCTTAAAGGTGAGCAATTCGGTCACCGGCGTCCCGCCATCGCCCCACGCCGGCGGGAGGAGATGAAACGAACGATGTCGGCAATCCAGTCGCGGTCGGTGCGCAGCGTCATCACCGGGGCGCCGCACCCGCGGATGGTGCGGGCCACGTCGTCGCGGTGCTTGGCGGCGGCTCTGGCGAAGTCCGTTTGCAGCTGCGTGTCGATGGTGAATTCGCGCACGGCGCCGGACTCGGCGTCCTGCAGCACCACGTCACCGATATCGGGTAGTTCGACGTCGCGCGGATCGAGTACCTCGACGGCCAGCACCTCGTGGCGGGCCGCGATCGCGCGCAGCGGTCGCATCCAGTCGATCGGGCCGAGGAAGTCGCTGATGATCACCGCCATGCCGCGACGCCGTTCGGGTCGGCGCAGGGCGTCGATGGCCGCGGCGAGGTCACCGCGCACTCCGACCGGCGCCTTGGGGGTGGTCGCGATGGTGCGCAGCAAGGTGTGCACATGCTCCCGACCGGACCGGGCCGGAACCCGAATCATGTTGTCGCCGTTTGAAATCAACGCACCCAGCCGGTTGCCGCCGCCGACGTTGAGAAAACAGATCGCCGCCGCGGCCGCCACCGCCAGGTCCCGCTTCTCGCACGTCGACGTGCCGAAGTCCAGGCTGGCCGACATGTCGACCACCAGCCAGGTCTCCAGCTCCCGGTCGGCGATCATCTGCCGAACGTGGGGGTGGGTGGTACGGGCGGTCACGGCCCAGTCCATCCGGCGCACGTCGTCACCGGGCTGGTAAACCCGCGACTCCCCGGGTTCGCTGCCGGGCCCCGGGATGAGACCGAGGTGGTCGCCGTGCAGGATGCCGTCCAGCTTGCGGTTGACGGTCAGTTCGAGGGTACGCAGCGCCGCCGACAACTTCGGGTCGTCGATGGTGCCGCGCAGCATCGAGGGCGGATGGCGAACCGCCTTCTTATCTGTCACCGACCGCCCACCGCGGCGCCCTGCATCACCGGGCCAACCGAATGTCCTTGCTGCGGAACGGCGTTCACCTGCGGCAGGGCCACCGTCTGCAGGACTCGGTTGATCACCGTCTCGGCGGTGATCTCGTCGGCGAGCGCGTCGTAGGTGAGTACCAACCGGTGCCGCAGCACGTCGGGGATGACGTCGATGATGTCCTGCGGGATCACGTAGTCGCGCCCACGCACCAGGCCCAGGGCCCGGGATGCGGCGATGATGCCCAGCGAGGCGCGCGGCGAGGCGCCGAACGCGATCCAGGTCTTGACGTCATTCATGCCCAGCTGCTCGGGGTGCCGCGTCGCGGTGACCACCCGGACGACGTAGTCGACCAGGGCGTGGTGCACGAAGCTGTTGGCGGCGACGGTCTGCAGGCGCAGCAGGTCGCCGGTGTTGAGGATTTGCTTGGGCTGCGGCGGGGTCACGCCCATCCGGTAGATGATCTCCCGCTCCTCCTCGGGGGACGGGTAGCCCACGTTGATCTTGAACAGGAAGCGGTCGCGCTGTGCCTCGGGCAGCGGGTAGACACCCTCCTGCTCGATGGGGTTCTGGGTTGCCATCACCAGGAACGGATTGGGCAGCGGGAAGGTCTTGCCGCCGATGGAGACGTGGCGTTCGGCCATCACCTCGAGCAGCGCCGACTGAACCTTCGCGGGGGCACGGTTGATCTCGTCGGCGAGCAGGAAGTTGACCACCACCGGGCCGAGTTCGGTGTCGAACTCCTCCTTGCCCTGGCGGTAGATGCGGGTACCGACGATGTCGGTGGGCACCAGGTCCGGGGTGAACTGGATGCGGGCGAAGGTGCCGCCGACCACGCGCGCGAAGGTCTCCACCGCCAGGGTCTTGGCGACGCCGGGCACACCTTCGAGCAGCACGTGGCCCTTGGCCAGCAGGCCGACCAGCATGCGCTCCACCAGCTGGTCCTGGCCGACGATGATCCGCTTGACCTCGAAAATGGCCCGCTCGAGGGTGTGCACCTCGGCGGCCAGGCCATCCGAGCCGCCTGAAGAGCCACTGACGTGCGCCTCCTGGGTCGGCGGGGCCGAATGCCCACCCGGACCCGGGTAACCGCCTCCTGCTGATGTCATCAACAACCCTCCACAGCTCATCCCGACACGACTGCCGACCCGACTAATGTCACCGGGCAGCGACGTGCCCGCGTTCAACTATTCCAGGCGTCTGGGGATCCGTCGACGCACGGTCAAGCAGGCCGCCCGGCTCAGTACTCGATGATCCTAGTCAGATAGGGCGTCATCCCGGGTTTGCGCACCGGGCTGATGGTGACCTTGCCGGCCAGGCTGGAAGCCTCCAGCATCTGCCCGTTGCCCAGATACATGGTGACGTGCTGGCTGCCGTTCGGCCCATAGAAGATGAGGTCGCCGCGCCTGGCTTCGTTCTGCGGAATGTGGCGCCCGGCGTTGTACTGGTCGCCGGAGAACCGCGGGATCAGCACACCGACGCCGGCGAACGCGTACCGCATCAGCCCCGAGCAGTCGAAGCCGTTGATGTTCGCCCCGTCGTCCACGCCCTTGCTGGGGCCCTCCAGCGAGCCACCGCCCCACGAGTAGGGGACGCCCATCTGGGACCCGGCGCGCTTGATCACGTGCTCGATCGCCTGCCTGCCGTTTGCCCGCGGGATGCGGCTGCCGCTGGTGTTGGTCGACGCGGCCGGCGCGGCCGGACCGCCCAGGTTGATGCCCAACCCGCTGAGGAACTGCTGACCCAGGTTGAGCGTGGTCTGGGTGGCCTGAGCGGTGGCCTGCAGCGAGGCGTTGGCGACCGCGAGCGGGTCGCCCGGAGCGCCGGCGCTGATCGCGGCCGGCAGGGTCGGGTCCCACTCCCCCGGGTCGGCCGCGGCCGGGGCGGCCACAGCGAGCAAAAGCCCGGTCACCAACACGGTGATCCAGGCTAGGGAGAAACGAATTCGCTTGTGACGCATGAAACCTCGTTAATACTCGATATAGCGGACTACGAAGGGCGTCATACCGCTGGTGCGCACGGGGGCGGTCCGGACCTTCAGACCGATGTCGGGCGCCTCGAGCATCTGGCCGTCGCCGAGGTAGATGGTCACGTGCTGAGAGCCGCCCGGCCCGTAGAAGATGACGTCGCCGCGGCGCATCTGAGCGGTCGGGATCTTGCGGCCGAGGTTGTACTGCGACCCGGAGTAGTGCGGCAGCTTGATGCCTACGCCGGCGAACGAGTACAGCACCAGGCCCGAACAGTCGAAGCCGGTGATGCCGGCCCCGGAGTCGATTCCTTTGCTTGGGCCGGCGGCGTTGCCGCCGCCCCAGGAGTACGGCACACCGATCTGGGACATGCCGCGACGGATGACGTACTCGGAGGCCTGCCGGCCGTAGACCCGGGGGATCCGGCCCGACCTCGCTCCGGAAGGCGCGTTGGTGATGCCGGTGTCGTCGGGTTTGAGGATGCCCAACTGCTGCAGGAAGTTGCGCCCCATCTGCGCGGTGACCTGCGCCGACGTCGCCGAATATCCGAGCACCTGGTTGACGACGGCGATCGGGTCGCCGGGGATGTTGGCGCTGGGCACCTGCGGCAGAGTGGGGTCCCAGCCGTCCCAGCGGCGGCCACCGCCGGGGCCGTCGGCGGAGTCCCACATGCCGATCGGCGGGGCGCCCTGGCCGCCGGCGGCCTGCCACGCCACCAGCCGCGCCTGCTGCAGCTTGGCCTCGGCCTGTTCGCGTTCGGCGGCGACACGGTTCACTTCATCGCGCTGCTCGTCGAACTTGCGCTGGGTCTCGCTGAGCGCGGCCGCCGCCGCGTCCTGGCTGGCCTTGGCGTCCGCGGCGGCTTTGTCGGCCTTCTCCTTGGCCAGCCGCGCGGCCGATTCCTTGTTCAGCTGTTCGGTGCGGGCCCGCTCCAGCTTGGCCATCACGGCCGCCGCGCTGGCGGCCATGGTTCGGGTGGCGGTCGCCGCGGCGATCATGTCCTCGGGGCTGCGCGCGGTGAGGTAGCCGTCGGAGGGACCGTTCATATAGGTGGCCGCCGCGAAGGTGTTGAAGCGGTGTTGGGCCGCGGCGATCGCGGCGGTTGCGTCCTTGACCGACTGCTGGGTGGCCTCGAGTTCGCGGCCGGCCACCTCGGCGTGTTCGCGGGCGTCCTCCACGGCCACCAACGCCTTGTTGACGCTCTCCTGCTCCATCTCTACTGCGGCGCTCAGATCTTCCAGGCGCTGGTTGGCCTTGGCGACATTGGCGATCAGGACCGCCATCGAATCGGCGGCAGGATCTGCCCAGGCGACCCCGGTGGCGAGCTCGGGCGTGCAGAACAGCAACGCCGCGCTCATTACCACCGGGACGGCTGGTCGTAACAGCCTGGCGGCGGTTCGCGTAGCGGAGCTGGGGCTTGTCCGTCTCATACGACGTCGATCTCCTTGGGGCTCATCTCGGACGGACGGCGCCGAAATGCACTGGTAGCGCCATTAGCATCACAAGCATCATTCGCACCGTACGTCACAGCTGTCCCCAAAGAAACGCAAGTCACAAATTGCACTCTGGAAGTGCGTTTACTGTGACCCAACAGTGACCTGGTGGGTTTGCCGAACTAGCGGCGTAGGCGCTGCAGCGGCAGCGATAAAAGGGCGGTAAGCTCGCTAGACGCTCGGGTTGTCGGCGTCCTCGGCGATCTCCGCCGGGGCGCCCGACGTTGCTGGCTGCCTGTTGCGGAGCTGCATGACGCGCCCGACGACGGCGGCGGCAAACACCACGATCAGCAGGACGATCGTCAACGCCGTCCAGGGGAACTCGGGGGTGTTGAGTTCGTTCAGAAAGTTCTGCGCGGACTGGGTGGGATTGCCGGTCTTGGAGTGGTCTTCACCGGCTTCGAGCGTCACCCGCGGGTAGTGCGAGCTGTAGCTGCCGACATAGCTCGGGCTGAGCACCAGCACCGTCGAATCGGGGTGTTCGGCGCCGACAACGGTCGCGATGTCGCGCAGTGGGGTGTCGCTGGGCGGGTTGTGGTCGAGCAGGACGATCTTGAGGTTGATGCCGTCGCCGCGAGCCTGGTTGACCACCTCGAGCAGACCGGGCTCGGCCGCGGGCGCCGCCGCGACGCCGTCGACGGCGACCTGCGCCTTGATCGACTCGATGTCCACGTCCTGCGGAATGTATTCCGGCAGAAACGGGATCGTCTGCGGCAGGTTGGTCATCGTCGTCGTCGCTCCTCTCAGCCCGAGCGTCACGCTGGGGTGGCGCTCGGCTACCGCCGTCACTCTAGTGGGACGCTCGGCCTAGTGGGACGCTCGGCGTACTGGTCAGCGACCGCGCAGGGCAGCGCATCGCTCCTCTCATCCCGAACGTCACGCTGGCGTGACGCTCGACCACCGCCGTCACTCTGGTGTGACGCTCGGCGCGCTGCGCAGCGTATCGGTGGCGTATCGGGCAGCGCATCGCCCGGCCTATCAACCCCGGGGCTTCCCCCGCAGAGCCGACAGGACAAGACTGGCCGGTACGGGTGCTGCGTTTTGCAGGACAAGCGTACTGTTAAAGTGGCACCGCATTCGTCGACACGGCCCGTCGGCGAAGAGAACTTAATCCAGGGAGTTGATGTGACTAGCAAAGGTTCGGTGAATTCGTTCGAAGCTCGCGACACCCTCGAGGTCGGTGACAACAGCTACGAGATCTATCGTCTCGACGCGGTCCCCAACACGGAGAAACTCCCTTACAGCCTCAAGGTCCTGGCCGAGAATCTGCTGCGCAACGAAGACGGCAGCAACATCACCAAGGAACACATCGAGGCCATCGCGAACTGGGACCCCGAAGCCGAACCGAGCATCGAAATCCAGTACACGCCGGCCCGGGTGGTCATGCAGGACTTCACCGGGGTGCCCTGCATCGTCGACCTGGCCACCATGCGCGAGGCCGTCGGCGACCTGGGCGGTGACCCCGACAAGGTCAACCCGCTGGCGCCGGCCGACCTGGTGATCGACCACTCGGTGATCGCCGACCTGTTCGGCACCGCCGATGCGTTCGAGCGCAACGTCGAGATCGAATACGAGCGCAACGGCGAGCGGTACCAGTTCCTGCGCTGGGGCCAGGGCGCTTTCGACGACTTCAAGGTGGTCCCGCCGGGCACCGGCATCGTGCACCAGGTCAACATCGAGTACCTGGCCAGCGTGGTGATGACCCGCAACGGACAGGCCTATCCCGACACGTGTGTGGGCACCGACAGCCATACCACCATGGTCAACGGCCTCGGCGTCTTGGGCTGGGGCGTCGGCGGGATCGAGGCTGAGGCGGCGATGCTCGGCCAGCCGGTGTCGATGCTGATCCCCCGCGTCGTCGGGTTCAAGCTGACCGGTGAGATCCAGCCGGGTGTCACCGCCACCGACGTGGTGCTGACGGTCACCGAGATGCTGCGCAAGCACGGCGTCGTCGGCAAGTTCGTCGAGTTCTACGGCGAGGGCGTGGCCGAGGTGCCGCTGGCCAACCGCGCCACCCTCGGCAACATGAGCCCCGAATTCGGCTCCACCGCAGCGATTTTCCCGATCGACCAGGAAACCATCGACTACCTGAAGTTCACCGGGCGCAGCGAGGAGCAGCTGGCGCTGGTCGAGGCTTATGCCAAGGAGCAAGGCCTGTGGCACAACCCCGAGCGCGAGCCGGCGTTCTCCGAATACCTGGAGCTGGACCTGTCCGAGGTGGTGCCGTCGATCGCCGGGCCGAAGCGCCCGCAGGACCGGATCGCGTTGTCGGCGGCGAAAGCCGCGTTCCGCGAACAGATTCCGAACTACGTCGGGGACGACCCGGACAAGAAGGACTACTCCAAGCTGGACGAGGCGGTCGACGAATCCTTCCCCGCCAGCGACCCCGGTCAGCCGCAGAACGGGCACGCCGACGACAAGCCGGAGGTGTTCTCGGCCGCCCAGAACGCCAAGGGCCGGGCGAGCAACCCCGTGACGGTGAAGTCCGACGAGCGTGGCGAGTTCGTGCTCGACCACGGCGCGGTGGTGATTGCGGCCATCACGTCGTGCACCAACACGTCCAACCCCGAGGTGATGCTGGGCGCGGCGCTGCTGGCCCGCAACGCCGTGGAGAAGGGCCTGGCCTCCAAGCCATGGGTGAAGACCACCATGGCGCCGGGCTCGCAGGTCGTCAACGACTACTACGAAAAGGCCGGTCTGTGGCCGTATTTGGAGAAGCTGGGCTTCTACCTGGTGGGCTACGGCTGCACCACCTGCATCGGTAACTCCGGTCCACTGCCCGACGAGATCTCCAAGGCAGTCAACGACAACGACCTCTCCGTGGCGGCGGTGCTGTCCGGCAACCGGAACTTCGAAGGCCGGATCAACCCGGACGTGAAGATGAACTACCTGGCCTCGCCGCCGTTGGTGGTCGCCTACGCCCTGGCCGGCACCATGGACTTCGACTTCGAATCCGACCCGCTGGGCAAGGACAAAGACGGCAATGACGTCTTCCTGAAGGACATTTGGCCGTCGCAGAAGGACGTCTCGGACACCATCGCCTCGGCGATCAACCAGGAGATGTTCACCAGCAACTACGCCGATGTGTTCAAGGGTGACGAGCGGTGGCGGAACCTGCCGACGCCGAGCGGCAACACCTTCGAGTGGGACCCCGACTCGACGTATGTGCGCAAGCCTCCGTACTTCGACGGCATGCCCGCCGAGCCCGAGCCGGTGGCCGACATCACCGGCGCCAGAGTGCTTGCCCTGCTGGGTGATTCGGTGACAACCGACCACATCTCCCCCGCCAGCAGCATCAAGCCGGGCACCCCGGCCGCGCAGTACCTCGACGAGCACGGCGTCGAGCGCAAGGACTACAACTCCTTCGGTTCCCGACGCGGCAACCACGAGGTGATGATTCGCGGCACGTTCGCCAACATCCGGTTGCGCAACATGTTGCTCGACGACGTCTCGGGCGGTTACACCCGCGACTTCACCCAGGATGACGCGCCCCAGGCCTTCATCTACGACGCGGCGCAAAACTATGCGGCACAGGACATTCCACTGGTGGTGCTGGGCGGTAAGGAGTACGGTTCCGGATCGTCACGGGACTGGGCGGCCAAGGGAACGCGGCTGCTCGGGGTGCGCGCGGTGATCGCCGAGTCGTTCGAGCGCATCCACCGCTCCAACCTGATCGGCATGGGCGTGATCCCGCTGCAGTTCCCGGACGGCAAGTCCGCCAAGGACCTGGGACTCGACGGGACCGAGGTGTTCGACATCACCGGTATCGAGGAGCTCAACAACGGCAAGACACCGAAGACGGTGAAGGTCAAGGCCAGCAAGGACTCCGGAGACCCGATCGAGTTCGACGCCGTGGTGCGGATCGACACACCCGGAGAGGCCGACTACTACCGCAACGGGGGCATCCTGCAGTACGTGCTGCGGAACATGCTCAAGTCTGGCTAGCGTCCACACCAGGCCCGCTCGTGCCCAAAGTCAGCGAGGACCATCTGGAGGCCCGGCGCCGTCAGATCCTCGACGGTGCCCGCCGCTGTTTCGCCGAGTACGGCTACGACCAAGCCACGGTGCGACGGTTGGAGCAGGCGATCGGGATGTCGCGCGGCGCGATCTTCCACCATTACCGGGATAAAGACGCCCTGTTCTTCGCGCTGGCGCGCGAGGACACCCAACGGATGGCGGAAGTCGCGTCGCGCGAGGGGCTGATTCAGGTGATGCGCAACATGCTTGCCACGCCCGAACAATTCGACTGGTTGGCCACTCGCCTGGAGATCGCCCGCAAGCTGCGCCACGACCCGGAGTTCAGCCGCGGCTGGGCCGAGCGGTCGGCGGAACTCGCCGCCGCGACCACCGAACGGCTGCGCCGCCAGAAGGAGGCCAAACGGGTGCGCGACGACGTGCCCAGTGACGTCCTGCACTGTTATCTGGATCTGGTGCTGGACGGGCTGGTGGCCAGGTTGGCTTCCGGGGAAGATCCGCAGCGGCTTGCAGCCGTCCTGGATTTGGTCGAAAACTCAGTTCGCACAGCCGATTTGACCGATTGAGCGGACGAGCGCAGCGCGACTGCGAGCAAAGGGATTCTCGCAGTCGCGCTACGCCGCGTTCAGCGGGACCGGGAGCGGTGGTTGGGCCCGCCGCGGCTGCGCATCGTGGTGCCCGACTCGCGCAGCATGCTGTGGACCGACCCGTAGGACCGGCCGGTGGTAGCCGCCAGGTTGCGGATGCTGGCGCCCTTTTCGTAGGCGTTGCGCAACTCGTGCAACATCTCCTCGCGGGTCTTCTTCGACTTCCGCATCGAGAACCTCCACGGCTACCCCCTGGCATTCAGGGTAAGAATCCCGCGGCGAATTGGGGATGTTTTTGCCGAAACCGATCAGGCCAACTCGATGAGGTCCCGGTACTCCTCGGACCAATAATCCTCGGTGCCGTCGGGAAGCAGCAGGACACGCTGCGGATCCAGCGCCTCGGCCGCGCCCGGGTCGTGCGTCACCAGCACCACCGCGCCTTGGTAGCTGCGCAGCGCGTCCAGCACCTGCTCGCGCGAGGCCGGGTCGAGATTGTTGGTCGGTTCGTCGAGCAGCAACACGTTGGCCGTCGAGGCCACCAGCCCGGCCAGGGCGAGTCGGGTTTTCTCACCACCGGACAGCGTGCCGGCGGGCTGCTCGAGTTGCGGGCCGCTGAACATGAACGCCCCCAGCAGGCCACGCAGATCCTGCTCGCCCGACTCGGGCGCGGCGTGGCGGATGTTCTGCCAAACGGTGGCGTCGTTGTCCAAAGTGTCATGTTCCTGCGCGAAGTACCCG
>NZ_LZKQ01000141.1 GCF_001668675.1 Mycobacterium asiaticum | reverse complement strand
GCTGGCCGAAACGCGGACCGGTGACCTGTGGCTGTTCCGTGGGGTTTCCGGACCGGACCGGGCCATCCAGACGCTGACCAACGCCCCGGTCAATCACGTCGGCATGACGGTGGCCATCGACGACCTGCCGCCGCTGATCTGGCATGCCGAACTGGGCGACAAGCTGGTCGACATGTGGACCGGAACCAATCACCGCGGGGTCCAACTCAACGACGCCCGGCAGGTTTTCCAGCGGTGGACGGAGCGCTACCACCAGCGGTGCTGGTTTCGGCAGTTGACGCCGTACGCCAACCGCGAGCAGGAGAACGAACTATTGCGGGTGATCGCCCGGATGAACGGCACGGCGTTTCCGACGACCGCACGGCTGACCGGGCGCTGGCTGCGCGGTCGGCTGCCCACCATCAATGACTGGTTCCGCGGAATTCCCGTGGTGGAGAAGAAGGTTCAAGAACGAACCGAACGACGCAGAGCGGCGCAGCGCAAGATGGGCCTGGAGACGGCCTATTGCGCCGAGACCGTGGCGATCACCTACGAGGAGATGGGCTTGCTGGTGACCGACAAGGACACCAACTGGTTCGACCCCGGCAAGTTCTGGAGCGGAGACACGCTGCCGTTGGCGCCGGGGTATGAGCTGGGTAAGGAGATCTCCGTCGTCAACTGACGGTCATTTCGGCGATCTCCGACCAGCCGGTTGCATCGAGAGTCTGGCTGATGATCTTGGGAGTGGACACCAGAGCCCGCGGCAGTTCCTGCATCGCCCTCTTGAAGTGATCGCTGTTGACGTGCAGGCCGCCGGCGTCATCGTCCCGGAATGCCTCGATGAGCACGTACTCGGCGGGATTGGCCAGGCTGCGCGACCACTCGAACCACAGATTGCCCTCTTCGGCTCGGGTTGCCTCGGTGAACGACGCGACCAAGTCCGGCCAGCGCTCGGTCCATTCGGGTTTGGTCTCGAACTTGACGACGATGAAGATCACATCGCCACGTTACGCACGCCTGAAGTCAGGCGAGCTCCACGCGCGTGCTCACCGGCGTGGGATTGCGGGTCAGATCCAGCACCGGACAGTGCGCGTCCACGGCGTCCTGCAGCTCTCGGTAACGCTCGGGCGTTTCGGGGCCCTTGACCTTGACCACCACCCGGACTTCGCCGAACCCGGCGCGGACGCTGTCGTTCAGCCCGAAGAACCCCTGGACGTCGAGGTCGCCCTCGGCGTGCGCAGTGATCTCGTCGACCGCGATGCCGAGCTTCTCGGCGTAGAAGCGCCAGGTCACGATCTGGCAGGACAACAGCGAGGCCAGGTAGTACTCGACCGGATTCGGGGCCTTGCCTTCGCCGCCGAGCAACGGCGGCTCGTCGACCTCGACACGATGTGCACCGAGGCTGACGGTGCTGGCCACCGCGTCGTGGGCGGTAGCCGAAGCCCGGAACACCACCTGCGCATTCGCCTTGTCCACGGCAACTGCATCTTGGGTTGCGCTGATCACGCCGCCCAGGTGGGTGGTCGAGGTGGTCATGCACGCTCCTATCGGCTGGTATCCGGGCAATCGTAGTGCAGCGTAGAAGCGCGGCCGGGTTGGATCGAGGCTCCGGCTCAGCGTGAATTGAACAGTCAATTCAGGCGAAATACACAGGAATTTTCAAGGTGCAGAATTGTGTATCAACATTCGAATTTGACATAAATCACGCCCGGCGGCGCATTGTGAGGCAGCCCACAATACGCCGTCCGGGCGTTAGCTGAATTTGCTCGGGGTGTGTCGGTTCGGTTATGCGTCCGCCATTCCGGGGTCACCCGGCGGACCGGGCTCGGGCGCCATTTCCGGCGCCGGTTCGGGCGCCGGCGGGGCGAACTCGGGCGCGGGCGACGCGACCTCGGGAGCCGGCGCGGGAGCGACGGCATCGACGAGTTCGACGGGCGCTTCTGGGGGTGGCGGCAGCTCGCCTTCCGGCAGGTCGAGGTCCATCGGCAAGAACATGTGGTGGGTGAATCCCGCCTGGTAGGCCCCGGCGCCGCCGATTCGGACGCCACCGCCTTCCCCGCTGGACACCGGGGTGCCGTCCGGCAGCGTGACTGCCGTGTGGCCACCGTTCCAGCCGATCACCAAGGCGTTGGGCGCGGTCCCGTACTGGAAGCCGCGGGCCGCCAACGCGGCTTCTTCGTTACCCGTGTTGAACCGGCTACCGAACACCGGCCGCTCAACCGCGGCATTTGCCACCCAGGAAGCCAGTCCCGAGCAATCGGTGCCGGCCGGCGAATCGCCACCGGGAATATAGGGCGTCCCGGAAACCTGGTTAACGAGCGCCAATAGCGTTGCTAGAGCAATCATGAGCCGGACGCTACCCAAATTACGAATAGGAAATCAAAATTTGTGGCGCTTGTCACGGATTAACGAAAATGTGGGCTGACCTGCATATACAGCAGATAAGTCACGCAATAATTTAGAAAATGCAACAGGAGTGATTACTGTGGCAGCTGCTAATGCATAGCAAATTGCGTGGGTGTAGTCGTGCCGTGCCGGAGCCTCCCCCGCCGAGCAGACGCTTAGGTCCCCGACACGCCGCGCGTTCGGGGACCTAAGCGTCTGCTCGCGCAGGGACCGCACCCGCGCGGGGCAGGCGCCGCCTCGCCTGCCAGGTGACACCGGGCACCGTACTCGCCAAGTCCGCACGGCTCTTGGCGAATCCGCGGATCGCCCCATAGAACGACCAAACTTGGCGTGGCGTAGGGACCTTCGGCACCCAGGCCAACTCCCAGTGGATGCCGTTGATCGGGTCGTCGAAGAACACCGCGTAATACCCCGGCCAATACTGCGGATACTCCTGCGGCGGATCAGTGACGAGAACGCCTCGGCGAAGCAGGAATTCGCGATGGAAGCGGTCGACTTCCCTTCTGCCGCGGGCCCATAGCGCGATGTGATTGATCCCGACGGCCTGGTCGCTGTGCGTCAGCTTCTCACCGGTCCGGGCCGGCTGGATGCCGATGTAGCTGTGCGGGTTGACGTACCGAGTGAAGTAGTAGATCGACTGGTACTCCATGTTCAAGGACGAGAAGCTGTCGTAGCCCAGCCAGCCGAACATTGCGTCATAGAACTCGATTGACGCGTCGTAGTCCAAGACCGCGAACTCAACGTGACTGATACCCCGCCACCGCATAGCTCCTCCCCAGGCCGGCTACTACGAAGTGTAGTACCCGCTATGCCGCCGCGCGGGGTATTTCACTCGTCGTCTTGGGGATGGTCGGGATCGATGTGGCGCCGGGTTTCCGCTACCGCGCGTCTGACCTCAGCGTTCTCCCGATTCGTAGCGGCCTTGCGGCGCTCGGCTGCTTCCTCGACCCGCTGCTGGCGCTCGCGCTCGCGCTGCTCGGTGGCTCCTTCACGCATGTCCGCGCGCACCTCGCGGTCGTCCGCCGCCTGCTCGCGATCGTCGGCGAGCCGGTCCCGTTCATCGGCAATCCGATCTCGTTCGTCGGCGACGTGCTCGCGCCTGGCCAGCTCGTCCTCGCGCCGGGCCAGGACCAGCTCGCGTTTATCCAGGTCCACGGCGCAGGGATCAGATTCTTTCGACGGGTCGGTACGCTCCCGAGCGACCATGCGTGTCACCATACGCCGCTAGAGATCAGATGGGCGTCCAGATGTTGTTGTTCCAGAATCCCCAGCTATTGGCGGTGGGATTCCACATCAATTTCGCCCCGGGCGCCCAGGTGGGTTGTGGCGGTCTCGGCGGCGCCCATCCCGGCGGGGGACCCCACGGGCCCCAGCCAGCCATCGCGCCCTGGCCGGTCGGCCCCTGCCAGTCGTGGCATTGATTCCAGTCCCAGTTGTAGATGTCGTCCCAGCCGGGGTCCCAGAAGTCGCCAGGACACCAGTGGTTACTCGGGAACGGCGCCGGGAACGCCTCGGCGCGTGGGCCGCCGGCAAGCCCGAGCGCGGCCAACACCAACACCGGCACGCCGGTGAGCCGGGCCAGCAGCGGGATAGAGCGCGTTGCAGTCGCCATCTGTCAAGAATTTCCCTACCTGGGTGGCCAGGCAAGTGCTGATCTCGACTCATCCGTGCTCTCGTGCTGGCTAAAATGCCGGGTACCGGCCAGCATCGAGCCGGACGCAACCGGAGGGGGCCTCATGCTGAGGAAAGCCGCGGCAGTCATGGCCGTCGCCGTCGCCTTGGCCGCGCCGGCGTATGCCGACCCCGCCGACGACGCGTTCATCGCCAATCTCAGCACGTCAGGCATGAATTTCGGTGCACCGGACAAGGCCATTCAGGTCGCCAAGAATGTGGTCTGCGGATCGCTCAAAGACAATCCGAGCACCAGCAACGCTGACCTGATCGCCAAGGTGACCAGCGCGACCAGTTGGCCGACGCTGAACGCCGCCTACTTCACCGGCGCTGCCATTCAGGCCTATTGCCCGCAGTACGGCTCGCTGACGCCGCCGAGCGTCCCGAGCAAGGTTCCGACCGCGCCGAATACGACGCCATCGGCGCCCCCGACCCCGTCGGTGCAGTCGGCGTAGCGATAGCTCGACGCGCGGTCACATTGCGAACTTGGCCCGGGCCTGCTCGGTGACCGGCGTGAACAGATTGACGAGGTTGCCGTCCGGGTCTCGGAACAACAGGGCGCGATTGCCCCAAGGCATCGTGGTCGGCTCGGTCACCACCTCATCGACCACACCCCGGAGCCGCTCGTACTCGGCGTCGACGTCGTCGACGAGGAACTCGATGATCGCCGTGCGGTTGGACGCCGGCTCGGCTGACCCGTGCCCGAACAGCGGAACGGTCTTGTCGCTGCCGATGGCCAGCGTGCCGACCGGAGTCGGAATCTCCGCGAAGAGCTCGTTTCCCCAGACGGCCGTCGCCTCCGCGACCGTCTCGTAGAAAGTGACGAGCCGTTTTACATCGGCGGTGATGATGCGGGTTGAAACGAATTTCATCAGGGTCTCTCCTCGGGGTGCGGCCGACAGCTCGCCCACGGGCTCGGCGGACCACATGCTAGGTACGCCCACCGACAAGACCTTTCAGGGCCGCGCCGATCGAGACAGTAAGAACTCCGGGTCGAACCGCAAATCCCCCGCGGGCCGCACCCGTGATGGCGCGTCGTTACGCCGGCGCTTGTCCGAACACTCCGATCGGGGTCAGAACTTCACCGCGAGGTCTTGGCGGGCGAGCCGACGGACGCCCCAGAAGTAGGTGACGAAGGGCATGGTGCACCACAAGAGGTTGAGGACTACGAATTTGATCCACATCTCGACCGGACTGGACATGCTTTCCAGCTTGTTCGCGATCTCGACACCGAAGTAGACCGCAGGCAGCGTGACCTCCACGATCATCCCGCCCATGATGAACGAGAGCCCAGTGTTGGTGAACCGCTTGCCGTTTCGGAAGAATTGGACCATCGCATAGGCCTCGAAAAGTCCGACGAAAAAGGCGATCCACTCAAGGACGACGATGAGCGGGTCGCCGTTGAGGTAGCGGGCGTCGCCGCCGAGCAGGATGGGCGCCCACATGTATGTCCAGAGCGCACCATGCTTGACGCCATCCCTGATCTGGTCGAAGAACAACAGCCACGGTAGTTCCCAGATGAAGCGTGGGATTAGCGCGATGAAGACCCAGACGATCACCATCGCGCTGAGTCGTTCCGCCCTGGTGCGGTCCCGTTGGCCGGGCAACGGTAGCCACGGCATCGCCAGTGCGGTCAGGAAGCAACCTACCACGACAACCACCAGCGAGGTAGATGCGACGACATGGGGTACCCCGGCGTGAAACTCGAGATACCAGAACACGATATGGACGACGAAGAAGAACGCCAGGACGCCGAAGAGTGACTTCTGCAGTGACGAGAATCCGGGCTCGTCCGAGAGACGCTTTTTGCCGTCGGCACTGATCGTCTCAGTCATGGGTAGAACCTTCTGCCGAGACGGTTGGCTGCACGATCAAAAGCATGGCACATGCCATGTTTTGGACGCAAGGTTCACCTTCGAGCGGTGTCTTAAGCTGCTTTCGATGAGGCAACGCGGTGGGCAGGACGGATCGCGGCGGTGACTCCCGGCAGACGCACCGCTCCGCGTCGCCCGCTCGCTGGTCGACAGCAGCGGGGGGACCGAACCCGAGAGTTACTGATAGACGAGACCGTCCGGTGTATCCGGGAGGAAGGCTTCTCGGCGGCTAGTGCTCGGCACATCATTGAGCGCGCCGGCGTCAGTTGGGGTGTCATCCAACATCACTTCGGAGATCGGGACGGCCTGCTGACTGCGGTGATAGAAGATGCGGTCGACCGTCTCGTCGCCTCACTGGAGGAGTTGGCCGACCCAGAGCGGGCCATCGACACCGAAGCTTTGGTACGGGCGACCTGGGCGGCATTCGCCAACCCAAAGGCGATGGCGGGGTTGGAGATTCTCATCGCGGCCAAGGACTTACGGGGCGGCCTAGGCGGACAACACATGGAACGACTAGGTGCGGCGCTGGCGGCGTTGATCGCTCGCCTGAACACCGGGACCAACGGCGAACATGCTGTGGCGTTGGGCATGTTGCTGTGGACAACGCCGGTAGCGATGATGCTTGCCGAAATGTTCTCCACTCCGCCGCTAACCAAAAGCGAGGCCCAGAAAGCTATCGCCAAGCTGATTGACGAGCATCGCTGAGCCATTGTTGTGATATTCAACTCCGACTCAGCGCTGATCCGCGAAACTGATTGCCACACAGTCTTTTAGGTCCAATTTGACGTGGATTGATAGCCTGTGGCGGTGACTGAGGCGCTGGACGGGGGACCCTTCTTTCACGGCACCAAGGCTGACCTGCGGATCGGAGATTTGCTCACCGCCGGTTACCGCTCCAATTACCGGCACGAGATCGTGATGAATCACATCTACTTCACCGCGTTGCGCGACGGCGCGGGCCTTGCCGCCGAACTCGCCCCCGGCGATTCAGAGCCGCGGGTCTATGTGGTCGAGCCGACGGGGGAGTTCGAGAACGATCCGAATGTCACCGACAAGAAGTTCCCCGGCAACCCCACCCGCTCATACCGCAGCAAGGAACCGCTGCGAATCGTCGGCGAGGTCACCGATTGGACGCGACTGACACCCGAAGCGCTCCGGATGTGGCGGGAGCGGCTGGCCGTGCTCCATCGCGGCGAGATCCTCAACTAGCTCAACAAACCTAATTCGTCTGCAAGAGCACGGACGCGGCGTTCGATCTCGTCTCGGATCGGTCGCACGTCTTCGAGCGGTCGGCCCGCAGGATCGGGCAGGACCCATTCCTGGTAGCGAAGTCCCGGCAGGACGGGGCAAGTGTCGCCGCAGCCCATGGTGACGACGAGCTGCACCGCTTCCAGTACGTCCATGGTCCATGGTTTGGGCCGCTCGCTGGCGATGTCGATGCCCTTCTCCGCCATGGCCGCAGCGGCGGCGGGGTTCACCTGCTGCGCGGGTTCTGAGCCACCCGAGTACACCGTGACGCGGTCTCCCGCAAGGTGTTCGAGGAATCCCATCGCCATCTGGGATCGCCCAGCGTTGTGGGTGCAGAGGAACAGTACAGCCGGCTTGGTATCAGGCATCGCTCGACGCCTGCCGGGTCTGTCGGGTCGGGGTTTCGGCGAACCGTTTGCGCAGGAGCAATGACACGTAGACGAGGCCGACCAGCACCGGGACTTCGATCAGTGGGCCGACGACGCCGGCCAGCGCCTGGCCCGACGTAGCACCGTAGGTGGCGATAGCGACGGCGATGGCGAGTTCGAAGTTGTTGCCCGCTGCGGTGAACGCCAGCGTGGTGGTGCGTGGATAGCCCAGGCCGAGGGCCGCACCCAGGAGGTAGCCGCCTCCCCACATCACCGCGAAGTAGACGAGCAGCGGGATGGCGATGCGGAGCACGTCGAGCGGCCGGTTGGTGATCTGCTCGCCCTGCAACGCGAACAGAACAACAATGGTGAACAGCAGGCCGTACAGCGCCAACGGACCGATCCTGGGTAAGAAACGAGTCTCGTACCAATAACGGCCCTTGGCTTTCTCCCCGAGCCGTCGCGACAGGTAGCCCGCGAGCAGAGGTATGCCAAGGAAGATGAGCACCGATTCGGCGATCTGCCATGGCGATGTATTGATGGTCGTCGTTTCGAGTCCCAGCCATCCCGGCAGAACGGACAGATAAAACCATCCGAGGACCGCGAACATGGCAACCTGGAACAGCGAGTTCAGCGCGACCAGTACCGCCGCGGCTTCTCGATCGCCGCACGCGAGATCGTTCCAGATGATGACCATGGCGATGCAGCGGGCCAGTCCGACGATGATCAGGCCGGTGCGGTACTCGGGCAGGTCGGGAATAAGCAGCCAGGCCAGCGCGAACATCAGCGCGGGACCGATAACCCAATTCAGGACAAGGGAACTCAGCAACAGTTGGCGGTCGCCGGTAACGGTGTCGAGTCGGTCGTAGCGGACTTTCGCGAGCACCGGGTACATCATGACCAGCAAGCCGAGTGCGATGGGCAATGAAATACCCCGCACTGCACCGCTATTGAGTGCCGCATTGAAGGCGGGAACGAACCGTCCCAACAGCAGACCGGCCACCATCGCGAGGCCGATCCACACCGGGAGGAAGCGGTCGAGCGTCGACAGCTTGCCGGCGACGACCACTTCGTCTCCGCCATTGAACCGCCGTGTCACGCTGTGGCGGGTGCGTTGGCCGTGCAGCAGGTTTGCGGTTGATTGTCATCGGAAGCGGGCGAGTCGGCCCCGAACGTGTCGGAGTCGGCAAGCACGGTGTAGACCTCCCACTTCTCGTCCGCCGGGCCGGTCACCCACACCTTGTCCTGCCTGGCGAAGCAGCACGTTGTCCCGATTTCTTCTTCGGTGAACAAACCTTTGTCGGCAAGGCGGGCAATCTCGGAGTGGACCGCTGCACTGGACTCGACCTCCACGCCGAGGTGGTTGAGAGTTCCTCCGTTGCCGGGGTTTTCGATGAGCACCAGTTTCAACGGAGGTTCGGCGACGGCGAAGTTAGCGTAGCCCGGCTTCACCTTCGCAGGCGGGGTGTCGAAGAGCTTGGAGTAGAACGTGACGGCCTGGTCGAGGTCGTCCACATTGAGGGCTAATTGGACTCGGGACATGGCTGCCTACCTTTACGGCTTATGTCGAACTAGTTGCCGTTGATCGTGCCTACCTTTTCGATATTTGTCAACAAGGTGTGGCATCATGGACTGGTGCCCAAGACACTGCCCGAGGTGGATGTTTCCGCACCGGTGTGCTGCGCGCCCGTCGCCGCCGGTCCGGTGAGCGGCGACGCGGCATTGGAGATCGCGTTGCGGCTCAAGGCTTTAGCCGATCCGGTGCGGGTCAAGCTGATGTCGCTGTTGTTCAGCAGCGGCGCCGGGGAAGAGTGCAGTTCTGACCTCGCAGCGGCGGTAGGCCTGGCGGAGTCAACCGTGAGCCATCACCTGTCCCAACTGCGCCGCGCGGGCTTCGTCGAGTCCAACCGACGCGGCATGAACGTCTATCACCGCGCCCGCCAGGAATCGCTTATCGCCCTGTGTTCGGTCCTGGACCCGGACTGCTGCCGCTGACACGCTCACCTGCGTCTATGCCTTCGGCGACTACACGTTGAACCGGGACTCCACCGAGTTACGTCTCCGATAAACATCTCGCCGCTGTAGCGGTAGCGCACTCGCAAGCCGCCACGTCAGCCCGGCAACTCGCACACCAGAAGATGGAAGGCACCTTGACCATCACCGACGCGCCTGTCCTCAATCTGACCAAATCCTGCTTCGCGGATAACCGGCACCAGGTCGTCGATGGGGCGCAACCGAAATCCGTGCCGAGTGAAAGGCATTCGGGACATCTGGCTCGGATCACCAACCCCGAGTACCAGTCGCCCGCCCGGTCGCAGCACTCTCACTAGCTCACTCATGGCTGCGGCGAGGTCCGGTACGAAATAGATCGTGTTCGTCGAGATGATCGCATCCAGTGCCGAATCCGCGAGGGGCAGACTCTCCATCCGACCGGAATACAGACGCAAGCGCCCGTGAGCAATCGAGTCAGAGAAGCGGCGCTTCGCTTCGGTGAGCATCGTCTCCGACATCTCGACACCGTGAACAACCGCGACCCCGCGATCGAGCAAAATGCCGAGTCCGACGCCTCCTCCGAATCCGATGTCGGCAACTTCGGCCGCTGGTCCGCAACCCGTCGCGGCGACCGCAGCGGTGACAACCGACCGATTGCCGCGGTTGAGTAGGTGTCCGACCACCCGGCCCGCGAACCCGGTTGGTTCACCGAGCTGGCGAGCCAGCGCGGCAAGCGCACGTTCAAGAGGCGGCATGGCGATCATTAGACCAGCTGCCGCAACCCGTGTCGTTGAATCTCGGTGCAGCGCGATCCCTACTCGCTCGTGTTGAATCGAAACGCGACTACACGTTGAACCGGAACTCCACCACGTCCCCGTCGGCCATCACGTAGTCCTTACCCTCCATCCGCACCTTGCCGGCCGCCTTGGCGGCAGCCATGGACCCGGCGGCGATCAGGTCGTCATAGGACACGATCTCGGCTTTGATGAAGCCCTTCTCGAAGTCGGTGTGGATCACGCCGGCGGCCTTCGGTGCGGTGTCCCCCTGGTGAATCACCCACGCCCGGGCCTCTTTCGGGCCCGCGGTCAGGTAGGTCTGCAGCTTGAGGGTGTGAAAACCCGCCCGCGCCAACGCATCCAGGCCCCGCTCGGTCTGCCCGATCGACTCCAACAACTCCGCGGCCGATTCGTCGTCGAGCTCGACGAGCTCGGATTCGATTGCGGCATCGAGGAAAACGGCGTCCGCCGGCGCGACGAGTTCGCGCAGTTCGGCCACTCGCGCGGCGTCGGTGAGCACCGATTCGTCGGCGTTGAAGACGTAGAGAAACGGCTTGGTGGTCAGCAGGTTGAGCTCGCGCAGCAAAGACGTGTCGAGTCCGGGCTGCGGACCGGCGGCGAACAGCGTCTTGCCGCTGTCGAGGATCTCCTGCGCGGCGACGGCCGCCTCGTGCACCGGTTTGCGGTCCTTGTGGGTGCGGGCCTCTTTCTCGAGCCTGGGCAGGGCGCGCTCGAGGGTTTGCAGGTCGGCCAGGATCAGCTCGGTCTCGACGACCTCGATGTCGGACTTGGGGTCGACCCCTCCGGCGACGTGGGTGACATCGTCGTCGGCGAACACCCGCACCACCTGGCAGATGGCGTCGCATTCGCGGATGTGCGCCAGGAACTTGTTCCCGAGCCCCGCCCCCTCCGACGCCCCTTTCACCAGGCCGGCGATATCGGTGAATGTCACCGGGGCGGGCACGATGCGCGCCGATCCGAACAGCTCCGCGAGCTTGTCCAGCCGAGGATCGGGCAGCGACACCACACCCTCGTTCGGTTCGATCGTTGCGAACGGGTAATTGGCCGCCAACACGTTGTTCCGCGTCAGGGCGTTGAACAGGGTCGACTTCCCGACGTTGGGCAGACCCACGATTCCCAGGCTTAGGCTCACGGAAAATCAAGTCTAGGGGCACGACAAGTGCGACTGTCCCGGCCATATACGGGGCTTTCGCCGTATTGCCGGTACGGTCAACGTGTGTCAGCGCAGCGGGAAAGTGCGGCGGCGGAGGCAAGTCACCGCTCGATCGTCCCCAACATCCCAGGTGTGCCGTGGTGGGCGGCGGTACTCATCGCCGTCGGCGCGACGGTTGTGGGCTACGCGATTGACGCCGGCCAGAAGGACCTGACCCACGTTTTCGCCGGTTTCTACATCGCCGGATGCGTGGCGGCGGTGCTGGCGGTACGGCAGGCGGCGGTGTTCACCGCCGTCATCCAGCCGCCGCTGATCCTGTTCTGCAGCGTGCCCGGCGCATACTGGTTGTTCCACGGCGGCAAGATCGACAAGTTCAAAGACCTGCTGATCAATTGCGGCTACCCGCTGATCGAGCGCTTCCCGCTGATGCTGGGCACCGCCGGAGGCGTGCTGTTGCTCGGCATGATCCGCTGGTATTTCGGCAAGAACGCCCCCAGCACCCGGGAGACCAGCGGGGAAACCAAAGCCGATGCCGCGGAAGCCGCCGCTGCGCCACAGCCGTCCTGGTTCCGGGGCTTCGTCGCCAAGTTCAGCGAGCTGCTGACCGGCGAGCCCGACGACGGCGTGGAAGCCCCCGCCCCGCCCGCGCACGGCCGGGACCGGACCGCCCGCACCAGCCGCACCGCCCGTACCAACGGCCGATCGGCTCAGCGCCCGGCCCGCAACCGCAACCGGCATGCCCGACCGGACGACCCCTACGAGCCCGGCGGTGAACGGCCGCGTCGCAGCACCCGTCGCAGTTCGGTGCCGCCGGCCGATTACGACCCGGCCGACCCGCCACGGCCGCGCCGTCGCCGTCCGCCCGAGGACCCCGACCTCGGCGCGCTGCCGCCCCGGGAAATGCGTCGCGAGCCACACTCACGGCGCAACCCCTACGAGCGGTCCTACGAGCGTTCGGAGCCGCGCAGCCGTCGCTTCAACCCCTACGAGTCCTACGACCGCCCGGAACCGCCAGAACGTCCCGAGCGTCGCAACCGCCACGAGCGCCGTCCCGGCTACGAGCCGTACGAGCCTTACGAGCCGCCTTACGAACCACGCCGGCGCCGCGCCGCCGGCAACGGGGCGAGCAACGGCAACCCGACCCACCACCCGATCTCACAGGTTCGCTACCGCGGCCAGCCGCCCCGAAACGATCCCCGCGACGAATCCGGTCGGCGCCCCAGGTCGCGGACACCGCGCCGGGACTACCCGGACTACGAGGACTGACCGCCGACGCTGGGCTGGTCAGCCGCGCGACCGCGCCGGCCGGATCTCCCGCGGCAGCGCGAACACCAGGGTCTCATTGGCGGTCGTGACCGGCTGCACCATGTCGTAGCCATACTCGGCGAGCCGTTCCAGCACACCGCGCACCAGCACCTCGGGGACCGACGCCCCGGAAGTGACACCGACCGTCGTCACACCCTCCAGCCAGGCCGGGTCGATGTCGTCGGCCCAGTCCACCAGGTACGCCGCGCGGGATCCCGCGCCGAGCGCCACCTCGACCAGTCGCACCGAGTTCGACGAATTCCGCGACCCGACGACAATCACCAACTCGCATTCGGGCGCCATCGCCTTGACCGCCACCTGGCGGTTCTGGGTCGCATAGCAGATGTCGTCGCTGGGCGGGTCCTGCAGCTTGGGGAAGCGCTCGCGGAGCCGGTCGACGATCTCCATGGTCTCGTCGACCGACAGCGTGGTCTGCGACAGCCACACGACCTTGTCCTCGTCCCGGATCTTGACCTGCTCCACGGCCTCCACGCCGTCGACCAGCTGCACGTGGTCGGGCGCTTCCCCGGCCGTGCCGATGACCTCCTCGTGGCCCTCGTGGCCGATCAGCAGGATGTCGTAATCGTCGCGGGCGAAGCGCTTGGCCTCGTTGTGCACCTTGGTGACCAGCGGGCAGGTGGCGTCGATGGTCTTCAGGTTGCGCTCCGCGGCGGCCGTGTACACCGTCGGCGCCACGCCGTGCGCCGAGAAAACGACGATCGCACCCTCGGGCACCTGGTCGGTTTCCTCCACGAAGACGGCACCGGCGGCGGCCAGGGTGTCGACCACGTGCCGGTTGTGCACGATCTCGTGTCGCACGTAGACGGGCGCGCCGTGTTTCTCCAACGCCCGCTCGACGGTTTCCACCGCCCGGTCCACGCCCGCGCAGTAGCCACGCGGCTCAGCCAGCAGGACCCGCTTGCGGTTTTGCACTCCGGATACCGAGCTGACCGATATCGAAGCGCCGGGAATCCCCATGTCAATAGTCGGCGCCATGCCTCTCAGGGTACGTTCCGCCGACACGGGGGCGCCATTTCGCCGCCCTCAGCTTGGCGTCAGCCGCTGCGTGAGGCAGGCTGGGACGCATGGCTACTGCACCGTACGGGGTCCGGCTGCTGGTCGGCGCGGCGACGGTCGCCGTCGAGGAGACGATACGGCTCCCGCGGACGATCATGATGTACCCGATGACCCTGGCCAGCCAGGCGGCACACCTGGTGATGCGCTTTCAGCAAAACCTGGCCGAACTGGTCATCAAGGGCGACACCACGCTGGAATCGCTGTTCCCACCCAAGAACGAACAACCCGAGTGGGCGACGTTCGACGAGGACCTCGAAGTCATCGACGGCGGTGCCGGCGGATTCTCCAACATCCCGGTCGACGCCGCCGACGGTGAACGCCGCGCCGAAGGCCGGTTCGCGCTGTACTCGGTGGCCGACACCGGCGAATCTGACCTCCCCACCCAACCGGTTTCGTCCCGGCAACCGAAGTCGGCGGCCGAGTCCAACGTGCCGACCCCGGCTGTTGCCACCGAACTCGACTACCCGCAGCTGACCCTGGCGCAGCTGCGCGCCCGGCTGCAGTCGCTGGATGTCGCCGAACTCGAGGCCCTGCTGGCCTACGAGCAGGCCACCAAGGCCCGCGCCCCGTTCCAGACGCTGCTCGCCAACAGGATCACCCGCGCGACCGCCAAGTGACGCGCGCCTCGCAGCGAGAACCCGCTTCGAATTCCGCGGACAACCCGTTCCCGGTACGCGCGGTCGCCATCCGGGTAGCCGGCTGGATCGACAAGTTGGGCACCGTGTGGGTCGAGGGCCAATTGGCTCAGATCAATCTGCGACCGAACTCCGGCACGGTGTTCATGGTGCTGCGCGACCCGGCGGCCGACATGTCGCTGACGGTCACCTGTTCGCGTGACCTGGTCCTGAACGCGCCTGTGAAGCTCACCGAGGGGACGCAGGTGGTGGTCTGCGGCAAACCCTCGTTCTACACCGGGCGCGGCACATTCTCGTTGCGGCTCAGCGAGATTCGCGCCGTGGGAGTGGGTGAACTGCTGGCCCGCATCGAACGGCTGCGCCGGCTGCTGGACGCCGAGGGGCTCTTCGACCAACGGCTCAAGCGGCCGATTCCGTTCCTGCCCAACGTGATCGGGTTGATCACCAGCCGGGCCAGCCACGCCGAGCGGGATGTCACGACGGTGGCCGCGGCCCGTTGGCCCGCGGTGCGCTTTGCCATCCGGCACGCCGCCGTGCAGGGCGTCAACGCCGTTCCGCAGCTGGTCGAGGCATTGGGTGACCTCGACCGAGACCCGGAGGTCGACGTCATCGTGATCGCCCGGGGTGGCGGCAGTGTGGAGGACCTGCTGCCGTTCTCCGACGAGACGCTGTGCCGGGCGATTTCGGCCTGCCGGACGCCGGTGATCAGCGCCGTCGGGCACGAACCCGACAATCCGCTCTGCGATCTGGTGGCCGACCTGCGCGCAGCCACCCCCACCGACGCGGCCAAGCGGGTGGTCCCCGATACCGCCGCCGAGCAACGGCTGATCGACGACCTGCGCCGGCGCACTGCCGGGGCGCTGCGCAACTGGGTGTCCCGTGAAGAGCGCGCTCTCACGCAGC
>NZ_LZKQ01000140.1 GCF_001668675.1 Mycobacterium asiaticum | reverse complement strand
GGCCACACCGGGCCCGTCGCCACCACACTGTTGCTGCCGTCCGTGCTGGACGCGGTCCAGGGCACCGGCATCCCGGTGATCGCCGCCGGCGGCTTCTTCGACGGGCGAGGGCTGGCCGCCGCGCTTTCCTACGGGGCGGCCGGAGTTGCCATGGGCACCCGCTTTTTGCTCACCTCGGATTCCACCGTGCCCGACGCGGTGAAAAAGCGGTACCTGGAAGCCGCGCTGGACGGCACCGTGGTCACCACCCGGGTCGACGGCATGCCGCACCGGGTGCTGCGCACCGGGCTGGTCGAGAAGCTGGAAAGCGGCTCGCGGACAAGGGGCTTCACTGCGGCTGTGCGCAACGCCGCCAAGTTCAAGCAGATGTCGCAGATGACCTGGCGCTCGATGATTCAGGACGGCCTGGCCATGCGGCACGGCAAGGAACTCACCTGGTCGCAGGTGGTCATGGCGGCCAACACGCCGATGCTGCTCAAGGCCGGACTGGTGGAGGGCAACACCGAGGCCGGGGTGCTCGCCTCCGGTCAGGTGGCCGGCATCCTGGACGACCTGCCGTCGTGCGCCGAACTGATCGACTCGATCGTGCGCGACGCGATCACACATTTACAAGCGGCGACCGCGCTCGTGGAATAGTCGCGCGTGTCAACTGGGCTACGCTATGCCAGCTATGACGACTGTCGAGACGGACCACTCGGCTCCAGAATCAGCCGCACACCATGCGCTGCCCGATCCGGGCGAAGCGGTGCCCAAGCTTGCGCTGCCCACGGTTGGGATTTTCATTGCGTCGCTGACCGCTTTCGTCGTGTCGACGGTCGGCTACCTCAACGGCTGGTCGCCCTGGTGGGTCACCATCCCGGTCAACGCGGCGGTGACGTTCGTGATGTTCACCGTGGTACACGACGCATCGCACTACTCGATCAGTTCGGCCCGCTGGGTGAACGGTCTGCTCGGGCGCCTGGCGTGGCTGTTCGTCGGGCCGGTGGTCGCCTTCACGTCGTTCGCCTACATCCACATCCAGCACCACCGGCATTCCAACGACGACGATCAGGATCCGGACACCTTCGCCTCGCACGGCAAGTGGTGGCAGTTGCCGTTCCGGTGGTCGGCGGTGGAGTACTTCTACCTGCGCTTCTATCTGCCCCGCGCCCGCAGCCGGCCGGTCGCCGAGGTGGCCGAGACGCTCGTGATGATGGCACTGAGCGTCGCCGGTCTGGTCCTGGCCGCGCTGACCGGAAACTTCTGGGCCCTGGCCGTGGTCTTCCTCATTCCCCAGCGCATCGGCCTGACCATCCTGGCGTGGTGGTTCGACTGGCTGCCCCACCACGGGCTGGAGGACACTCAGCGCACCAACCGCTATCGCGCGACCCGTAATCGGGTCGGCGCGGAGTGGGTGTTCACGCCGGTGCTGCTGTCGCAGAACTATCACCTGGTGCATCACCTGCACCCGTCCGTGCCGTTCTACCGCTACCTGCGCACTTGGAAACGCAATGAGGAGGCGTACCTGGAGCGCAACGCCGCAATCTCCACGGTGTTCGGCCAGCAACTCAATCCGGATGAGTTCCGCGAGTGGAAGGAGCTCAACGGCCGGCTCGCCAAACTGCTGCCAGTGCGGATGCCCGCCCGGTCAAGCTCGCCGCACGGGGTGCTGCACCGGATCCCCGTCGCGTCCGTCGACCCCATCACCGCCGACAGCACAATGGTCACCTTCGCGGTGCCGGAAGAACTGCAGGACGCCTTCCGTTTCGAACCGGGTCAGCACGTCACCGTGCGCACCGATCTCGGCGGCGAGGGCATTCGCCGCAACTATTCGATCTGCGCGCCGGCCACCCGCGCGCAGCTGCGCATCGCCGTCAAACACATCCCCGACGGGGCGTTTTCGACCTTCGTGGCCAACGAGCTGAAGGCCGGCGACGTGCTGGAGTTGATGACCCCGACCGGGCGGTTCGGCACTCCCCTGCACCCGTTGAACGCCAAGCACTATGTGGGCTTGGTGGCCGGCAGCGGGATCACTCCGGTGCTGTCCATCCTCGCGACGACGCTCGAGGTTGAGACCGAGAGCCGGTTCACGCTGATTTACGGCAATCGAACCAAGGAGTCGACGATGTTCCGGGCTGAGCTCGACCGGCTCGAGTCCCGCTACGCCGACCGCTTAGAGATCCTGCACGTGCTTTCGGGCGAGCCACTGCACACTCCCGAACTCCGCGGCCGCATCGACCGCGACAAGCTCAACATGTGGCTGACCAGCAGTCTTTCGCCCGCAAGCGTGGATGAGTGGTTCATCTGCGGTCCCCTGGAGATGACCACCGCGGTGCATGAGGTGTTGCTTGAGCACCTGGTGGACAGTGAGCGCATTCACCTGGAACTGTTCCACGGCTACGGCACGGGACCCAGCACCGCTCACGAGTACGGCTCGGCGACAGTGACTTTCAAGCTTTCCGGGCAGGAATACAGCTACGATCTGACGCCCGGCGACTCGATTCTGGAAGGCACGCTGCAGGTCCGCGACGATGCGCCGTATGCCTGCATGGGCGGGGCGTGTGGCACCTGCCGGGCCAAGCTGGTCCAGGGCGAGGTAGAGATGGACCACAACTTCGCGCTCGGTAAAGCCGAGCTCGACGCCGGCTACATCCTGACCTGCCAGTCCCACCCCAAGACGCCGTTCGTCTCGGTGGACTTCGACAGTTAGGCCCGTCTTGGCGCCGAGTGTGCATCTGACGACGCGACACGCCGCTGATCCGTCGCGGGACGCACCCTCGCGCTGTCACGGCCGCCATCCCGCAGCCTCCATCGCCGCAACAACCCGAGCGATGAACGTGCCACGGCGGTAGCGCAGCAGATCGCTGCTGACCCTGACGATGGCCCACCCCAGGTCAGCCAGCGCGGCCTGCCGCTCGATGTCTCGCGCCTGCTGGACCGGGTTGGTCCAATGCTGCGGACCGTCATACTCGACGCCGACAAGTAGCTCGCGATAACCCATGTCGACGCGCGCCACGAAGTCGCCGTATTCGTTGTAGACGCGGATCTGTGTCTGCGGCTTCGGCAGGCCCGCGTCGATCAGCGCCAATCGTGTTCGCGTCTCCTGCGGTGATTCTGCGCCGCCGTCGACCAGGGGCAACACCCGGCGGAGCCGGCGTATCCCGCGCGCGCCAAGGTGTTGGGCGGCAACGACTTTCAAGTCTTCCACCTTGACGTCGGTCGCGTTCAGCAGGGCATCGAGCCGTTGAACGGCATGCAATCGGACCGCCGTGCGCCGGCCGATATCGAAGGCAGTGCGAGCTGGCGTCGTCACCGTGATGCCATCGATCGTCATGGTCTCCGATGTCGCCAGGGTGTCGGAATGCACGACGATGCGCGGCGGCGGGCGTCGATTGGTGTGCACCAATTCCGCGTCGAGGACCGGGCTCACCCACTTCGCGCCGAGGAGCGCCGCCGCGGAATTGCCGGCGACCACCGCGCGTCGGCGCGACCACAGCCAAGCCGCTTGCGCTCGCTGGACCGCGGTGAGCTCGATACCCACCGGCGCGTAGACGCCCGGATACACCGGTTCGTAGAGACAGCGCATTGCGCGCTCGGGAATGGCCTTAGATTTCAGCGCCTCAGCGCCGACAAACGGCCAGTCCATCCGCCGCATGCTGCCATCGTCGGCGGCAAACCGCCGTCATCCATCAACAGGACCGCCGAGTGTGCATCTCACGACACGACACGCCGCCGGAGCGTCGGAAATTGCACGCTCGCGGGAGGTTAGAGCCGCTCGATGATCGTCACGTTCGCGGTGCCACCGCCCTCACACATCGTCTGCAGACCGTAGCGACCGCCGGTGCGCTCCAGCGTGTTGAGCATGGTGGTGAACAGTTTGGCGCCGGTGGCGCCCAGCGGGTGCCCGAGCGCGATCGCGCCGCCGCTGGGGTTGACCTTTTCCGGGTCGGCCTTGATCTCCTTGAGCCAGGCCAGCACGACGGGTGCGAAGGCCTCGTTGATCTCGACGGTGTCGATGTCGTCGATGGACAGGCCGGTCTTCTCCAGCGCGTAACGAGTGGCGGGGATCGGGCCGGTGAGCATGAACACCGGGTCGGCGGCGCGGGCGCTGATGTGGTGGATGCGGGCTCGAGGTGTCAGCCCGTGGTCTTTGACCGCTTGCTCGGACGCCAGCAGGACCGCGCTTGCACCGTCGGAAATTTGGCTGGCCATCGCCGCCGTCAGCCGGCCACCTTCAACCAAGGGCTTGAGTCCTGCCATCTTCTCCAGCGACGACTCACGCGGGCCTTCGTCGACCCGGAACGGGCCGGATTCCGTTTCGACAGTGATGATCTCGTTGTCGAAGTTGCCGCCGCGGATCGCCGCGAAGGCGCGCTCGTGGCTGGCGAGCGCATAGCGCTCCATCTCCTCGCGCGACAGGTTCCATTTCTCGGCGATCAGTTCCGAACCCCGGAACTGCGAGATCTCTTGGTCGCCATAGCGGTGCAGCCACTGCTTGGACTCGTTGGTCGGCGAGGTGTAGCCGAACTGTTCGCCGACGATCATCGCCGACGAGATCGGGATCTGGCTCATGTTCTGCACGCCGCCAGCCACTATCAAGTCGGCTGTTCCGGACATGATGGCCTGGGCGCCGAAGGAAACGGCCTGTTGGCTGGAGCCGCACTGGCGGTCGACGGTGACGCCGGGGACCTCTTCGGGGTAGCCGGCCGCCAGCCACGAGAGCCGGGCGATGTTGCCGGCCTGGGCACCGATTGCGTCGACGCAACCGGCGATCACATCGTCGACGGCGGCGGGGTCGACGTCGTTGCGGTCGAGCAGCCCGCGCCATCCCAGTGCGCCCAGGTCGACGGGGTGCACCCCGGACAGGGCACCGCCGCGCTTGCCCACCGCGGTACGTACAGCGTCGATGACGTACGCCTCCGGCATTTCAGTCTCCTTCTTTCTGTATTCCGCCCAGAACAATGGCGAGATATTGCTGACCCACCTCTTGTGCGGTGAGCGGTCCGCCCGGCTGATACCAGCGCACCGACACCCAGGTGGTGTCACGGATGAAGCGGTAGACCAGGTCGACGTCCAAGTCGGGCCGGAAGTAACCCTCCGCGATGCCCTGGTGGATGACGTCGATCCACATCTGCCGCTGCTGCTTGTTGAGATCCTCGATGTAGGCGAACCGGGGCTGCGACGAAAGCCGTTGCGCCTCGTCCTGGTAGATGACGACTTGGGCGTGCCGCTGCTCGATCGCCTCGAACGAGGCCATGAACAGACCTTTGAGGCGGTCGAGCGGATTAGAATTGCCCTCGACGATCTCCTGGTAGCGCGCGAACAACCAATCGAGGAAGCCGCGCAGCAGTTCGTCGACCATCTCCTCTTTTGAGGCGAAGTGGTGATAGAGACTGCCGGACAGGATTCCGGCGCCGTCGGCGATGTCGCGCACGGTGGTGGCCCGCAGACCGCGCTCGGCGAACATCACCGCGGCGAGGTCTAACAACTCGTCTCGGCGACTGTTAGCCTGTCCGGCCACTCGCTCCACCCGAACAGGGTATCAACCAAGCGCTTGCTAGGGCCAACGGCAGCGCAGCATCGCCTTTGGCGGGTTTTTAGGCGCAAGTGCGCGGTCGCTATATAGGCGCCGGTTCCAGACCCCGGCCCGCATTCTTTAGTTCGACTAAGGGCTTTCCGTGACGGCGTTTTGTGGCGCTGCGAGCACGTATTCTGGATCCATTCCACTCCGGAGCAAGCAATCCAGAAATTTCTTTGAATCCAACGGCAGCAATTGCTCGAAATTCGACACAAGTGCTACGAGCGAGTCGTATGGTCTCGTCGTCCGGGTTTGCTCAGCTACGCCGACGGGATCATTGGAGGCATTGTCGTGAACTTTTCGCTACTCCCACCGGAGATCAATTCTTTGCGGATGTTCCTAGGCGCGGGCTCAGCTCCGATGCTGCAAGCCTCGGCGGCATGGTCAGGATTGGCCGAGGAGTTAAGTGCGGCGGCAAACTCATTCGCCTCGGTGACCTCGAACCTGGCAGGGCAGGCCTGGCAGGGTCCGGCGGCTAAAGCAATGTCCGCGGCCGCGGCGCCGTACGCCGCCTTTCTAGAGGCTGCCTCAACGCGCGCCTTGAGCGCCTCCAGCCAGGCACAGGCGGTGGCCAGCGCCTTTGAGGCAGCCAAAGCTGCCACCATCCACCCCGAAATCATCGCCGCCAACCGGCAGGCCTTCGTGAACCTGGTCAGGTCGAATTTCTTCGGCCTGAATGCCCCGGCGATCGCCGCGGCCGAAAGCATCTACGAGGAGTTCTGGGCCGCCGACGTCGCCGCAATGTTCGGCTACCACGGCGGCGCGTCGGCCGCCGCCGCGCAACTTTCGTCGTGGGCGCAGACCCTGCAGAACCTGCCCGGCAGCATCGGGGCGGCCGCCAGCACCCTCCCCAACCTCGGCTTGGGCAACCTGGGCGGCGGCAATGTGGGCAACGGCAACACCGGCGACAGCAACTTCGGTAGCGGCAACACCGGCAACACCAACTTCGGCACCGGGAACAAAGGCAACGGAAACTTCGGCCTAGGAAACACCGGCGCCACCAACTTCGGCTTCGGAAACAACGGCGGCTCCGTTACCGAGCGCGGGAGCGTGGGTATTGGAAACTTCGGTAATAACAACTTTGGGCTTGGCAATACCGGCAACAACAATACGGGCGGCGGCAACACCGGTAATAACAACATCGGTTTCGGTCTCACCGGCAATAATTTGATCGGCTTGGGCAACGCCTATCTGGACACGACGACCGGCCAGTTCCACTTCAATGGCTTGAACTCAGGCACCAACAACATCGGTTTCGGCAACTCCGGTAACGGCAACATCGGTTTCTTCAACTCCGGTGACGGCAACCTCGGATTCTTCAGCTCGGGTGCCAATATCGATCCCGCCGACCTCGGCAAACTCCAGGGCCTCGGTTTTGGCAACTCGGGCTACGGCAACATCGGATTCGGGAATACTGCCAGCGGGAACTTCGGTTTCGGGAACTCGGGCACCCTGAACACGGGCTGGGGAAACTCCGGCGACATGAACACCGGCGGTGGGAACTCGGGCGGGAGCGTCGTCGGCAGTGTGTTCAACCCGTTGTCACCGCAACCAGGCAACACTGGCTTCGGGAACTCCGGCTACGGCAACACCGGCTTCGGGAATGCCGGCCACCTGAACACTGGTGGTTGGAACTCAGGCAACGTAAACACCGGCTTTGTCAATTCGGGCAACGTGAATACAGGATTCGGAATTACCACCGACTCCGGGCTCACACATTCGGGCTTCAACAACACGGGCACGAACGTGTCAGGCTTCAACAACTCGGCGAGCGGCGCTGTTGGTGCCCTCCCTGCGTTAACCGTGAACGGCAACATGTCGGGCTTTAACAACACGGCCATCGGCAGCACCATCGCCGGAGTATCGGCCGCTGGCGGTATGTCGGGCTTCGGTAACTTCGCCAGCGGCGCCAACAACGCCGTAGCTGGCTTCGTTGTGAACGGCCTGATCTCGGGCCTCTTCAACAACGGTGTCACGGCTTCCTTGCTGGGGGCAATCCCGTCCGGTGTCATTAGCGGGGTCGGCTCCGGCTTGTTGAACGCCAACACCGGTTTCTCGGCCGTGTTCAACCTGCAAAAGGCCCTCGCGGGTAACTAGTCAATTCGCGACTGCTGAGGACTAGCACCAGAAGGTCGTTGAGGTCATTTGCGTGACCAGCGCAGTAGGAACCACTATCTCAAGGCACCTGCCGCGTTGCCACGGTACTGGTCTAACCGGGATGAATCGCTCTGGCAGCTAGAGCACCCGGTCCGGGAATAAGGGGCATAACACCACCAAAACAACACGTCGTTCGCCGCGTAATGCTTTCGCCTCCAGCCCAGACCATCCGCTCAGCGAAAGAGCGCCACATCCCCTAACTTGCTGCACCACAACGGCTTCCAGCAATCTCCCCAAAACTAACGTTTCCGTCGATTTTGCGCCGTAGAGTGCTCGATGTCGTGGCTTCGGGGTCCACGTCCGACATCAAACTCACTCAAAATCGCAGTCGGTGACGGCTGCCAGGGGGACATCGTGGTGAACTTTGCGCTCTTGCCACCGGAGATCAACTCGTTGCGGATGTTTATCGGTGCGGGTTCGGCACCCATGCTCGAGGCGGCGACGGCATGGACCGGACTGGCCGAGGAGCTCAGCACGGCCGCCAGCACCTTCTTATCCGTGACCCAAGGCCTGGCCGACCAGGCGTGGCGAGGCTCGGCAGCCGCTGCGATGACGGCCGCCGCCGCACCCTATGCCGGATTCCTGCAAGCCGCGTCGGCACAGGCCGCCGGGGCGGCCACCCAAGCCAACGCGGTGGTGAGCGTCTTCGAGGCCGCCCGTTCGGCCACGGTCCATCCGCTCGCGGTCGAGGCCAACCGCAATGCATTCGTCCAACTGGTGCGGTCAAACTTCCTCGGCCTCAACGCGCCGGCGATCGCGGCCGCCGAAGGCATCTACGAGGAGATGTGGGCCGCCGACGTGTCGGCGATGTTCGAGTACTACTCCGGCGCCTCCGCCGCGGCCGCCCGACTGATACCCGTTCCGGCGCAGCTGCGGGAACTGGTGCAGACCCTGCCCAGCTTGGGCTTCGGTAATCAGGGCAATGCCAACCTGGGCAACGGCAACCTCGGTGGCGGCAATATCGGTAGCGGCAACACGGGCAGTTCCAACCTCGGCAGCGGTAACAACGGCAGCCTGAACATCGGCAGCGGAAACGTCGGCAACGAGAACATCGGGGGCGGCAATTTCGGCCAGGGCAACATCGGCTTCGGAAACAGCGGTCTGGGCAACGGATTACGGTTCGCCGGCGACGGCAACAACAACATCGGTCTCGGCAACGCCGGAAACAACAACTTCGGCATCGGCAACAGCGGTGACGGTAACCGAGGCGGCGGCAACACCGGCAACAACAACATCGGATTCGGTCTCACCGGCAACAACCTGATCGGTCTCGGCAACGCCTACTTCGACACATCGACCGGCCAGTTCTCCTTCCATGGGCTGAACTCCGGCACCGGCAACCTGGGCCTGTTCAACTCGGGCGACGGCAACATCGGCTTTTTCAACTCCGGCGACGGCAACGTCGGCTTCTTCAATTCCGGCACCAGCCTCGCTGGTGGCCTGAACAATCTCGGCTTGGGCAACTCCGGCACCCACAACGTCGGCCTGTTCAATTCCGCGTTCGGCAACACCGGGCTCGGAAATGGGGGCAGCGCCAATACCGGCTTCGCGAACGGCGGGATCGTCAACACCGGATTCGGCAACTCCGGTGGCTACAACACCGGTTGGGACAACTCAGGCTTCTTCAATACGGGTAACGCAAACTCGGGTGACACGAACACCGGCTTGTGGAACTCGGGCGACGTGAACACCGGCTTCGGCGCGACGACCGACAGCGGCGCATCGGGCTCCGGATTCTTCAACACCGGTGAGAACAGCTCGGGCTTCTTCAACTCCGCCCGCAGCGGTGGCTCGCTCTCCGGTTTCGGCAACACGGCTAGCGGTGCCGAGTTCGCGGGCTACGGCTCGGGCTTCTTCAACTCCGGCCTCCCGACCGCCCTGAGCGACGAGCCCGGTGACATTGCCAGCGCCTTCAACTCGGGCGCCCTGAACGCCGGCGCCAGGCTGTCGGGGCTCGTCGGCCTCAGCCGATTGCTCGGTTAGCGCGACTTCGGAACCGGAGGATTCCTGGCACCGTCTCCGACGTTTGCGGGCAGAGCATATGCTCCGCCATTTATTCTGTGAAACGGCACACCAAACCGGGCCTTGGTCGTATGGTCTCTGACATTCAGGATTTGCCCGCTGTGGGCATCCGTTGCCGGAGGTCACGCCATGAACTTTTCGCTACTCCCACCGGAGATCAACTCTTTGCGAATGTTCCTGGGCGCGGGCTCGGCTCCCATGCTGCAGGCCTCGGCGGCATGGTCGGGGTTAGCTGAGGAGTTGGGTTCGGCGGCAAGCTCGTTCGCCTCGGTGACCTCGAACCTGGCCGGTCAGGCCTGGCAGGGACCGGCAGCTAAAGCCATGTCCGCGGCCGCGGCACCTTATGCCGCGTTCCTGGAGGCCGCGTCCGCGCGCGCGTTGAGCGCCTCCAGCCAAGCCCAGGCCGTGGCAGGTGCCTTCGAGGCGGCCAAGGCCGCCACCATCCACCCGGAGATCATCGCCGCCAACCGGCAGATCTTCCTCAACCTGGTTCGCTCGAACTTTCTGGGCCTCAACGCCCCGGCGATCGCCGCCGCCGAGAGCATCTACGAGGAGTTCTGGGCCGCCGACGTCGCCGCGATGTTCGGCTACCACGGCGGCGCCTCGGCCGCCGCCGCGCAATTGTCGTCGTGGCAGCAGACCCTGCAGGGCCTGCCGGGCATAGGACAACTTTTTGGCGGCATCGGAACTGCCGCCCCCGGCGACCCCAATTTCGGGATCGGCAACACGGGCGGCGGCAACATCGGCAACGGCAACACCGGCAGCGGCAATATCGGCGATGGCAACACTGGCAACGGCAACTTCGGCGGGGGCAATAACGGCAACAGCAACATTGGTAGCGGCAACTGGGGCGCAGGCAACTTCGGCGCCGGCAATCGCGGTGACGGCAACATCGGTCTGGGCAATAGCGGTCTGGGGAACAGCGGGATTGGTGTTCCGGGAAACAACAACATTGGGCTGGGCAACGCCGGTCACAACAATGTCGGCATTGGCAACAGCGGCAACGCGAACCAGGGCGCCGGCAACACCGGAAACAACAACATTGGCTTTGGCCTCACCGGGAACAATTTGGTCGGCCTCGGCAACGCTTACTTCGACACGACAACCGGTCAATTCCACTTCGCTGGTCTGAATTCGGGCGCCGGCAACATCGGCTTCGGCAACTCAGGCACTGGCAACATCGGATTCTTCAACTCGGGCGACGGCAACGTCGGCTTCTTCAACTCCGGCGCCCATGCCCCTGCGTCACCGGACGTGGGCAAGTTGCAAGGCATCGGTGTCGGCAACAGCGGCTTTGGCAACGTCGGGCTCGGCAACAGTGGCGTCGTGAACTTTGGCTTCGGCAACACTGGCGACCTGAACACCGGTGTTGGAAATACGGGCTCCACCAACACCGGGCTTTTCAATAGCGGCCCGGTGAATACGGGCATGAACAACTCTGGGGGGTTCAACACCTTCGACGGGAATTCCGGTATCACCAACACCGGCTTCTTCAATTCCGGCAGCTTCAACACCGGGTTCGGATTCACTACCGACAGCGGCGCCACCAGCTCCGGCATCGGGAATATCGGTGAAAACATGTCGGGCTTCTACAATAGGGCGGCCGACGGGACTTCAATCAATGGGTACATCTCGGGCTTCTTCAATTCCGCCAGCGGTGTAACCGGGGTCGGCACCCTTGCCGGATTGACGTCGGGCTTTTTCAACATTGGCGTCCCGACTGGTCTTGCCGGACCAACTGTCGCCGGAATCAACTCAGGTGTACTGAACTACGGCACCAGCTTGACGGGCTTGTTCAGCATCGCCCGGCTACTGCAAGAGCTGACCGGA
>NZ_LZKQ01000139.1 GCF_001668675.1 Mycobacterium asiaticum | reverse complement strand
CAACCCCCACCGGATGTCCCACCCTGCCAAGGCCCCCTCGGCGAACGCGCCGACTGGTGGTGGTACGACCCCTACGAACCCAAACCACCAACAAACAACTAACCGGTTGCCGGCGGCCCGCCGACTCTCAGGCCACCACGTCGAACACGGCGGCCGCGGACGTGATCGCCTTGTCGGCATTTCCCTCGTCGTGCAGGAGCATCCGCACGCCGACCCGCCCGGACCCGCCGACGTGCGCGGTGCCCTCAGCCCGGAACGGACCCACCTTGCCGCGCGACATGAACATCACATGCCAACTCATCACCTGCACCCGCGCCGTCCCCGCTGCCGACGCGGCTAGGTCGGTCGCGGCAGTCTCGAGGACCACATGTTGCGGGCCGATGTGCAATGCCGCATCGGGCGAAGCGAATTCGGCGCTGAGCGCGGGCAGCACCCAGTGCCCGTCGGCTCGCTTGGCGGCACCGAAAGCCTCCCACAGCGGCGGCAGGTCGGGTGAATCCTCGATCACCAGCTCGGTGCCGGACACATCCATCCGGTCCAGCCCCTCGGGCGGGATGCCGATGATCGCGCCCTGACCCTCGTTGAACGCGATCACCCGGTCCGGGTTGTCCGCATCCACGATCTTGCAACGCCCGTAACCCATGGTGCGGCCCTGATGCACGATGCCCGAATCGACGATCTCGACCCGGCTGACGTCATACCCCGGGTCGATGATCTGCACCGAGGCGATCACCGGATTCGGCACCGCCACCATATCGGTCTGGCACCCCTCTGGCGACGAAATAGCAAGCGGCGCAACCATTATCCCGCCCACCTCGGTACGCATGTCGCGGCGGATGGTGACGGTGTTGTCCACCTCCCCGAGGTCCATCGACGAGTGTTTGCGGCCGATGTAGCGGTAACTGAGCAGTCCGGTCCAGCGCCGGTACAGCTCATCCCGATACGCCTCGGTGTCCCCGGCCAGCTCCCGGATGTCACGCAGTTGGTCACCCATCTGTCGGACTCTACGCCGCTGAGCTGCCACGATCCTCGGCAGACCTATACAAAAATGGGCGCAAATGTCACGCTGGGACGATGGCCGAACAGGTGGACCCTCGGACGGTCTTCACCTTCTGCCGCTATTGCCTGGCCTCGTGCGGCATCGAGGTCCATGTCGCGGACAACCGGGTGCAAAAGATCTCGGCGGACAAGCAGAACCCGCACAGCTGGCAGGACTTCTGCGCCAAGGGCCGCAACGCCGCCCAGCTCGTCGAGCATCCCCACCGCATCCGCACTCCCCTGCGGCGAGTCGGGGACCGGTACGTGCCGGCGTCCTGGGAGGAGGCGATCTCCGACATCGCCGCCCGGGTGACGGCGCTGGTCGACGCGGACGGCCCGGACGCCATCGGCGCCTACTACGGCAACCCGGCGGGTTACAGCTCATCGAACCTGATCTTCCTGAACGGCTGGCTGGACGCCGTCGGCACCCAGAACCGCTACGCGGTGGGCTCGGTCGACCAGAATGCGCTGCACGTGGTGGCCGAGGCGATGTACGGGTCGGCGATCATGGTGCCCGTTTCCGACATCGACAACTGCGACTATTTCCTGCTGGTCGGCACCAATCCCGCGGTGAGTGCCTGGAATTGGGTGGAAAGCGCACCCGGCGGCTGGAAGCGGGCACTGGCACGACAACGCGACGGCGCCACCATCGTCGTCGTCGACCCGCTGCGCACCGAATCCGCCGACAAGGCCGACGTCCATCTCGCGGTGCGCCCCGGCCAGGACTGGGCGCTGCTGCTCGCCATGGTCAAGATCATCCTCGACGAGCGGCTCGAGCATCCCGCCGATTGCGCGCAATTGACCTCTGGGATGCCGGGCCTGCAGGCACTGGTGGCCGAGGCCGAACTCGACGACCTGGCCCGCCGCTGCGACATCCCACGCAGCCAGATCGAAGCCATAGCAAGGAGTTTCGCGACCGCCAGGTCGGCGATGGCCGTGACCCGCACCGGTGTCTCACTGCATGTGTCCGGCACCGTGGGCGAATGGCTCGGCCACGTGCTCAACGTGATCACCGGACGCATGGACCGTCCCGGTGGCCGGCGCTTCGAGCCCGGCTACATCGATGCGTTGAAACTGGCCGCCGCCGCCAAACCCTCTGCCCACCGCAGCCGGCTGACCGGCCGGCCGATGGTGGCCGGCGCGCACGCGCTGAGCGAATTACCCGCCGAGATCACCACGCCGGGCCCCGGGCAAATCCGGGCCCTGGTCATCAACTGCGGCAACCCGGTGGTCTCCGGCCCGAACGGGGCTGCCCTGGATCGCGCGCTGGGACAGCTTGACCTGCTGGTGGCCATCGACTTCGTCCAGCGCGAAAGTCACCGCCACGCCCACTGGTTGCTGCCGGCGGTGCATTGGCTGGAGCGTGACGACCTGCTAGCCCTGACCAGCAATCTGCACGACGAACCCTACGTGCAGTACGGCGTGCGCGCGGTCGATCCGCCGCCGGACGCACGCGAGGAATGGCGCATCTTCGTCGACCTGGCCCTGGCCATGAACGTCCCGCTGTTCGGCGTCAAGGGCGTCAACGCGTCCGTGAAGGGCAGTCGGCGGCTCGCCGCGATGACGGGCCGGCCCGGGCTCGAGTTCTCCCCGCACTGGATCAACCGCATGATCGTCGCCATGTCCCGAAAGGTCAACGGCCACAAGCTGAAATGGCGCGACCTGCTGGCCCACCCGCATGGCATGGTGCTCGGTCCGCGAGAGTACGGGCATTTCGTCAAAGCCCTGCGCACCGACGACAAACGCGTGCACATCGCTCCCGACGAGTTGGTCGCGCGGGCCCGGGAGCTGCTGGAGGAGCCACCCCCGCAAGCGCCGGAGGCCTATCCGTTTCAGATCGGGAACCGCCGACACCGCCATTCGATGAACTCGTTCCTCAACGACCTGCCCGGGCTGCACCCCGGCGGCAAGGGCAGCACGTTGCTCATCCACCCCGCCGACGCGGCCGTCCTGGGGATCGGGGATGGCGACCTGGTGCGGGTGTCCTCCGCCGTCGGCGCTGTCGAGGTGCCCGCGTCGCTGAGCGAGCGACCCCGGCGCGGGCTGGTCGTGCTCGACCACGGCTGGGGTTCAAGGGTTTTCGACCCGCAGGGCAGTGCGGCGCCGCAGTCCTTCGGCGTCAACCGGAATCTGCTGATCGACGGCGACCCCGTGGATCCGCTGTCCCAGACACCGGCGCTGAGTTCGGGCTACGTCGCGGTCGCGCTGTGTGCGACACCGAAGCAGATGACGCTGAGCCGGCAACCCGCCGGGCCGGTTCGCCAGGCATGATCCACGCCGGTGACCACCGCGGTGTCGCCGGCCTCCAGCGGGTGCGGGCCGTCGTCGAGGATCAGCTCCACCGAGCCGGACACCACCAGATCGAAATCGACCGTATCGGTGTGGTGCATCGAAAATTCCACTCCCGGGCCGTAATCGATCATCTTCCAGTTGACCGCGCCCGGCGGCACGCCTAGGTCGAGGGTGTCGGCGGCGCGGCCGCCGGTTGAAATCCCCGGCGACGGCGTGTCATACAGCTCCGAGAACGAGATCCCCTCGTAACCGGGAAAGCCGGCCAAGGTGACCGGGCCGTCCTGCGTGGCGCAGGACCGTCCCGCGGCGTCTACACCGGTGATCAGCAGCCGTCCACCCGCGGCGGGCGGGGGCGGCTGGGTCCCGTCGGGCAGGGATACGAAGTTGCGCGCCTGGTCCTCGGACATGCCGAGAACTCTAGCCACACCGAGGGTCGTCGCAACCGCGTCGTCGCCGACGCTACTTCACGGCGCCTGCATCCACAGCCGCGGTCCAGCTGCCATAACAGCTGATGTCGGTGCCCGAAGCGGCGGCCGTCGCGTCGCAACCGAAGCCGGTGCACCAGGAGCCATCGCTGAGCTCCACCTTGCCGAGTTGCATCGGTGCCGGCAGCGCCGACAGGAACCCGCCCAGTGCGGCCGGGGAAAGTAACCAACGATGCCCGCGCAGCGCGACGCCACGGGCGTCGTCGGGCACTCGGGTCACAGCCGGCTTGGGCATGCTCCCGTCCAGTGCGGCCATCCGATAGCGCGCGGAAGTACTTACCTCACCGGCGAATCGCGCTCCGAGATCGGTGAGCTGATAAGCCAGCGGGCCCCCGCGCAGATGGGCGCCGAATACGATCAGCTCTCTGCTCTCGGCGGCCGCCAGTGGCCAAACCGCCTCGCGCAACTCGTCATTCGTCAGCATTGCACCGACATCGAGTGCCACAGCGTCATCGAACGCCCGGGCCAGCACCGTCACCCCGAACTGTGCTTCGCCGGCTACACCGGCGGGTACTGCGACAGCGCACATGTCGAACAGATTGCAGAAGTTGGTGTAGGTCCCGAGTTGGGAGTTCACGCCCACCGGATCCGTCGCCACCTGTTGTAGCGACGGATGCATCGGCGCGGTCGGCACCAGCAGGGCGTCCACGCCGTCCAGCGACGACATCGCGGTATGGCGCAACCGCTGCACTCTGGCGCGGTCGCGGACCAGGCGATGGGCCGGGATGTTACGCGCGGCGGTGATGATCCTTCGCACTACCGGATCGAACGACGCGTTGGGGTTGCCGTCAATGAATTCGCCTACAGCGGCATACCTTTCGCTCACGAGTGCGCCCTCGTAGAGATATTTGGCGGCCGCGAGGAACGGGTCCAGGTCTACGGTGACGATTCGTGCCCCGGCATCGGTCAACTCCCGCACAGCGGTGTGAAATGCCGTCTGCCATTGCCGGTCCAGTTCCGGAAGCTCGCGCGGTACGGCGACGACCGGGTTCGGCGGTGCGGCAAGGCGGACATCCGCTGGCCAACGCCGGCTTCCGGCCGCACCGGCCGCCATTACCGCCATCGCCTGGTTGGCCAGACTCAAGTCGCGGGCGAAAATCGATACGCAGTCATATGATTCGCAGGCGGGCACGACGCCGTCGGTGCTGATGACACCGATGGTGGGTTTGATCGCCGCCAAGCCCTGGAATGCCGCGGGTATCCGCCCTGAGCCGGCCGTGTCGGTGCCCACTGCGATGTCCGCCTGGCCTGATGCCACGGCAACCGCCGAACCCGAACTCGATCCACCACTGATGAATTCGGGCCGTCGACTGTCTCGAACCGCGCCGTATGGTGAACGAGTTCCCACCAGACCTGTGGCGAACTGGTCGAGATTGGTCTTGCCGACCACCACCGCACCGGCCGCCCGCAATGCTGCAACCGCGGGTGCATCGTCGTCCGGTCGGTATGCGAACTCTGGGCAACCGGCCGTGGTCGGCAAGCCGGCGACATCCACATTGTCTTTGACCGCCAGACGCATGCCGGACAACGGCCCCGAATGCGACCGACTCCGGGTCAGTTCTGCTTCAACTTCGCCGTTGGGGGGCTGGGAGATCCATACACTCACCTGTGTTCTATTCCCCTCATGATGCTTGAGTGAATTCCCCTGCTAAATGCCAGGCTTGGCGCTCAGCCGCGAAAGCGCCCGCCTGCTGCCGACGGAACTCGGCAATCGAGTCAGCGTTTTCGTCCAGGAACCGCTGGTAGTCGGCCAGTGAGAATTCCCCGTCAGTGATCTCGACCTGACCACGCCCCGCTGCCATGTCGGCGCGTAGGGACAGTAGTTCCTCCGCAGAGACGGGGTAGAAGCTGATCTGATCGAAATACCTCAGTAGCCAGGGGGTTCCGGGTTCGAAGCCGCTGCCCATGCTGGCCTCGTTGGTATTCCAGACCTGAGTGGTGCGGCCGACGAACTGGTAGCCTCCGGGTCCTTCGAGTCCGTAGATGCAGAGGTAGGCGCCGCCGATGCCGACCGCGTTGGCCGGTGTCCAGGTGCGCGCCGGGTTGTACTTAGTGGTCACCAAGCGGTGCCGGGGATCCAGCGGCGTGGCGACCGGTGCACCGAGATAAACGTCCCCGAGACCAAGCACCAGGTATTTCGCGTCAAAGACGATGTCATACACCTGGGAGACGTCTTCCAAACCGTTTATCCGCCGGATGAATTCGATGTTCCACGGGCACCACGGCGCATCAGCGCGTACGCCGTGCATGTATCGGTGAATCGCTTCGCGGGTGGCCGGGTCATCCCAGGAGAGCGGCAACCGCACCGAGCGGCTGGAGACAACGAGCTCACGCCAAGGCGGCAACGAGCTGTCGATGTCGGCCAGCCGTTCGGTCAGCTCTGGGCACGAGATCTCGGCGGGATCGAACTGCACCTGGAGCGACCGCACGCCGGGCGTCAATTCCAGCACGCCGGGCACGCGTTCTGCCCGGATGTGTTCGTACAGCACCTGCACCCGGCCCCGCATCGCCAGGTCGAGCACCATGGGGCCGTACTCCACCAGGACACCCCCGTCGCCGGCACGGCGCAGCGTGACTGCGGTGCCGTCGCCGCTCGTATAGCGCTGTAGCACGCCGTCATCGCCATCCCCGGATGTCGAGATCACGGGCAGCGATGCCCGCCGATTCAAGTCAAGCTTGCGCAAGGACGGCGCCCGTTCGGCGCGCACGGGCACGAACCGAACGGTATCGCCGGGTGCCATTTGCCCCAGCTTCCATCGGTCCCCCGTCACGACGGTCACCGGGCAAACGAACCCGCCCAGGCTGGGTCCGTCCGGTCCCAGCAGGATCGGCGTGTCACCAGTGAAATCGAGCGCGCCTACGCAGTAGGGCGTGTCGTGGATGTTGGACGGGTGCAGGCCCGCTTCACCGCCATCAGTGCGTGCCCAATGCGGTTTCGGCCCGAGCAGTCGCACGCCGGTGCGATCAGAGTTGAAGTGCACCGTGTAACTGGTATCGAGCAGCGTCTGGATATCGGCGCGAGTGAAAAATTCCGGTGCACCGTGCGGACCTTCCGTCACCGCGAGTTGCCAACGGTGGCCAATGCTGGGCTGGCTCTCATGCGGGGCGCGCATCACCGCCGGCTGGTGACCATTCGCTGGTAAAGACGGGCCGACGGCTGTCAATTGATCCTGTGCACGCAGCGGTCTCCCCTGGTGCCCGCCGAAGGCGCCCAGCATGAATGTCGCTGCGCTGCCCAGGCATTCCGGCTCGTGCAACCCGCCTTCGATGAGAAGGTAGCAGCGCATGCCCGGGCCGCTGAGCATGCCGATGTCCAGCAGGCCGTTCGCGGGCACCAGCACCGACTGCCATTGAGGAACCGGGTCACCGTTCACCGTGACCGGCACCGCCGCGCCCGTGACGCACACGCGTACCGGTGCAGAGAAACGAAGGGTCGGGCCGGCTTTGGTGCATTCCAAGCCCGCGGCGCCTTCCGGATTGCCGAGGACTTGGTTACCGATCCGGAATGACAGATCATCCATCGGTCCCGACGGCGGCACCCCGACATGCCAATACCCGGTCCGCCCGGGCCAGTCCTGCACCGTAGTCAACATGCCGGGTTGGAGGACCTCGACGGCAATCATGGACGGGTTATCACCATGCGGACTGGTGTTGGGTTGAAGCCGTTGCAGGGATTGTTGATCTGCGGGCAATTCGACACCAGCACCAGGGTGTCGATCACGGCGCGCAGAGTGAGGCTCTTGCCCGGGGCCGACAAGCCGTCCACGATTCCGAGCGTGCCGTCGGCTTCCACCGGAACGTTCATGAACCAGTTGATATTCGACACGAGGTCACGCTTGCCTAAACCCCACTTGGCGCCCTCGGCGAGGAAGTTCTCGACGCACGCATGCTGGTGTGCGGTGTGGTGGCCGTAGCGCAGGGTGTTGGATTCCTGCGAACAGGCCCCACCAAGGGTGTCGTGATAGCCCACGTCGTCGGCGACGACTTCCATGAGGGCGGTTCCATCGGCGGTACGCAATACCGAGCCGGTGGTCAAAAAGATGTTGCGTTGCCCGACCACGGTTGCTTGTGCGCTGTACCGCTGTGTGTGGTCGTGGGCCGAATACAGCAAACAGTCCACCGCCTGGTTTCCCTGCAGGTCCACGATCTCCAGTTGCTCGCCCGCATGGACGACGGCCGACCAGGGCGAGCGTGCGGGCACGATTTCGTCGGCCAGAATCCCTGATTGCACAACGTTTGTCATCGGTCAGCTCCCGCTCCGGCAGCCGCGATCCAGGCCGCCTCGGTATTGAACAACGCTCGCAGGTACTCGGGATCCTGGTTGACCGGTGCGGTCAGTTCGTCACCGGCTCGCCACGCCACCACATCGAGCTCAGCGGTCACCGGGTCCGGATCGAGCGGATGCGCGGCATTGACCAGCACCAGCGCCACCGGCAGATGCACAAGCAAGTCGACCGCAGTCGCAGGGCCTGCACTGCCGACGAATTCCAGTGCGCCACTGGTCGGATCGACGCGGACGCCGCGAAACAGCGACACCGACGGAGCAACATCACGTATGTCAAGACCGTGCTTGAGCGCGCCCAACAGCAATAGGTTGCGACCAGCGGCGGTCGGACCACACACCAAGTCGTGGCAGCCTGAAGAATCCGCGACCACCGTTGCCAGCACCCGCCCCTGATCGGATAACAGCGGATGGCCCGCTTTCAGGTAGGCCTGCCAGGGAACTTTCATGGTGTCTGCGACATTGAGCCGCTCCCACGGCGCCTCGGCCCGATACATCAGCAGATGCGCACACGCTCCGCCGTGGGTGTCCATCAGACGAATTCGGGTACCTCGCGCCAAGACCTTGGTGGCGTACCCGTTCGGTGGAATCGACTCGGCCCAGGTGAGCAGCGATGGGTCAACGTCAGCGGGAGTGGCCGGCACCCGCATGGTCGCTTGCTGCGCCTGAGCGCGAGCATGGGACCGGGCACCGTCGGTGGAATCCGTGCGAACAGGCGTGTTCATCGCGATTGTCCCTTCCCAACGGTCGCTGGTCTGTGAAATTAGCTGCGTGCCAGGACCTTCGGATCCGGTCGGCACGATTATCGATTCAGGTGATTATTTCTATCACATGACAGGAATTCATGCCACGCGAGCCGTGTGCCGCGTGGATGCGAGAATTCGGCATGCGCACCGACCGGCGAGGACGTCCCAGACTGGTGCCATCGCGTCGACCGGGTAAATCCGCCAAGGACGAGATCCTGGATGCCGCTGCCGAATCGTTCACCACCATCGGGTATGCCGCTACCTCCACCCGGCGCATCGCTGACGCAGTGGGCATCAGGCAGGCATCGCTCTATCACCACTTCGCGACCAAAGACGACATCCTGGACACCCTGGTCACCGGCACCGTCGAGGATTCGCTGCAGCTCGCCGGCGAGTTGCTGACTGAAGCCGGACCAAGCGCGCTCCGCCTGCACACTCTGGTGGTCGCCGACGCTTCGCAGTTGATCGGCAGCCCCTGGAATGTCGGTGCGTTGTACCTGCTTCCGGAGATGCGGGCCGAGCGCTTCGACGCATTTCGGCTACGTCGTGACAATCTGCGAACCTGTTACCGCACCTTGTCGCGCGCGGTCATCGCTGAGTGCCGGGGCCCGTCCAAAAGCGAAGACCTACCGTTCCGCTTGGTCGAATCGGTGATCAACCAACGCTCGGACGACTGCGGTTGTCCACCAGACCATCCCTGGATTGTCGCCGAAGGAGCACTGCGAACCTTGGGCTTCCACGACGGTTTTGCGCAGATGCGAAAGCTGACCGCTGCCCGGTTGCGGCGACGGGGACAGTCCACAGCCGCGTGCTGATCGGTTGCCCCCCTGAGCGTTTCATCGCAGGTCGCGGCGCCGAGCGCTGGCTTCATCGCCACCGTTCCCAGTGAGTTGACAGGAACTGAGCAGGGCGATTTCAGTGCGAACGTTAATCATTTGTGGTCACGTGTTACCGGACGGTTAATAGCAACTAGTTGTTCCACGTGCCGGCAAAGCAGCGGCTGTCACGTGGTTATTCGGCACGGAAATGTGGCGCGATGCGGGCGCGCGGACCACAACACCGTGCCCGGCACTGTTCGTCGTACTTGTTGATAAAAGCAAACTTTGGTGCAGTGCCTGACCATGTCACGAAGGGGGCGCGGGGTGGACTATGCGGTTTTGCCGCCGGAGATCAATTCGGGCCGGATGTATGCCGGTGCCGGATCGGGACCCATGGTGGCCGC
>NZ_LZKQ01000138.1 GCF_001668675.1 Mycobacterium asiaticum | reverse complement strand
GCAACTCGTCACCGGCCGCGCCATCCAGTTGACCCCGCCGTATTCCGGTGGGCCCACCCTGGCCGCCGGGGCTCTGGGCGGTACGGGTAGCGGGGGTCTCCGGGGTTGCCGGTGATGGCATCCGGCAGGTTCAGTCGCGGCTCGCCGCCCTGGCCGGTGCGCGGATACGGGATCGGTAGCGCGGGCGTGCCGGGCTGCCCGGTCGGCGGGTCGGTCACTTGCGAGGGCAGCAGGGTGGCCGGGTCCAGCCCGAGGTCGGAGAATGCGGCTCCGATGAACGGCTGCACGAACTGGCCGGGGAGCAGGTTCACCACATACGCCTTGAAAAACGGCCCGGACGAGAGTGATTCGCCCAGCGACATGACGTAGGAGTTGAGCAGCGGGATGGCCTGCTTGATGCGTTCCTTGCGCTCGTCCACGATCGACAGGACCCCGTTGAGCTTGTCCAGCGCGGGCCGCAGTTGCTGCCGGTTTTCCCCGATGAAGCCCTGCAGTTGCCGCGACACCGCCGAGATGTTTCCCCAGATCTGGTCCAGGGCCGCGCTCTGCGTCCGCAGCTGGGTCAGCAGCGCTGTCGTGTCCCGCACCAGGCCGACGATTTGGTCGCTGCGTTTGGCCAGCACGCTTGTCGCCTTGGCGGCGTTGTCCAGCAGCCGGCGCAGCTGGGCGTCCCGGTCATCCAGTGTCTGTGCGAGCCGTGCCACGCCCTTCATCGCGTCGCGGAAGTCGGCCGGGGTGTCGGCGAAGGTATGCGCCAGTGTGTCCAGCGATCGGGACAACTGGTTGGTGTTCAGTCCGCTGATCGTGGTGGCCAAATCGCCCAGCGCGTCCGGCAATTGGTAGGGCGACATGGTGCGCTCGAGCGGGATGGGTCCGTCCAGCCGGCCATCGCCGCGGGGCGTGATGTCCAAAAACTTGCTGCCCAGCAGCCCTTTGGTCTTGATCGCCGCCTCGGTGCGGCTGCCCAGCCGAATGTTGTTGTCCACCTTGAACGTGACCAGTACGCCGGGTCCGTCGAGTTCGATGCTGGCCACCTTCCCGACCGGATATCCGGAGACCTCGACGGTGTTGTCGGTCCGCAAACCGCCCGCGTCCACGAAGTACGCGCCGACGGTTCGGCCCTGATCGAGGAAGGGCAGGTGCTGGTATTGCAGGGCAGCCGTGACCGCGCCGGCAGCCAGCACGATGCCCACGGTGCCGATGACCAGGCGGTTGCGCTCGGCGAAGGATTTCATTTCGGCGCGCACCGCCCGGTGGCCTGCCCGGCCACCTTGACATAGACCGGCTGACCGCCTTTGCCGTTGACCTTCAGCACGACATCGCACAGGTAGAAGGCGAAGAAGTCGCCGTACATGCCCTGGCGCACCAGCGCCTGGTATTTGTCGGGCAGCGTGTTGAGCAAGTTGTCCAGGTAGTCGTGGTCGGCAAGCGCGATGCTGGCGACCCGATCGGTCTCGCGTACCGCCTTCGACATCGGCGCGCGGGCCTGGGCCAGCAGGTCCGCGATCGAACCCGTGGCGGCATCGGTGTAGGCCACCGCATTGGACAGATCGGCTTTGCGTTCGGCCAGCCCGTGCACCAACTGCGTCAGCGAGGCCACTGCCTGATCCAGCCGATCACTCTGGCCGCCAAGCGAACCCATCACCACGTTCAGGTTGTCGATCACCTGCCCTATCAACTGATCGCGGTCCGCCAGTGTGTTCGTCAGGGCCGTGGCCTGCTCCAGGAAGGAGGTGATGGTGGGCCCCTGGCCTTGAAAGGCTTGCAGCAGTTGTTCACTCAGCGCGTTGACCTGGTCGGGATTCAGTGCCCGAAACAGCGGCTTGAAACCGCCGATCAGCGCGTCCAGATCCAGCGCCGGTTTGGTGCGCGTCAGCGGAATCGTCTGTCCGGGGCGCAGCACCGCGGGCCCGCCCGCTCCTTCCTCCAGAGCAAGATAGCGGTCGCCGAACAGGTTGTCGTACCGGATCACGGCCTGGGTGCCCTCGGTCAGGACGACCGAATCCTCGGCGGTGAATTCGACCCGCACCGTCGCGTCCGGGTTGACCGAGATTTTGCTGACCTTCCCGACTTCGACCCCGGCGATGCGTACCAGCTTGCCCTGCCTGAGATTCGACACGTTGGTGAACTCGGCGTAATAGGTCTTGCCGTCACCGAATCGCACCTCGCCGAAGACGGCGACGAGCACAAAGGCGGTCAGCAGGCACACCGTCAGGAACGCCGCGAGGCGCATGACGACGCCCCGGAGGTTCTCCCTCATGGGTGCTCACCCGCTTGGACGTCGGGCGTACCAGGCGGGATTGCCGACGGGATTCCAGGCCAAAGCGGCACTCCCCCAGGCCCGTACAGCGCCGCCCCGTAGGGGGGCCCACCCGGATTCGGGCCGGGCGCCGGGCCGGGCAGGCACTGGCGGATGGACGGCGGACGGGGCACCGCGCGCGTGACCGGGAAGTAGTCCGCCCAGCAGGGATGCCCGAGGCCGGGGTTGGGCCGGATGTCCAGTCCTGTTCCCCAGCCGGTGTCGGTAATCAGTTGGCGCACCGGGAAGTTCTTGGTGGCGTCCGGCAGTGACCCGCAGCCGGGCTGTCCGCCCGGACCGCCCTTGGCCGCGACACGTGGCAGGTTGTCCGGGGTGATGTAGGGGTCGTTGCCGAGTAGCAGCGCCACATCGAGTTGCAGGGTCCGGCCATCGGCGCCGCCCCACGCGGAGTATCCCCCGTTGTCCAGGTACCACTTGGTGCCCTGCAGGAAGCAGGTGTACTCGGGGCTGTACTTGGACAACAGGCTCGTGGTCGGTTCGAGGACGTTGACAGAAGCCACCAGGTTGTCCCTGCTGTAGCCGAGCAGGGTGGTGCCGCTATCGGACAGTCCGATCACGTTGAGCAGCAGCGCATCCAACTGTTTCGCGTGATCCGTGACGGTGACGCTGGTGGTACTGGCGGCATTGAGGATCGCCACGACGTCGTGCGCGGCGGTGTCGTAGGTGTCGGCGAACTTCCGGACCGACCGCCAGTTTCGGCCGATGGTCTCGCGACGCGCATTCAGTGCCTGCAGTACCTCGTTGAGGCTGGTTGTGGCCTGGCCGATCCGCTCGCCCTGGCCGCGAACGGCATCGGCCACCGCGGTAAGAACCGCGTTCAGCTTGAGCGGGTCGATCATGTCGAGCAGGTCCACGACGTTCTCGAAAACCGTGTTGATCTCCGTGCTGACGTTCCGCGACCGCACCACCGCTCCGCCGGATAGCCTGGCGGCGCTTGGGTTTTCCGGTATCACCAGGTCCACGAACTTGGCGCCGAAAGCGGTCGTCGCGCTGATCTGGGCCTCGACATTGGCCGGGATGAACCGGGTTTGATCCGGGTCGATCTCCAGCACCAGGCTGGTGCCCTTGTTTGTCTGGCCGATCCGACTGACCCGGCCGACCTGCACACCGCGCAGCATCACCTTGGCGCCGGTGTCCATCACCAGCCCGGAGCGGTCGGCGACCAGGGTCACCGGCACGAAGGAGCGCAAGGTGCCGGTGAAGGACACCGCGGTCACCACGACGACCACACCGATCACCGCGAGCAGGATCAGCGTCCACCACCCGTCCTTGACCCGATGTCCCCCCGGCCCGCGACCCATGTCCCTAGCTCGCCAGGTGGAAGTTCGGGGACTGGCCGTAGATGGCGAGCGTCATGATGACGATGGCGATCGAGGCAACAACCATCGAGGCCCGCACCGCGCGACCTACCGCTTCGCCGACGCCGGCAGGTCCGCCGTGCGCGGTGTACCCGTAATAGGTGCACACCAGCATGATCATCAGCGCCACGACAACGACTTCCAGCGATGACCACAGCACGTCGGACGGCCGGAGAAAGGTGTTGAAGTAGTGGTCGTAGACCCCGGACCCCTGCCCGTAGACCGCCGTGGTGCCCAGCCGTGCGGCCAGGTAGGCGGTCATGAGACCCACGCAGAACAGCGGAACCGCGACCACCACGCCGGCCAGCACCCGGGTACTGGCAAGGTAACTGACGCTGCGGATCCCGATCACCTCGAGGGCGTCGACCTCCTCATTGATCCGCATCGCCCCGAGCTGTGCGGTGGCCCCGGCGCCGACGGTCGCCGCCAGCGCGACCATCACGGTGCCGGGCTGGATCTCGCGGGTGTTGAAGAACGCCGAGGCAAAGCCGGTCAGCGCCTCCACACCGACTGAGGCGAATTGGTTGTAGCCCTGCACCGCCACAATGGCGCCGGTGGTCATGGCCAGGAAGCCGACGATGACCACGGTTCCCCCGATCACCGCCAGCACCCCGGTGCCCAAACCCATCTGCGCGATCACGCGCAGCAACTCGCCGCGGTAGTTCATCACGGCATCGGGAATCCCGGCCAGCGTGCTGACATAGAACCGCATCTGTGAGCCCATCCGATTCCACTCGCCGGCAACGGTTTTGGTCGGTGTCACGGCTGCACCTCAGGACACCATGAACGGCATGCCAACGGCGGTGACGATGATGTTGATGACGAACAGGACGATGAAGGCGAAGACCACGGTCTCGTTCACCGCTCTGCCGACCCCGGCCGGGCCCCCGCCCACCGACATGCCTTTGTGGCAGGCGATGAGGCCGGCCATCAGCCCGAACAGCGTGGCCTTGATCATCGAGATGAAGACGTCGATCGTGTGGGTGAGCGTGGTCAGTCCCGTTACCCAGGCACCCGCCGAGACGTGCATCAGGAACACCGAACAGAAGAATGCACCGATCAGACCGGTCGCGGTGACCACTGAACTCAACGCCAGCGACACGGTCGTCGCCGCCAGCACCCGGGGCACGGCCAGCGCTTGAATCGGGTTGATACCCATCACTCTTAGCGCGTCGAGTTCTTCGCGAATGGTGCGGGCGCCGAGATCGGCGCACATCGCGGTGGACCCCGCGCCGGCCACCACCAACACGGTGACGATCGGTGCGCTCTGGTCGACGGTGAAGATCGCGCAGCCGGTCCCGGAGAAGTCGGCGGCGCCGATGTCGGTCAGCAGCACGTTGAACAGGAATCCCGAGATCACCGCCCAGGGGATCGTCATCAGGATGCCCGGCAAGGTGGAAACCCGCGCCACGAACCAGCATTGGAACAGGTACTCGCGCCACGCGAAGGGCCGACGGAACATGCACACGAAGGTGTCCAGCGTCATCGCGAAGAAATCGCCCATCGCGCCGAGTGGCTTGATGGCTGCGACGGGCGCCCTGCCGGCCGCGATCACCATGTCGCTGCGCACCGCCGGTGAATCATCACGCTGGCCCCCCGGACAGGTCGAAGTGGACGAGTGACACCCGCGAGGTTACGCGGCGCGATACCCTCATGTCCATAGTCAATACGCAAGTATTCAAGCGGTCACGGTGTAAAAACCGATGCAAATGGCCGTATAAGCGATATGATGTATTTAAGTAGTACACGCTGTGTGTCATTCCGGTGCCAGTCTTAGTGCCCCCGACGGGCACAACTTGATCGCCGTCCGCACCCGGCCCTCCTGGTCGCCCGGTACCTGTTGAGAGGCCACCAGGACGATGCCCTCGGCATCCTGATCGAAAAAGGGATCGGCGGTCATGACACACATTCCTGCGGCCATACAGATCTCGCGATCGGCGGTGACTTTCATCGGGTGAAAGCGTCCAGGGCGAGCGCCGAGTTCGCGAAGTCGCGGAAGTGCAACCAGCGGCCGTCGCGCAGCGTGATGATGTGCGCGAACTCTGATTCCCACTCGAATCCGGTGGCGACCCGGCGAAACCGTTGGCATCCCCAGGTGGCCAGGTCGTCACCCTGCGCAATGAACTTCCACGGTGCCATCTCGAGGATCTCGACCGTCTCACCTACCCGGGCCAGGAACGTCATTGCACCGTCGATGCCGCGGTAATCGCCGGCGTACGGGATCTTTTCGGTTCCGTAATAGGTGATGCGCACCTCGGGGTCGAGGTGCGCGAGCACGGTTTGCAGGTCACCGGCTGGCACCGCGGCGTAGATCGCCTCGGTGGCTTGGATATTGCGCGATTCGCTCATGAAAGATGCAGGGGCAGGCGCACATAGGCGTGGGTCAACAGGCTGGCGGTCTGCTTGGTACCGGGGTCGTCGGTCAGGGTGATCGTCTGATAGCGGTCGAGCACGGCATTGAGCACCGCGATCACCTCCAAGCGCGCGAGTGAGGCGCCGAGGCAGAAGTGCAAGCCGTGGCCCAGGGAGAGCTGTTGGCGGATGTTGGGCCGGTCGATGTCGAGTCGCCGGGGTTCGGGAAATACGGCCGGGTCACGGTTGGCGGACCCGAAGAACAGCGCCACCCACTCCCCCTTGCGGATCAGCTTGCCGTCGATCTCGACGTCTCGGGTTGCGATGCGGAACAGACGCTGCGGCGGTCCGTCGAGCCGGAGTGTCTCCTCGACAAAGATGTTCAGCAGTGTTCGATCGGCGCGAATACGCGCTTGCACCTGAGGTTCTCGGGCCAGCGCGTGGAGCAGGTTGCCGATCAGGAAGGTTGTGGTCTCGCTGCCGGCCACCACCAGCGTGACGCAGAAGCGCACGATTTCCTCGGGCGTGAGCCGTTGCCCATCCACCTCGGCGCGCAGCAGCGCCGAGATCAGATCCTCGGCATCGTCGGTCTCCCCGGTGTCGTCACCGGGTTCTTGTCCGGCCAGTCTGGCCGTGTGCTCGGCCAGACGAGTGGCGAACGTTCGCACCATCTCCTCGTTGCTGGTGATCCGCTCGGCCGGGGTCAACGACGACGAGAGCATGAATGCGTTGGCCCAGCGCCGGAACCGGACGTGGTCGCCATCGGGCAACCCCAGCAGCCGAACCATTGCCCGAGTGGGGACTTCGGCCGCGAAGTCCATGATTTCGACGTCGCCGTCGCCGAGGTCATCGAGTAGGTGCGGGATCAACTCGTTGAGCCAGCCCTCGAGTCGCTTGACCCGCCGTGGGGAGAAGGCCTGACTGACCAGTTTGCGCTCCACCTCGTGCTTGGGCGGATCGGTGTTGACCAGCATCAGGCTCGGGGCCGACGAAGCCTCCTGCAGGGGATCCCGCGACGAGAAGGTGGCGCTGTCGCGGGCGGCTTCGAAGACCTGGTCATAGCGGAACAGTGCCCAGGCGGTGACCGGCTCGTCGGCCCCCGGAATGGTGCCGGGTGGCCAATCCCGATATCCCGCAACGGGTGAGCTGCCGCGCAGTTCGTCGTAGAGCGGATACGGGTTTGCGATGCCCTGGGGAGTGGGCAGCACTTCGATGGCCGATACGGTCGTTGATGACATGTCGACCAGCCTGTGCCAGCGGCGGCGGCAAATCGATCCCCCGTTGGGGAGGACTCCTACCCCCGTAGGAGGGGAATTTGGGATTTCGGTCGCGTCGCCGGCCTGGCGGGAGGACAGTGAGCAGCGTGACCGTCGTCAGCGAGACACCCGAACCCGGGACATCACGCACGCTGGCCGACGGTGACCACCCGGGCTGGGCGTCTCGTCCGGTCAGGGAAAGCGACGCAGTGCGTCGCTACCGGGAAATGGTTCCCGATGCCGATCCCACCGACGATGCGATGGCGGTCGTCGCCGAAGCCATTGACGCCAAGGCGGCCATCGTGCACAACGCGCTGGAGTCGCTCGCAGATGCGCACGCGCTTGACGCGCTGGAATCAGTGCTGGAGCTGTCCGCCCTCGAGCGCGAGCTGATCGAGGACGGCGCCAAGCGGCGCACCTTCGCGCTGTTGCAGGTACAGGAGGCGTTGAGCAAGCTGCGCGCCGTCGACGACGTCGCGACGATCGTCGACCGGGCCCCGCGCGAACTGGTGGAGTCGTGTGGATTCGACCGCGCCGTGCTGTTCCGGGTCCACGAGGGCCGAATGGTCATGGAGTCAGCGTATTTCGGCGACGACAGCGACGGCGCGGATAAGATGGTCGCCTTCGCGCAGTCGGTCGCGCCGTTGCTGGATCACATGCTGATCGAAACGCAGATGATCCGCCGACACGCGCCCGCGATCGTCCGTGACGCCCGCAACGACCCGCGGGTCAACCGGCCGATCGTCGACTTCTCGCTGACGCGCTCCTACGTGGCGGCCCCGGTGATGCCGACGGGCAAGGTGATCGGGTTCCTGCATGCCGACCGGCTCTATTCGGGACGCATCGTCGACGAGATCGATCGCGACACGGTGTGGGCCTTCGCGGAAGGCTTCGGATACGCCTACGAGCGCACCGTCCTGTTGGAGCGGATGCGCCGTCAGCACACCGAGGTATTGCGCGCATTGGCGTCCGCCGACGAGGCGGCCCGCGCCCTGCAGGACGCCGATCTGGACCTGCGCAAGATCGAACCGGTCGAACGCAGTCCCGCCGCCCGGTCTCTGGCCGAGGTCCAGACGCGGGTGATGACCGTGCTGACCCGGCGCGAGGTCGAGGTCTTGCGGCTGATGGCGGCCGGGCGCACCAACCAGCAGATCGCCGACGAGCTGGTGATCTCGGCGGGCACGGTGAAGTCGCATGTGAAGCGGGTGCTGCGGAAGCTGAACGCGACCAACCGCGCCGAAGCCGCGTCGGCGTACGTGCGACTGGCCAGTGTCCCAGACATTAACTAACATGGATTAAGTCCATAGTCGATACCTATATCGTAGTCGACATAGTCAAAGAACAAGCATGTGATAGCGCATCTAACCCGCGTCATGTAAATTAGTGATCCGGCATATCAGAGGAGTTGCGGGATGCCTGACACCAAGGAAGCCAGTGCGAGACTCGTCCGCGACTTCCTTGGGTCCTGGGAAGGGCGCAGGTCGAGAAGGGCAAGATCACCGTTTCAGTGACTAGTTTGACCTAGCGGACTTCGAGCAGCAAAGCGGACTGAAGCTGTAAGTTCAGCTTCACGGAGGGGGTGTACGTCGATGGAGACCGCCGTTGCGCCCGTGCGGCGCCGGCCGAAAGACCGGAAGCAGCAGATCCTCGATCAAGCCGTCAAGCTGTTCATCGACCGCGGCTTTCACTCGGTCAAGCTGGAGGACATCGCCGAGGCGGCCGGCGTCACCGCCCGTGCTCTCTATCGGCATTACGACAACAAACAGGCGTTGCTCGCCGAAGCGATCCGCACCGGTCAGGATCAGTACCAGAGCGCACGCCGCCTCACCGAGGGTGCGGCCGAGCCGACGTCGCGCCCACTGAACGTCGACCTGCCCGATCTGATCGCTGCGGCCATCGCATCCCGATCGCTGACGGTCCTATGGCAACGTGAGGCCCGTTATCTCAACGAGCAGGACCGCGGGGAGGTTCGTCGGCGCATCAACGCGATCGTCGCGGGCATGCGGGAAAGCGTTGTGCTGCAAGTACCCGGGCTCAATCCACCACACGCGGAACTGCGGGCCTGGGCGGTGTCCAGCACACTGACCAGCCTGGGCCGGCATAACCTGACCCTGCCCGCCGCCGAACTCAACGAGCGGCTTTATGAGGCGTGCATGGCGGCGGCCCGCACACCGCCGGTCGCCGATCTCGAGCCGATCGAGGACGACCGCGCAGGCGACACCCTGTTCTCCCGCTCCGAGACGCTGCTGGCCACCGGTGCACGATTGTTCCGGGCGCAGGGGTATCCGGCCGTCAGCACCAGCGAAATCGCCAAGGGCGCAGGAATTGCCGGTCCGGGCCTGTACCGCTCGTTCTCATCGAAGCAGGCCATCTTGGACGCGCTGGTCCGCCGTCTCGACGAGTGGCGCAGCCTGGAAACGATTCGGGCGCTGAGTGTGAAATCAGATGCGGCGCAACGGCTGCAGGGCCTGGTCCGGGGGCATGTGCAAGTCAGCCTGGACTCGCCGGACCTGGTGGCGGTGTGCGTCACCGAGTTGTCGCATGCTTCCGCCGAAGTGCGGGACGGCTACCTGCGCAATCAGGCTGACCGCGAAGCGATTTGGATAGACCTCATCGCCGGGCTGGTCCCGCGGACCAGTGCGGCGGAGGCACGGCTGCTGGTCGCCGCGGCGATCAGCTTCATCGAAGACGCCGCCCGCACCTGGCATCTCACCCGCTATGTCGGGGTCGCGGACGAGATAACGGCCATCGCGTTGTCCATTCTCACCAGCCGGACCTGAGGCGGGGCGCTCACCAGAGCGCGGCGACCGTGCCGCCGTCGGCGATCTGCGTGGTCCCGGTGATCATGGCTGCATCGTCGGACAGCAGGAACGCCACGATGCCGGCCATCTCCTCGGGTGTGGCCATGCGGCCCTGTAGGCGGTCAATCATGTTGCGCGCCCCGCCCTCTCCGAGGTTTTGGTCGAACATCGTCATTGCGGTCTGCTGCATCGGCGTGTCGACGAACGCCGGCAGCAGCGCGTTGGCGCGGATGTTGGCGGCACGCAATTCGGCGGCGGTAACCCGGGTCAATTGGCTGATGCCCGCTTTCGACATGCCGTATACGCCGGTCCCCGCCACCCCGATATGACCGGCCAGCGACGAGAGGTTGACGATCGCTCCCCCGCCGCGCTCGATCATTCGTGGGGCCGCGTGCTTGGTGCACAGCCAGGCGCCCCGTAGGTTTACCCCGATCACCCGATCGAAGTCCTCGACGGCGGTGTCGATGAGCGAAGCCATGTGCACCACACCGGCGTTGGCCACCAGTTTGTCCACCCCGCCGAACGCGTCGACGCAGGCTGCCACCATGGCGATGACCTCATCCTCGACGCTGACATCGGCCCGGTGACCCAGCGCGCCGGAACCCACCTTCGTGGCGGCGGTATCGGCGGCGGCGGCATCGATGTCCGCACAGAGCACATGGCAGCCCTCGGCGGCGAGCCGTTGCGCCACGGCCAGACCTATACCGGCGCCGGCTCCGGTGACAATGGCGGTCTTCCCGGCCAAATCAGGGTGCCCCACCGATCAGCCCGCGACCGCGAGAGTCTGTGTACCGATGCCCTGCTCGCGAATCGCCCCGAATAACACAAGACCGAATCCTGGCACCTCCTCGGACAATTGGAGTGCGAACACGCCGAGATCGCGCAGCATCCAGGCGACGGTGTCCGAGATGTTCGGGTGGGTGTCGGCGGTCGCGGGTGCGAACAGACCGCACGCACGCGGTGGGCCGGACGGGCGCAGATACAGCACAACACCACCCGCCTGAGCCCTCATTCTGGTCATGGCACGGTTGAGTTCGTCACCACACCGACAAGCGTTGGAGCCGAACACGTCTCCGGTCAGGCACTCGACGTGGACGTGCAACGGCAGCGGGACCCCCGCACCGGTGGCTCCCACGATCAGCGCCAGGTGTTCGCCACCGTCGTACACATCCCGGTATCCGATCGCCCGGCAGTTGCCCGCCCGGGTGGGCAGGATCGTCTCCGTCAGCCGAACCACCTGCGGCTCGGTTCGGCGTCGGTACGCCACCAACTCGGCCATGGACACCACGGCCAATCCGTGTGCTACCGCGAACTCCACCGCCTCGGGGCCACGAGCCACCAGCGTGGGATCGCGGCGCGAGACGATCTCACTGAAAGCCGCGCACCGTCCCCGCCCCGCAAGGAATGCCAGATCGGTTGCCGCCTCCCCGGGCCCGCGTCGGCTCAGCACCCCGTCGGGCTCGGCCCGGACCGGGACCACGTGACCCGGGCGCTGCAGATCCGAGGCGACTGTGGCGGGTGACGCGAGCGCGGCGATGGTCCGCGCGCGATCCGCGCCCGAGATGCCGGTGCCGGTGCCGCGGGTGTCCACCGACACGCAATGGGCGCTGGCACCTTCGGCGGCGCTCGACACCGGCGGAAGGTTCAACCGGACACATTCGTGGCCCGGCAGCGCGACTCGCACGTAGCCCGAGGTATGGCGGATGACGAAGTGCAGCAACGCCGGGGTCGCGGCCTCGGCGGCGAACACCAGCTGGCCGTCGCCGTCGGTGCCGTCACTGAGGACGACGGGCCGTCCGGCGGCCAGCGCGGTGATCGCACGCCGCACCCGCACATCGGTCGTCTTCATGCGCGGTCCTGGACTGCCAGCCGCCGAAGCCGGCTACCGTGGAAAATGAGTGGCGGTACCTGCGGGTCGGCGGTCAACGAGCGAACCTCGAGCACCGCGATCAGATGGTCCCCGGCCGCAAGCTCGTCGCGAAGCCGGCATTCCAGCCGGGCCGCGGCTCCCTCGACGACCACGCTGCCGCTGGGCAGCTCGGTCCACCCGACGCCCGCGAACCGATCACCTTCCTTACGGGACAGGCTGATACAGGCCTCGTCATGCTGCTCGGCCAGCACGCTGAGGCCGAGGTACGGCCGCTCCCGCAACCGCGGCCACGTTGCCGAGGAAAGCTGAATGCACACAGACACCAACGGCGGGTCGAGAGAAACGCAGGTGAACGAACTCGCGGCCATCCCGACCGGCACCCCGTCGACCGCCGCGCAGACCGCGACGACGCCGGACGGGAAGCAGCCGAACGCCCGCCGCAACGTCGTCTCGTCCAGTCGGTCAATAATCATCAGCGAAGTCCATCAAGGAATTCCAGTAGTAGCCGGTTGGTTTCCTCCGGCGCCTCCTGCTGAATCCAGTGGCCGACATCGGAAATCAAGTGCGAGCCGCGGAAGTCCGACATCACCTCGTCCGCCCGCTGCAGCGCTTCAGCCCCCCAGGTGGTCCCGACGTCGTATTCGCCGCCGATGAACAGCGCAGGCGGGGTCAGCGGCTTGCCCTCCTGGTCCGCCAGGTCATGCCAGTCATTGTCGATGTTGTGGTAGAAGCTCAGCGGGCCGCCGAAACCGGAGCGCTCGAATTCGCCTGCGTAGAAATCGACGTCGACGTCGGTGAACCAGGCGGGCATCGTCTCGGGATAGAGGAACGCGTCTTTGAGCTTTGCTCCCTGTGTCATGCACAGCGGGCCCGCCCGGATCACGTCGATCGGGTCCATCGACGCCAGGTCGACCCCGGCGTCGACGGCGGCCTTTGTGGCCGCCATCATTCCTTCGCCCGACACCGTATAGGTGAGGCCCAGCAGCCATGAGTGGACGTCTTCTTCGATTTCGGCGATGACGCCGTCCTGCGCCGCGAAGTAGTCCTGGTACCAGACTCGGCCTTCTCCGGCCAGTTCCACGTGGTAGTCGTTCGGGCGGTGCTCGCCGAATGGGCTGCCCGGCAACCCGATCACACCGCGACCCGCGAACGGCACGCTGATGCCGACCACGCCGGCGCACCGATCCGGGTGCAGCCACGCGAAGGTCCAGGCGACCGGCGCGCCCCAGTCGTGACCCACCACGTAAGCGTTATCCTCGCCGTAGGCGTCGATCACACCGACGATGTCGCCGATCAATTCTTTGATGCGGTAGGCCGAGTTCAGGAAGTACTTCGACGAGCGGCCGTAACCGCGCTGGTCGATGGCCACCACGCGGTAGCCGGCATCGGCGAGGGCGGGTAACTGGTGGCGCCAGGAGTACCACGACTCCGGAAAGCCATGGATCAGCACCACCATCGGACCCTCACCCTGTTCCACGGCATGGATCCGAGTGCCCCGGCAGTTCAGCGTTCGATGAACCTGCGCCATGGTCGCCTCCCTCATGGTCTGCTGGCGCCGACCAGCTGGTCGACGGGTTCGACTGGTACGGGCCGATTCTCGTAGTTGCGAGCGATCAGTGTCTTCTCGCCGGACAGTCGGGTGCGGGCCCACTTGCCGAGCACTCGTGACGCAATGCCCGGTCTCATCAGCGCCAGCGGCGGTTTGACGAGGTGGACCACGGCCAGGAACTCCCGGTACGCGTCGAGGTCGTCGTGCACCAGTTCCAGCAACCGATCCATGTACCAGGTCAGGACGCCGAAGTAGAACGGACGCTTTTTCTGTACGTCCTTCATCCAGTTGAACCGCAGATTCTGCTCACGGATCACGAACCAGGCGGTGTCGGCCATCTTGGCGATCGAGCGGTAGTAGCGGCGCGGTAACTCCCGGTGCCCCGGACCGTATTTGGCCAGCAGCACCTGCATCTCGCGAACCTCCTTGAGCGCCAGACTCATTCCTAACCCCGAGACCGGGTCGGCGCTGGTGTAAGCGTCTCCGACCGCCACCAGTGCGCGCGGCAGGTTTCGCTTCTTCTCGTAATGCAGGCGCAGCATGTTCGGGTAACGGAAGTTGTAGATCGGCGACGCCGGTTCCAGCCCGTCGATGTTCTCGCCCACGATGGGTGACGGCATCCGGTCGGCGAACTCGCGAAACTCCTTCGCCGTCCGCGGCGGGGAATAACAGTTGTAGGCCACCAAAGACGTGGACAGCAGCGTGCGGGAACTGTCGGTGTAATACTGCGCGGCGTAGGTGTCTTCAAAGGGACGGTAGGCGTAGCAGATCACCATCACCTTGTCCTGCCACTGCCGCTCGGGCGGAACACGGTGCTGCATGGTCGAGTAGAAGCAGTTGATGATGTCCTGTTCGACTTCCGGCGCGCCGATTCCCAAGCGCTCCAGGAACTCCGGCACCCGGGTGTTCTTGCCTGATGCGTCGACGACGAACTCGGCGGGAATGACCTGGGCGTCCTCCCCCACCGCGACGCCGATGATGCTGTTGTTCGCACGGTCGAGTACCAGGTCGGTCACCTCGGATTCGTAGCGGAAGTCGATTCGGGGCTCGCCGTCGAGCCGGCGCCGCACGCACCACTCGAGCAGCGGCCTTCCGGCGCAGACGATCTCGATGTCACTGGTGCCCGGCTTCTTCCACGACCCGCCCAGCCTGATCCGGTATTGCGCGGCCATGTCGACCTTGAATGCGCCCTCTTTGACCATGTCGTCGACAATGCCGGGGAATAAACGCTCCAACTCGATCTGCCCGGCGGTGAGCAGATGGTGCAGATGCCAGCCCTGAGCCGCGCCGGGCCGACCTTCGCGGCGCCGGTGTGCGTCGTCTTGTTCCAGCACGATGACGCGCTCGAAGGTCTCGCTGCACACCTTCGCTGCCGCGATGCCGGCGATGCTGCCGCCGATGATCACGGCCGTGCCACGACCGCGCCGCCTGATGTCATCGACGTCCAGCCGCGCCTGGTCAAGGCGGACGGGGGTGCGGCTCTTGGCCGCCCCGCTGGGCACGAACTTCTCGTAATACAACCCGACGCGGTGGAACCCATTGTCGCCCAACCAGCTTCGGGTGGCCTCAACCATCGGCGCCGGGCCGCACAGGTAGACGTCGGCGTCGCTACCGGCCAGCATCCGCTCGTCCAGCAGGTCGGTGACCAGTCCGGTGCGCCCATCCCACCCGTCGCTGGACTTGACCACGGTGACGCGCACGTCCACGGCGACGACCCGACGCTGTAAATCCTTGAGTTCGTCGAGCTTGCACAGATCCGCGGCGTCGGTGACCCCGTAGAGCAGATAGACCGGCTGACTGGTGTGCGCATCCAGGCTCTGCGCCATCGCCAGGATCGCCGAGAGACCGGTGCCGCCCGCGATCAGGATCACCGGCCGCACCACGGGCCGTAGGTAGAAGCTGCCCTTGCTGCACCGCAGAGAGATTCGGTCCCCGGGCTTGGCGCGGTCGCGCAGATAGTTCGACATCACTCCGTCGGGCAGCAACCGGATGATGAATTCCAGTTCCCCGCAGCCGTCGGCCGGGTGGGCGTAGGAGTAGTTGCGCCAGATGTCGGTGCCCGGCACCTGCAGCTGGGCGAATTGGCCGGCCTTGTAGTGCAGCGTTTCTCCCCAGTCCGAGATGTCGAGGCGCAACAGGGCGGTGCTGGGCGACATCAGCTCTACTGCGGTCACCAGCGCGTCGCCGGTGACCAACAGCGCGGCGTTGTCGTCGGCCGGGTATTGCACCTCGATGCGGCAGTCCGAGGTGGCGAAGGTCTGGCAGGTCAGGATCTTTCGGTCGGCACGCTCGACATCGGACAGGCCTTCGGTGCGTCCCATCTCGTACGTGCCGGTGATACATGAAGCGACGCAGGTGCCACAGATCCCGCTCTGACATTCGTTGACGATGGCGACGCCGTGCTCCTCGGCGGCATCGAGCATCGTCTGGTCCGGCCGGACCGGCATGATTTTGTGCGCCCCGTCCGAATAACCGACGGTGACCTGACGAACCGGCATGACCGACACCGCTAGACGACCAACGCGACTGGCTTGCGGGCGATGCGGGCGTTGAGTCTGGGCATGACTTCCTCGGCCAGCAGTCGCAGCGATTCCTTCCAAGGTCCCGGGTTCTCCCGGTAGTCGAACCCGAGCACCAACAAATGGCCGAATCCGCCGACCTGATCGTAGGTGGCCTCCAGCTTGTCGACCACCGTGTCGACCGAACCGACCACGAAGGTGTTCTCGGCGAGGTATTCCGCGGTCACGTCGTCGTCGGCGACGGAGGAGTGGTGCTTGTAGAACTTGGTCATGCCGAACATGCGGAAGGTCGGCAAGGTGTACTCGCGCATGGCGCGCCCCATCGCGCCGTCGACGGCGTAACGGAAGGCTTGCTCGTCGGTCTCGGCCACCAGCACCTCACGCACCAACCGCCAGTCGCGGCGGTCCGGCGTGCGACCGCTGCGCTCGGCGCCTTCGAGCACCGCATCCCAGTGCGTGGCAACGTATTCGGTGTTGAGGTCGAGACTCATCGGCAGATAACCGCGTTCACCGGCCAGCTTGAGCGTCTCGGAGCCCGCGCTGAAGCCGGTGACACCGATGGGCGGATGCGGATTCTGGAACGGCTTGATGTGGCGCCGCATCAGACCCTCGAACATCGGCGCGATCCCGTTGGCGTTCCAATACTTTCCGCGATGTTCCCAGGGTGCGTCCTCGGTCCAGATGCGCAGCATGATCTCCAGCGCTTCGCGGGTCATCTCGCGGTGTTCACCGTTCTTGCCGTCGACGTCATACAGCGCCCAGTCGCCGGGAATGCCGCTGGCGCCCACGCCCAGCATGAAGCGGCCCTGAGCGAGGTGGTCGAAATACGCTACGCGGTGCGCCAATTCGACCGGGTGATGATAGGGCAGCAGGTGTGCGCCCGGTGCGAGCTTGATGTTCTTGGTTCGCAACAGCGCCTGCGCCAGCAGTAGATCCGGCGCGCAGATCGGCTCCCAGGGCACGGTGAAGTGTTCGCCGACCCAGGCCTCCACATATCCGAGCCGGTCGGCCAGCTCGATGATGTCGAGATCCCACTGGGTCGCGTCGTACAGGGTGCGCTCCGGTGGATGGGCCGGCATCAGGAAGATTCCGATCTCCATCGTTAACCCTTCGTCGTCGGGTGCCAGGTCGGCCGGTCTGTAGGTCTATCACAGTACTAGCAAGATACTTCGTTGTACACAAGAGCCTTGTTGCTTGCTGATTCTTTCGGATCGCTGCGTTAGTAGCGCGTACTGTCTATGGACATAATGCGGAATGCGCGCGTAATCTCGCACGGGTCACCCGTTCGCCGTGTGCATTGAGCAGCGAGGAGCCGTTATGAGCGTTACCGGGGTGAGTTCGATCGATCACCGGCCCAACGGGGAGCGGCGCGGAACCGACTTCACGTTCCTGCGCTACGAGACGATCGACGACGGCCGGATCGCGGCGATCACGCTGGACCGGCCGAAGCAGCGAAACGCGCAAACCCGCGGACTGCTGGTGGAACTCGGTGCCGCGTTCGAGCTCGCCGAAGCGGACGACGCCGTCCGCGTGGTGATCCTGCGCGGCGCGGGCCCGGCATTCTCGGCCGGGCACGACCTCGGTTCAACCGACGACGTTCGCGAGCGCACGCCGGGACCGGACCAGCACCCTAGCTACCAATGCAATGGCGGCAGCTTCGGCGGCGTGGAGTCGCGCAATCGCCAGGAATGGCACTACTACTTCGAGAACACCAAGCGGTGGCGCAACCTGCGCAAGATCACCATTGCCCAGGTCCACGGGACGGTGCTGTCCGCGGGCCTGATGCTGGCGTGGTGCTGCGACCTGATCGTGGCCAGCCAAGACACCGTGTTCGCCGACGTCGTCGGTACCCGGCTGGGCATGTGCGGCGTGGAGTACTTCGGCCATCCGTGGGAGTTCGGCCCGCGCAAGGCGAAAGAACTTCTGCTCACCGGCGACTCGATCGGTGCCGATGAGGCCCACCAGCTCGGGATGGTCAGCAAGGTTTTTCCTCCCGACGAATTGACGGACAGCACAATCGCATTCGCCCGCCGAATCGCGAAGGTGCCGACGCTGGCGGCGCTGCTGATCAAGGAATCGGTCAATCAGACCGTCGACGCGATGGGTTTCACGACCGCCCTGGACGGGTGTTTCAAGATCCATCAGCTCAACCACGCCCACTGGGCCGAGGTGACCGGCGGACAGCTGTCCTACGGAACTGTCGAGTACGGCTTGGACGACTGGCGCGGCGCTCCCGAAATACTGGCGGCCGACAAGCAGCGGCCCTGAAGAGGGGCACCCGACGTGGATATCACCTATCCGCCGGAGGTCAGGGCTTTTGCCCATCGCATCCGCGAGTTCCTGGCCGATCAGTTGCCGGCCTGCTGGTCCGGCCTCGGCGCCCTTGCACCCGAAGAGCGCGAGGACTTCGCCGGGCGGTGGCGGCAGTCGCTGGCCGCCGCCGGACTGGTGGCGGTGTCGTGGCCCAAAGAGTATGGCGGCGGTGGCCTCTCCCCCCTCGAGCAGGTGGTGCTCGCCGAGGAGTTCAACCGAGTGGGCGCGCCGGAACGCGCCGAGAACGACCTGCTCGGCATCGATCTGCTCGGCAACACCCTGATCGCCGTCGGCTCCGAAGAGCAGAAGGCGCATTTTCTGCCGCGCATCCTGTCCGGCGAGGACCGCTGGTGCCAGGGCTTCTCCGAACCCGACGCCGGGTCGGACCTGGCGGCCGTGCGCACCCGTGCCGTGCTCGACGGCGACGAATGGGTGATCAACGGCCAGAAGATATGGACGTCGGCCGGTGACACGGCGAATTGGATCTTCCTGTTGGCGCGCACGGACGCGACCGTGCCCAAGCACAAGGGGTTGTCGTTGCTGCTGGTGCCGATCGATCAGCCGGGCATCCTCGTCCGGTCGATCGTCAACGCCGCCGGCCATTCGTCTTTCAGCGAGGTGTTCTGCACCGATGCCCGCACTCCCGCGGGCAATGTGCTGGGTGGGGTCGGCAACGGGTGGGCCACCGCGATGACGCTGCTGGGGTTCGAGCGCGGCTCAGCCGTGGCGACGGTCGCTCTGGAGTTCGGTCGCGACCTGCAGCGGTTGTGCGACCTCGCGCGCGACCGCGGCCTGAACACCGAGCCGCGCATCCGAGATGGGTTGGCATGGTGCTTCTCCCGCGTGCAGATCATGCGTTACCGCGGCTACCGCGGCCTTACCTCGGCGCTGAACGGCGAGCTGCCCGGTGCCGACGCCGCGATCAGCAAGGTCATCTGGAGCGAGTACTTCCGCCGTTACACCGATCTCGCCGCAGAGATCCTGGGGCTCGACGCGTTGAGCCCGGACGGGCCGGGTAACGGCGCAGCGCGGGTGGTGCCAGAAGCCGGCACGCCGAACTCCCCCGCATGCTGGATGGACGAGTTGCTCTACTCCCGCGCCGCGACAATCTATGCCGGCAGCTCGCAGATCCAGCGCAACGTCATCGGCGAGAAGCTTCTCGGATTGCCACGCTGACATGGACTTTCAATACAGCACCGAGCAGCACGATTTCCGTGCGGCGTTACGCGGCTTCCTGCAGCGCCCGAGCGCTGAGGAATACGACGCGGCGCTGTGGCAGCGCCTGTGCGGTGAACTCGAACTGCCCGGCCTGCACGTCCCGGCCGAGTACGGCGGCGCCGGCGCCACCCTCGTCGATACGGCCATCGCGTGCAGCGAGCTCGGCCGGGCGCTTGCCCCAGTTCCGTTCGCAACCAATGCCTTTGCGGTCGAAGCAATTCTGCGCCTCGGCGATGAAGACCAGCGCAAGGAACTACTCGCCGGACTGTTGTGCGGTGCGCAGATCGCTGCGTTCGGCGCCTGGGGCCCCGGCGCGGCGAGCGGCGCGACCGTGGTAGCCGAACGACGGGACGGGCGCGTCCTGCTCACCGGCACGTGCTCACCGGTGCTGCACGGTCACGTCGCCGACCTGTTCGTGGTGCCGGCCGCCGCGTCCCACGGTGAGATCACCACCTGCGTGGTACGGGCCGACGCACCCGGCCTCACTGTCGAACGGCCGCCGTCGTTCGATATCACCCGGCCGGTAGCGCGGATGCGGCTGAGTCAGGTGCCCGCCGATGCGCTGCGGGCGGGCGGGCCCGGCGACCTGCTGCCGGTCATGGACGTCGCCCGGGTGCTGCTCGCGGCCGAGATGCTCGGCGGCGCGGAAGCCTGCCTCGAGATGGCTGTCGACTATGCGCGCCGGCGCACCCAATTCGACCGACCGATCGGCTCTTTCCAGGCGGTCAAGCACATGTGCGCGGAGATGCTCGTCGAGATCGACGCCACCCGCGCGGCCGTGATGTTCGCGGCCATGAGCGCCGCCGGCGGCGAGGAGCTGGCGATCGCGGCGCCACTGGCCAAGGCGCAGGCCGCCGACACCTTTGTGCAGTGCGCGGAATCCGCCATCCAGATCCATGGCGGCATCGCGTTCACCTGGGAACACCGCCTGCACCGATACTTTCGCCGGGCCAAGAGCACCCAAGCGCTGTTCGGCAGCAGTGCGCAGCACCGGGCGCTGCTTGCCGACCGCGCGGGATTGTGAAGCCCTGACATACGATCGCAGGCTGCGGAATGGATCAGCGGTTGTCAATGGTCTTGACATGAATCATGCTCGCCCTCAACGCCTTTCGAGTTTCACTGGATATATAAGAAGTTCCCAGCAATTTCGAAACAGCTATTCCCGGCGGGTGGCCGCGACGCTAGCATTTCGCTGCAACCGACCCGAGGAGCCGAGATGACCGACAAACAGAGAACGCTGGCGGTCCGGGTGGCTTTGGGCGTGGTGATGACGGCCGTCGGCGGGTTCATGCTCGCGGGCTGCCCGGTCAGCGCCCAGCCGCCGCTCGAGCTTCGTGCGGCGGTCTGCGCGGCGCTACCGGGTTAGGACTTGAGGGCGCCGAGCGCGGCGTCGTAGTCGGGTTCCTGTGCGATCTCCGGCACCAGCTCGGTGTGCACGACGTTGCCGTCGGGACCGATCACCACGACCGCACGGGCCAGCAGACCCGCCATCGGGCCGTCGGCGATGGTGACGCCGTAGTCCTCGCCGAAGCTGTCCCGGAACGCGGATGCGACGTTGACGTTCTCGATGCCCTCGGCGCCGCAGAATCGCTTCTGTGCGAACGGCAGGTCTTTGGACACGCACACCACGGCTGCACCGGTCCCGGCGACCCGCTCATTGAAGGTCCGCACGCTGGTCGCGCACACCGGGGTGTCCACCGACGGAAAGATGTTCAGCAGCACAGCTTTCCCGTCGAACTGGTCCTTACTGACCGGGCCCAGGTCGTCGCCGGTCAGCGTGAAGGCAGGGGCCGGGGACCCAACGGCGGGAAGCTCGCCGACGGTGTTGATCGCATTTCCGCGCAAGGTTATCTGTGCCATGCGCACAGTCTGCCAAGAAGCGCAGCGCGGTCCTTGCCCGGGTCCGGCGTCGAACCCGCTGCCGCGCCGTCGCGCGATGTCCTAATTTGTGGGATACAGGTCGTAGACGCCACGACAATGGTGGCCGAGACTGGCTGCATGGCTCGTAAGGTGGTCATCGCCGGCTTCCCCGGTGTGCAGGCGCTCGACGTGGTGGGACCGTATGAGGTCTTCACCGGCGCTGCACTGTTGACCAAAGGTGGCTACGAGGTGGTCGTTGCCTCTCCCGGCGGACAGCCCGTGAGCACCCCGACCGGCCTCAGCTTCAACGCGGCGCCACTCCCCGACCCTCGAGAACCGGTCGACACCGTCGTGCTGCCCGGTGGCGCCGGGATCGATGCGACGCGCACCGACCGGGAGTTCATCGACTGGGTGAAGGCGATCTCCCGATCGGCGCGTCGCGTTGTCACCGTTTGCACGGGCGCGTTCCTGGCCGCCGAGGCGGGACTGCTCGACGGCCAGCGCGTCACCACCCACTGGGCCTTCGCCGACCGGTTGGCCGAGGAATTCCCGTCCATCGACGTCGACCCCGACCCGATCTTCCTGCGCAGTGGTGAGCGGATCTGGACCGCCGCGGGTGTCACCTCGGGGATCGACCTCGCCCTGTCGCTGGTCGAGGACGACCACGGCACCGAGGTTGCCCAGACGGTGGCCCGCTGGCTGGTGCTCTACCTGCGCCGCCCCGGCGGACAGACGCAGTTCGCCGCGCCGGTCTGGATGCCGCGAGCCAAGCGGCCGTCCATCCGTGATGTCCAGGAAGCCATCGAGTCCGAACCCGGTGGGGTGCACAGCGTGGAGGAACTGGCCCGGCGGGCCGCGATGAGCCCACGCCATTTCACCCGGGTGTTCACCGAAGAGGTCGGTGAGGCGCCGGGCCAGTACGTGGAACGCATCCGCACCGAAGCCGCGCGCCGGCAACTGGAAGAGACCGACGACACGGTGGTTGCGATCGCCTCGCGCTGCGGTTTCGGTACCGCGGAAACGATGCGCCGCAACTTCATTCGCCGGATCGGCATCCCGCCCGATCAGTACCGCAAGGCTTTCGCCTGATAACCACCAGTGAGGAGCACACCGATGACCCAGATCGCCTTCGTGGCCTACCCGGGGTTCACCGCCCTGGACATGATCGGCCCTTATGAGGTGTTGCGCCAATTGCCGGACGCTGAGGTGCGGTTCGTCTGGCACGAACCCGGACCGATCACGGCCGACTCCGGGGTGCTGGTATTGGGCGCGACCCACTCCCTGGCCGAAACGCCTTCGCCCGACGTGGTTCTGGTGCCGGGTGGCCCGGCGACTCCGGTGCATGCCCGCGACGAGCAACTGCTCGAGTGGCTGCGTCAGGTCCATCAGACCGCGACCTGGACCACCTCGGTGTGCTCGGGCTCGGTGATCCTGGCCGCCGCCGGGTTGCTGCGGGACAAGCGCGCCACCTCGCACTGGGTCGCGCTGCCGGTACTGAAGACGTTCGGCGTCATTCCGGTGGATGACGAGCGAATCGTGCACCAGGACAAGGTAATCACCAGCGCCGGGGTATCGGCGGGCATTGACCTCGGGCTATGGCTCGCCGGGCAGATCGGCGGCGAGGCCCGCGCGAAAGCGATCCAGCTGGCCATCGAATACGATCCACAGCCACCGTTCGACTCGGGCCACATGTCCAAGGCATCGGTGAGCACCAAGGCCGCCGCCACCGCCTTGTTGTCCAAGGACAGCCTGAAGCCGGCCAACCTCAAGGCCGCCACGCTGATGGCCTGGGACCAGGCGATCTCGGCGGTTCGATCCCGCCGCCGCAAGCGGCAACTGGTGGGTAATTCGATCTAGAACCGGGTCCCGTATCCGGTCAGGACTTGGGTGCGGGGATTTTGTCGGTGGCAAGCTTGCCGCCCGCGCGCATCCACTCCGCGACCACCCGCGGCGCATCGCGGTTCGGGTTGTAGATGTCCTCTTCGCTCGAGAACAATCCGTCACCGGCGTAGACCAGCCGGGTCCAGTTCGGGAACCAGAACGGTTCGCCGTTCGGATCGGTCGGATGGTCGAGGAGGTTCTTGATCATGATGACGACGGCGTCGTTGTCCTCGTCGTAGGCGATCCACTCCGACGGAAACCGCATGTGCGGAAACGGCGCCATGACGTCGACGATCCACTCGCGCACCGCCTCACGGCCGTGGAAGACCCCGTAGTGGTGTTCGGTGTAGACGACGTCTTCGGTGAAGAGGTCCGCGAACGGGCGCCAGTCCCCGGACGCGGAACAGCCCGCGGCGACTTCGGTGTAGTGGTTGACGGCTTCTTCGATCTCTATTTTGGCGAACTTGCCCATACCGGACACACTAGAGCGTATGAGCGTCTTGGACCTGTTCGACCTGCGCGGCAAGACGGCCCTGGTGACGGGCGCGTCCACCGGCATCGGCAAGAAGGTTGCCCTGGCTTACGTCGAGGCCGGTGCCGAAGTCGCAATTGCGGCAAGGCATTTGGATGCGCTGGAGCAATTGGCCGACGAGATCGCGGCGGCCGGCGGGCGGGCGGTGCCCATTGCCTGTGATGTCACCCGCGAAGAGCAGGTGCGCGCCATGGTCGACACGGTCGTCGCGGAGCTGGGTGGCATCGACATCGCCGTGTGCAATGCCGGCATCGTGTCGGTGACGCCGATGCTGGAGATGTCGCTCGAGGAGTTCGAGCGGATCCAGAGCACGAATGTGACCGGCGTCTTCCTGACCGCGCAGGCCACGGCGCGGACGATGGTCAGCCAGGGACGGGGCGGGTCGATCATCACCACTGCCTCGATGTCGGGCCACATCATCAACATTCCGCAGCAGGTGGGCCACTACTGCACCTCCAAGGCGGCGGTCATTCACCTGACCAAAGCGATGGCGGTCGAGTTCGCCCCGTATGACATTCGGGTCAACGCCGTCAGTCCGGGCTATATCCTCACCGAACTCGTCGAACCTTTGGCGGAGTATCACCGCCAGTGGGAGCCGAAGATCCCGATGGGTCGGATCGGCCGGCCCGAGGAACTCACCGGTCTTTACCTCTACCTGGCCAGCGCGGCTTCGAGCTACATGACCGGCTCCGATGTGGTGATCGACGGTGGCTACACCTGCCCCTGAGCCGGGCGCGGCCGAATTTCCTTGCGCCGTCTGCGGCGAACCGGCGGGCAGCGTCCGGTTCGTCACCCCTGCCGACGCGGTGGCGGACGACACCAGGCCGGCGCTACAGGCGCTGGTCGAACTCGACGTGCTGGAACGGCCCGGGCGGCAGGCGGCACTCTGGGTGGACACGTTCTTCGGCGCCGCCACGCACCCCGTGGCCAGCGAGAGCGTGGAATGGCTTGGGTACGCGATCGCGGACGCCGACGCCGCGGCGCTCTACCGAATGGGCTACGCCTACGCGCCCTTTCACTGTCCCGACTGCCCGGCGTGCTACTGCGGGAAGCACTGGGACTGGCGGGAATTGAGGACGACCCGTTCAGCGGCATCGAAGGCAACTGCCCCCGTGGGCATTTCCGCGTGCTGTCCTACTGAACCGGGCAGGGCCGGCCGAAAAATGTTCGAACGCCGGCGGAATACACCGCCCGCAGCCGATCGCCGCACGGCGTGACACCCGCCGCGGCGACGAGTTCGGAGTGCAGTTCGGTGACCTCGGCCGCGCGCAGCGGCCAGGCGTCGTGTTCATTGGGGACCCACCACGTGCGGCCCGCCTTACGGGTGTGGGCGCCCCAGCGGGCGGTGAGCCACACCTCCAGCGGCGTCGGCTCGATCACCTCTCCGACATTGACGGTCACCAGGTTACGCAGGCCGCGTCGCGGCCAGCGTCGCACACTGTGGTAGGTGATTTGGTTGCCCGACCGGGTCATTCGCATTTTCGCCCAGGTGTACGGGATGCCCAGACCGATCCGGGTCACCGGCACGACCGCCAACCGGGCGGTCTCGAGCGACCGGAACAGCACCCCGTGGCGCCCGGCGTCGTCGATCGAGTACAGCCGGATGTTCGTCTCGAGGAACCGGCCGAAGTACGGAAGCGGTACCGCGGTGCCGAGTTTCGTGCCGGTCATGGCGAACGGGACCAGTCCGACGTAGGTGATTCCGTTGGCGAAGACGTCGGGACGCGTCCCGGGCGGGTAGAGATGCGCCACGCTCTCGGGGGTGACCGGCCAGTGCACGAAGGTCAGGTCGGACCAGTGCTGGTCGGAGGTGATCGGGCGGGGCAGGGGCGGTGGGATGACCGGGTATCCCGCCAGTTCCAGAGCCCCACCGGGCTCCGCAGCGGACGGGATGTCCGACATCAGAGGCTGCCGTCGAGGTAGGCGGTCCGGCACGCGACGCGCGCCAGTTTCCCGCTGGTAGTGCGTGGGATCGCGCCCGCGGGCAGGAAGCGCACGTCGGCGACGGACAACCCGTGTCGTGCCCGCACGGCGGCCCGGATCGCCTCGATGGCGGGTTGCGGGTCGGCGCGGCTGGTGCCCGTCGCGCGCTCGGCGATGACCACCAGGCCTTGACCATCAGCCTCGGGCACCGCGAACGCGGTGACATATCCCTTGCGCACCATCGGCGAGGCGGCCGCGACGGTGGCCTCGATGTCCTGCGGGTAGTGGTTCTGTCCGTCGATCGTCACCAGGTCGGCGATCCGGCCGACGACATAGATCTCGCCATCCAGATACACCGCCAAATCGCCGGTGCGCAACCAGTTTCCGTCAATCCGCGCGCCGGCGGCGTGACTGCCGTCCGGCAGCACCGATCGCAGTTCGGCGCCGAAAGTCGCGCGGGTCTGTTCGGGCCGGCCCCAGTAGCCGCGCCCGACGTTGTCGCCCTGCAGCCATGGTTCGCCCACCCGGCCGTCCGGCAACTCGGCACCGGTGTCGGGATCGACAATCACCGCCCACAGGCTTCGCGCGGGTTGGCCGCACGACACGTGGACCATGGCCTTCGGGTCATCCGCGGCGACCAGGACGGCCTCGCCCGCTCCCAGCCGCTCGCGGTCCAGATACACCACGGACGTCTGGGCGTCGTGGTCGATCGTGGCGATCATCAGCGTCGCCTCGGCGATGCCATAGGAGGGTTTGAACGCCGTGCGCGGTAATCCGAAGGGCGCGAACGCATTGTTGAACGCGTCGACCGCATCGATGCTGACCGGCTCCGAACCGATGATCAGCACGACATTGCTCAGATCGATGTCGTCGCCGTCGGCGGGGCGTCCCCGTTGGGCCGCCCATTCATAGGCGAAGTTCGGCGCCGCGGTCACCACCTGTCCGGAACGCGACCCGTCCGACAGCGCCTGGATCCACCGCTGCGGCCGCCGCACGAACGCGGTCGGCGACATCAGCGTGGTGTGTCCGCCGTACACCGTGGGAAAGCCGATCATCGACAGGCCCATGTCGTGGTAGAGCGGTAACCAGCTGACGCCGTGGGTGTTTCGGTTCAGCAGGTCGATCGACAGGATCATCTGGGCCAGGTTGGTGGCGACCGCTCGATGGGTGATCTCGACGCCGATCGGCGGGCGGGTCGCTCCCGAGGTGTACTGCAGATAGGACACGGCGTCCATATCCAGGTGGACGGGGACGAACGACTCCTGCGCCGAGTCGGGTATCTCGTCGATGACGAGCACCGCGGGCTTGGGCAGGTCGGGAAGCGTGCCCAGGAAATCTTCGATGCCCGCCCGGGCCGCGGCGGTGGTGAGGACGACCGACGGCCGCGAATCCCGCAGCGCCGTCTGCAGGCGTTCGGCATGGCCAGGCAGTTCGGGGGCGAACAGCGGCACCGCCACGGAGCCGGCTTTGATCGCGGCGTAGTAGCCGGCCACCCAGTCGATGCTCTGTGGCGCCAGGATGGCCACCCGGTCACCGGGACCGGCCAGCTGCTGGATCTGTGCGCTGATGGCGCGCAGCCGGACCCCGAACCGGTCCCAGCTCACTTCGAGGGCGCGGCCCTCCCCCGATCCGGTGTAGTCGAGGAAGCGATACGCGATCTCCTCGCCGACGTATTTGATGTTGCGGTCGATCAACGAGATCAGCGTGGTTTCCGGTGGCAACGCGATGTTGCCGTCGGCGTCCAGGCAGTCCTCGATCTGCAGCAGGCCTTCGCGCACTGCCTGCCCGGACCGGGCTCCGCCATTCATGACCGCAGTCTATAAACCTTGTCGAGGCTCGCCGGGCGTCCGCGGGTGTGGTTCTGGTTACCTCTCGGCGGGCGGGTCCGGCCATGTTTTCGGCGTGACGAGGGTGCGCACAATGCCACCCGCACCGGCGTGTCGCCGTCCAACTGCGCACGCTCGCGCAGCTGCCGGGTCGCCCGTTACTCCCCCGCGGCGGGTTCCTGCTCGTCCGGGTCGTAGAACGGCGCACCGAAGTGCGGCACCTCCAACGGTCCCTCATTGCGCGCCGCGTTGACGGCATTGGTCAGCAGCGGGGCCAGCCCGGCGAATGACCCGACGTCAAACAGCAGCAGCGTCAGCAGCCGGTTGTGCACGTAGCCGAACGAGCTGCCAGATTCCGGATCGGCCCAACCGACGGTACCGCCGAGCCCGATGTGGCCGTAGCCCTCCAAAAAGCCTGGCACCGGCGATGATTGGTAACCCTGGTGGTAGGTGAACGGCAGACCGAGGTTCAGATCCGGCCACAGCTCGGCTTTGCCCTTCATACCGGCCACAGCTTCCGACGACAGCAGCCTGGTGTCGTCGATCACGCCGTCGTTGGCCATCACCGCATACGTTTTGGCCAACGCCCGCGCGGTCACCACCCCGTTGACCGCCGGCAGCTCACCGTCGAGGAACGGCATGTCATCCTGCAGCATGCCCATGATGCCCGGGAAGTAAATGGATCCGAGCAGTCCCGAGAACGACAGCCCCGCCACCTTGGGCGCGATGAAGTCCAGCAGCGGGGTCGGGATCTTCGCCTGAGGCAACAGCGTCAGCGCGGCCTTGGTGGGTGAATCGGCCGGCGGGCGCCCCAGGTGCAGACCGTCGGTGTTCAGCGGGCGCGCGAGTTCCTCACGGAACAGTTCTCGCATCCCTTTGCCGGTCACCGCGCGGGCCAGCCCGGACAGCAGCCATCCGTAGGTGATGGCGTGGTAGGCCATCTTGCCGTGCGCGTGGTCCACCGGGGCTGCGGCCAACCGTTCCTCCATGCGCAGGTGGTCCATGATGGTGTCTTTGTCGACGCCTTTGAGGTGGGACAGTCCCGCGCGATGCCGCAACACGTCGCTCACGGTGATCTCGTCCTTGCCGTTGGCCCCGAACTCGGGCCAGTACGTGGCGACCGGCTCGTCGTAGGCAAGCAACCCACGGTCGACGAGCAGATGAATGATGGTGGCCGCCAACCCTTTTGTCGCGGAAAACACCATGGCGCCGGTGTCGGCGGTCCAGGGCACGTCGCCCTTGCGGTCGGAGTATCCCGTCCACACATCGACCACCTGCCGGCCGTCGATGTAGACCGACAGCGCTCCGCCGCCGAACATGCGTCCGGGGTATAGCCCCGCGAATGCGCGGATCACATTCAGGAAGCGTGAGTCGCAGGCTCCCTGCACTCCGGAAGGAAGCCCATTGTCGGCGGTGAGAACGGACGGTTGCGCCATACCGTGAATGATTACAGCTCCCCCGGCGACAAGGGCAGAGGAATCGCGATTTTGTTTGCCGGCGTCGGGCTACATCCACGACGTCGGCTACATCCAAATGTGGCCCAGTGCGTCGGCAAGGGCTTCGGGGTCCTGGTTGTCGACGTTGCAACTGATCGCGACCGCGGTGCGTCGGTCGCTGCTGACGCGGAACGCACTGACGAACCCCGCCCAGCCGCCGTCGTGGTCGAGCATGCCATTGGCGAGCGAGAAGATGCCGGCGCCATAGCGGTCGCCGCCGCCGGGTTCGGTTGGCACCGCGCCGGCCAGTTGCGCATCCAGGAGCTGGGGTCCCCCCACCTTGCCGGTGCGGTAATTGTCGGCCCAGCGCACCAATTCCGATGGGGTGGTCTGAATGCCGCCGTCGCCGATCTGCTCCCATTTCGCATCGGCGACCCGGCCGTCACCGGTGTACGACAGCGCCTTGTTCGGGATGCTTGCCACGGGGTCCATCACCATGGTCAGACCCAGCGGCTCGAAGATCTGGGTGCGCAGGTAGTCAGGCAGCGGTTGCCCGGACACCCGGTGCACGATCTCGCCGAGCAGCAAATAGTTCGAGTTGGAGTACTGGTAACGGGCGCCGGGCTTGAACACCAATTCCGGCGCGCCGACCAGGGCCTGCAACGCCTGGGCTTGCGTGGTGCGGTCGGCGTAGCTGAAACCCTGGTCCTGCAGCAGTCCGATGTAGTCGGGAATCCCGCTGGTCTGATGCATCATCTGCGCGAGGGTGACGCCGGCTGCCCACGGGGGCATCTCTGGCATGTATTGGGCTAGTGAGTCGTTGAGGGTGAGCTTGCCGGAATCGGCCAGTAGCAGGATCGCGGTCGCGGTGAACTGCTTGGACACCGAGGCGATGTCGAAGACGGTGTCCGTGGTGATCTTGGCGCCGATCGCCAGGTTTGCCAGTCCGGCCACCCCGGTCCAGGCGACCTTGCCCTCGATGCCGATGGCAGCCGAGCAGCCCGGCCCGTCGGGCTTGACCGCGGAGTCCAGAACGTTCTGGCTGCTGCTCGCCTTCGCCGACGACGTTGTCGCGCTGGTGGCCGGTGCGGAGTTGTGCGCGCCGTGAGCGGTGCACGCTGCCAACAGGAGCGCGGCAGCCAGCGCGGATATCCTGCGGGCGCCCGGTGACGGGGAATTCAATTGTCTGCTCGAACCTGTCCTTCGGCTGGCCGGACGGCCCTAGTGGATGGGAGGGCCGGTCGTGACGGTGCGAGAAAGATTACGCGCTGCCAGGCGGCGTGCGGTGGTGCGCCACACCCGCGAGCAGACGCGGAAGCACCCGACACGCCGGGCGTGCGGGTGCTTCCGCGTCTGCTCGCGCAGCAAACTGTGGCCGTTCGCGACGGCACGGTAGGGTACGCGGCAGCAACTGGGCCGTCGTCACTTGGGATCGTCACTTTGGGAGTAGCAATGTCGGGTCGAAAATTCTCGTTCGGAGTCAACAAGACCACCAGCGCGCCTCCCGCAACGGTGTTCCGCCTGGTTACCGACGGGGGGAACTGGTCGGCCTGGGCCAAGCCGATCGTCGTCTCGTCCAGTTGGGTGCGCCAGGGTGACCCGGCGCCGGGCGGCGTCGGGGCCGTTCGCAAGCTGGGAATGTGGCCGGTGTTCGTGCAGGAGGAAACCATCGAGTACGAGCAGGACCGCCGGCACGTGTACAAACTCGTCGGCCCGCGCACGCCGGTCAACGACTACATTGCCGAGGTGGTGCTGACGCCGACGCCGTCGGGCGGCACCGAGATCAGCTGGAGCGGGTCGTTCGTGGAGAAGGCCCGCGGCACGGGTGCGGCGGCGCGCGCCGCGATGGGCGGGGCGGTCAATTTCTTCGCCGGCAAGCTGGTGAAGGCGGCCGAGCGCGAGGCGGGCACCGCCCGATAACGCCTACGCGTCGTTGGCCTGCAGCTCGGCCGGCTATGCCTAGCTGGGCACCCGTGAATGCCTATTTCGATTCGACCTCGTGCTGATACTTCTTGGTCATGTGCTCGATGGCCTGCAACTGCGTGGCCGCCAAGTCGTCGCGCATGTGGCCGGCGCGCGCGGCCGCATCCAGGGTCGGTTGCGCCTGACCCTGGAAATGCGGAATGACTTCGGCGGCGAACAGTTCGGCGGAGCGCTTGGTAGCCGCGGGATTGGCCCATTCGTGGCCCATCTGCAGCATGCACCCGAAGCCGCCGGATTGGTCCCACAACCGCTGCACCTGCTCGCGGGCGCGCTCGGGCGTGCCGATCACTCCCGCCCCGTTCTCGTTGATGATGTCGATCATCTCGTCGACCTGATCTCCCGGCATTGTCATCTGCGGGAAGGCGGCGACCTTCTGGAAGTAGCGGAACCATGATTCGATGCCGAATTTGACGTCGGCGCGGGCCTGCTCGTCCGTCTCGGCGATGTGCATCGGCCCGACCAGGCTCCAATTGCTGCGGTCGACCTGGGTGCCGAAGGCCGCGGCGCGCTCTTCGACGATGCCCCAGTGGTAGGCGAGCGCATCGAAGCCCTCGACCACCAACGTCGCACCGATGGACAGCAGCCCGATGCCGTGCTTGCCGGCCAGCCGGGCACCCGTCGGCGAGGCGACCGCGGCAACCGACAGCGGAATCCCGCCGTCGGAGTAGGGCGCAAGTTGCAGCTTGGCGTCGAAGAGTTGATGGGTGGCCGTCTTGGCCGACACGGTCTCGCCGGCCAGCAGCCGAACCACGATGTCGAGGTTGGTTTCGAGCAGCTCGCGGGTGTCGGTGGGAGTCAGCCCGATCATCGCTGAGTCGGTGGGCAGCGATCCGGGTCCCACCCCGCCGATGATGCGCCCGTGGGTGAGGTGGTCCAACAGCATCAACCGGTCGGCCACCCACAGCGGGTTGTGGTAGGACAGCGAAATCACTCCGGTGCCGAACCGAATTCGCTTGGCGCGCTGGGCCGCTGCCGCAATGAAGACCTCGGGTGAACTGATGATCTCGCTGCCGGCCGAGTGGTGCTCGCCGATCCAAGCCTCGTCGAATCCGAGGGCATCGAGATGCTCGACGAACTCCAGATCGCGCTGGAGGGCGAGCGTGGGATTGGTACCGGCCCGGTGAAACGGGGCGATGAAATATCCGAACCTGAGCTTCGCCATGTGGGGCTCCCTTGCGATCGGTGCTGACCGAACCCTAACCCCACGAAAAAGTAGACAAGGACTGGGTTGGTCCCGGTCCTTGTCCTAGTCAGTCAGACAGTCAGCGCTTTCGTCAGGGGATGCTGCCGCAGACGTTGCCGACGCAACCGCCGCCGCCGCCCGGTCCGCCGCCACCGCCGCCGACACCGGGAATGGTGCCGCCTCCGCCGCCGGGACCCCCGCCGCCGGTGGGTCCACCGGGCACACCGCCGCCTCCGCCGCCGCGGCCGCCGCCGCCGGTGGGTCCACCGGGCACACCGCCGCCTCCGCCGCCGGGTCCGCCGCCGCCGGTGGGTCCGGCCGGTGCTCCGCCCGGTGCGGTTTCCGAGGGCGCCGCGCCGCTGGGCAGCGTCGTGGACACCGATGTGGGTGTTGTCGATGACGGGGTGGTGCTACTGCTGGGCGATTTGTCGCCGCCGCCGCCGCAGGCCACGGTCAGGCAGAGCATTGCCCCACCACCTAACACCGCAAAAGCGGTCCGAGCTTCAGATCTCATCTCACCAATCTCCACTTCGTCACTAGAGCGCGTCTCATCAACGATGCGGGGGGTCGCATACCCCCATATCCGGGGGTGGAAACCGCGGTGGACTGCGGCCGGGGCGGTTACCAAGCTGGGTTCCCCGTACCGCCGGCGCCTAGCTACCTCACAACCATTGCGCCGACTTCGGGCTTCTTCACCCCGCCCGCCGCCGAAGTGGTTGAAGCCGGAGACCAAGCCACCAGGTTCGGTACCAGATTCACCCGGCAGCCAGGGCCGTTGGCAGTGAACCAGCCCGAGAGACCAGCTCCGTTGTTGGCGAATCCGGATTGCCTCCGGCGGTCTGCACAAACCACGGCGGGCACCGCCGTATTTCAGCATCGGCAAGGCCTCCGGTGGGCTTGCAGGGTGTGCCGATGTCGAATTTCTTGACTATCCGGACAACGCAATCATGAAAACGAAATCGTCAATTTGTTTTGCATGTGAGCGCCATATGTGAACATGAACGGCGCTTCAAGGCCGCCGAACGCTCAGACGTGCTTCCTGAAAACCTTTGGTAGGCCCCATATATGGAGTCTGTATGCGCGCGTTTCGCCTTGACATCCCCCACGGAACTATTGCTCCGGACCTGGTTTGTAAAGTAAGTGGTCATGGGCAGTGTCAATATATAACTTTTAAATAACGGTTAGATCACTTTTTGATAAAGTCTACTTTTTAGGACCATTGGTGCTTGTACCTTTCCCGCTACAACACCGAGCTTGACGACAATCGCGTGTGCCGGGGGGCACGCGGGTTGCCGGGAGCTGTTATCGGTGTGACGCCACCCAGGAGAGGTTCGGACGATGAATTTTTCGGTGCTACCCCCGGAGATCAACTCGGCGCTGATATCCGCCGGTGCAGGCTCGGAGCCAATGTTGGCGGCCGCGGCGGCTTGGGAAGAGTTGGCGGACGAGCTGGCCTCAGCAGCATCGTCTTTCGAGACGGTGACGTCAGGCTTGGTCAATGGAGCGTGGCAAGGGCCAGCTGCTGCGGCGATGGCTGAGGCGGCCGCCCCGTATGCCGGGTGGCTCAGCGCGGCGGCAGCTCAGGCGGCACGGGCAGCGGTGCAAGCCAGTACCGTGGTCGCCGAATTCGAGGCCGTTCGTCTGGCAATGGTGCCCACCGTGTTGGTGGAGGCAAACCGTAGTTCCCTTGTCTCACTGGTTCTTTCGAACATTTTCGGCCAGAACGCGCCCGCGATTGCCACCGTCGAATCGCTTTACGAGGAGATGTGGGCGCTGGATGTGTCGGCGATGGCGGCCTACCACGCCGGAGCCTCTGCTGTGGCGTCGGCGCTGGCGCCGTTCGCCCAACCTCTGCAAAGTCTGGCCGGCGCCATTGCCGGTGCGCCCGCCGCGGCCGCGACACCCACCCTCACGGCGGAGCGAGTCCCCACCATCAGCCTCGGACTGGCCAATATCGGTGGCGGAAACCTCGGCAACGGCAACTTCGGCTTCAGCAATATCGGCGGTGGCAACCTCGGAAACTCGAACTTTGGCTGGGCCAACTCCGGAGCGGCCAACTTCGGTTTCGCTAACCTGGGTACCGGCAACTTCGGTCTTGGGAACTTGGGAGCCAACAACTTTGGCTTCGGCAATGCCGGCATCGGCAACATCGGGTTCGGTAACAGCGGTAACGGCAACATCGGCATCGGACTGATCGGCGACGGCCAGATCGGCATCGGTGGGCTCAACTCCGGCACCGGGAACTTCGGGCTGTTCAACTCAGGCAACGGCAACATCGGGTTCTTCAACTCCGGCAACGGCAACTTCGGCATCGGCAACTCGGGCAGCTTCAACACCGGGTTGTGGAGTGCCGGATCGGGTAACACCGGCTTCTTCAACACCGGCTCGTTCAACACTGGCGCCCTGAATGTAGGGGATGCCAATACCGGAACGCTCAATGTCGGCAGCTTCAACATGGGGAACCTCAACCCGGGCGCGTCGAATACCGGTTCCTTCAACACCGGTTCGGCGAACACCGGCTTCCTCAACGTCGGAAACACCAACACGGGCTTGCTGAACTTCGGTGACATGAACAACGGCGTCTTCAACACGGGCCAGGCGAACACCGGCGTGTTCTACCGCGGCGTAAACCAGGGCAGTTACAACGTCGTCATGGCCACCCCGGATTTGATGCTGCCGCCGCTGGAGATCCCCGGCATCGACATTCCGGCGTTCAACCTGCCGGCGCTGAGCATCCCACCGATCAACATTCCGTCGATTTCCATTCCAGCCGGGACGGCCCTGGGTGCGTTTAATTTGCCGACGTTGACGATTCCTGATTTGACGATTCCGCCGATCTCGATTGGTGCGGGGACGGCGTTGGGTGCGTTCAACTTGCCGA
>NZ_LZKQ01000137.1 GCF_001668675.1 Mycobacterium asiaticum | reverse complement strand
AGCACCGCGGCCTCGGCGATACGCCGATCCGCCTCGGCTTTGGTGATCCGCAACCGATCCGCCAACGCCTGACCCAGTGTGCCACCCAACTCCTGCCCGGTGGCCACCACGCCCAATTGGTTGACCACCGCGTGCCCGGGCACGCGCAACTTACGCACCACCCGCTGCATACCCTCGATGATCGACAGCAACTCACCCGTACCGCAAGCGTCAAAATCCAACGCAGACAAGCGATCCGCGCACGCTTCAAGCCCGTCGAGAACCTCGACGATCTCCTGCGGCGTGCTCGCTGACATACCCTGAATACTACGGAGGACCACTGACAAAAACGCTGCAGCGCTGCGTATTACGCAACCGATGCGCCGAGTATCAAATTCACCGCTTCATCGAGCTGCCCGGCGATCTCCGGGTAGGGCAGGAACCGCGCTGTCATCAGCGCGCCCGCGAACGTCATCTGCAGCGTCGACTTCACCGCGCGCGGCCACCCGGGACCGAGCGCGGCACCGATCCGGCGGGCCACCTCGTCGGCGATTTCGGCGCGCAACGGGGTGACTGCGGGATCGTCGGCCATCAACGCCGCACCGCAACCGGCGGTCAGCTCGGGCTCGTCGGTGACGATGAGGGCCATGTCCCGCAGCGTCGCGCTCACCCTCGTCTTGGTGGTGTCGTTGACGTCGGTGTGCAACGGCAACTCACGCAACAACCGCAAGTAGACCGCTGCAACCAAAGCGCTCTTCGACGAAAAGTAGGTGTAGGCACTGGCCGGCGAAACCCCGGCACGCTGAGCCACCGCGCGCATCGTCAGGTTCGCGTAGGACGATTCGCGCAGTTCCTCGAGTCCCGCGTCGAGCACTTTGCGGATGGTCTGTCCGGGCCGCCGATCCGACCGACGTGGAACGCCAGGAGCCGAGACTTCTCTAGACACCCGTCCAGTGTAGGAAGCAGCCACTAGTGTCACAAGCGTACGTCCACAGGTAGCTGTCGATCGCCTTATCTGTTGCTACAGCAAGAACTGAGGGGTTCCCGGCCGCTTGCCGAAGCCAACCCCAAAGTGCCCGCATCTGGCCTCAATTGCAGACATATGTCCAGAACTCGCCACCGGTAACCTTGGCGCTGTGACCGCACAGGACCGTCGCCGCTGGGATGAACGATATGCCCAACTGGGACCAGCCGGTGCGGTCAATCCACCCAGTTTCCTTGCCCCACACGTCGATCTGATACCGGCGAAGGGTCTGGCGCTGGATATCGCCTGCGGCCAGGGGACCGGATCGGTATGGCTGGCCAGCCGCGGCCTCGATGTCTGGGGCATCGACATTTCCGCCGTTGCCGTCGAGCAGGCGCAAGAGCTCGCTCGGCGCAACCATGTTGGCGATCGCTGCCGATTCGACGTCGTCGACCTCGACCAGGGTCTGCCGCCCAGCCCACCCGCAAACATGATCCTGTGCAACAAATTTCGCGACAGCCGCCTCGACCGAGCACTGATCGAACGCCTGGCGCCGGGTGGGCTACTGGCGATCGCCGTGCTGAGCGAGGTCGGCGCCGCGCCCGGGCCGTTTCGGGCCGCACCCGGCGAGTTACCGAGCGCCTTCGCGAGTCTTCAGCTCATAGCGGGCGACGAAAGCGACGGGCACGCATGGCTGCTCGCGCGACGCTGACGGGCCACGACTATCTAACGCTGCCCTGCGGGCGGGCCGACCGACGGCGGTGCTCGACGCGGCGCGCCGCGATGGGGCCCCGGTGCTGGACGGTCGGCTCAACACGAGCGGATTCCGAAGACGCCGATCGTGCGCCACGACTACGACCACGACCGCGCCGTGCACCCGCCCCACTGGGCCGACGATGCTGCGGGGGAGGGGCTACCGCGACCGGCGGTGCCTGGTAAGGCGCGACCTCACCGACCAGCGTCTGTACCTCTGCTGAGGACGCCGTCACCTGCATGGGCTTGACCTTGATGCCGGCCTTGCGCAACAGCACCTGCGTATCCGCCCGCTGCTCAGGAAGCACGACCGTCACCACGTCACCCGCGCTGCCCGCGCGGGCCGTGCGGCCGGAACGGTGCAGGTACGACTTGTGCTCGCTCGGCGGATCGATGTGCACCACCAGTTCGACATCGTCGACGTGCACACCGCGCGCGGCGATATCGGTCGCCACCAACACGCGAGCGTCCCCGGACGCGAACCTGGCCAAATTGCGGTCACGCGCCGGCTGGGAAAGGTTGCCGTGCAGATCCACGGCGGGAACGCCCGCCTCGGTGAGCTGCTTGGCCAGCTTGCGGGCCTGATGCTTGGTGCGCAGAAACAGAATCCGGCGACCACTACCGGACGCCAGCCGGTGCACCAGCTCCTTCTTCGCCTCGTTGCTGGCGACGTGGAAGACGTGGTGGGTCATCGCCGAGACCGGTGAGTTGGCCTCGTCGACCGAATGCAGCACCTCGTTGCGCAGGAACCGCTTGACGAGTTTGTCGACGCCGTTGTCCAGCGTCGCGGAGAACAACAGGCGCTGACCGTTGGCCGGCGTGGCAGCCAAAATGCGCGTCACACCAGGCAGAAAACCAAGGTCCGCCATGTGATCCGCTTCGTCGATGACGGTGATCGCAACACCGTCGAGACTGATCAGCCGCTGCTTCATCAGGTCCTCGAGCCGCCCAGGACACGCCACCACGACGTCGACTCCGGACTGCAGCGCGGCCACCTGGCGGTTTTGCGATACGCCGCCGAAGATCGTCGTCACCTTCAAACCCTGTGCGACAGCGAGCGGTTCCAGCGTGGCAGTGATCTGGGTCGCCAATTCGCGGGTCGGTGCAAGCACCAGGCCCGAGGGCCGCGACGGACGCCAGTTCTGTCGGGAAATCCTGCTGATCAACGGAATCGAGAAAGCGAGCGTCTTGCCGCTGCCGGTCTTGCCCCGCCCCAGTACATCGCGCCCGGCCAGCGCGTCGGGCAGCGTCGCAACCTGAATCGGAAACGGCCGGGCAATGCCGACCCTGTTCAACGCGCCGACCAGAGTGTCGGATACGCCGAGGTCGGCGAAAGTTGTGTCGGTAGTCACTATTTCGGTGCCTTTCAGGCATCGGTGTGCGCGCATCGCTATACCGCGAAGTCGAGCACGAGATGGCGAGATTGCCGGTGGGCAAAATCGATCGCCGCGAGAAAAGCTCGTGCTGCATGCACGAATCATCTGAACTGGTGGATGACGATGCGTTCCACGACGTTGTCGGCATGGGTGCCGACATTGTTGTCCAGCATACCGTATACCGTGCAGAAACCATGTCGGCGTTACGTCGCGGTCCGGTAATGTAACGCGGATGGAGCGGCGCGTCCTGGAAGCTGTCATCTACGAGCGCGAACCACCGATCGCGCGGATCATCCTCAACCGCGTCGACAAGGCCAATACCAAGGACGCGGTCCTGGTGACCGAGGTCGACAAGTGCCTACGCGAAGCCGATCACGACAAGGAAATCAAAGTCGTCATTCTCAAGGCCAACGGCAAGGGTTTCTGCGGTGGCCACGTCGCCCGCTGGGGGCCGGACGAAAATCCCTACCCCGACTTCGGAAACACGTTCGAGGATCTGTACAAGGGCACCGCGGATCTCTTTCTGTGGCCGACCCTGTACCTGTGGGAGTTTCCGAAACCGACCATCTCCCAAATCCACGGCTACTGCATGGGCGGCGGGATCTACCTCGGTCTGCTCACCGACTTCTGTGTCGCGTCCGAGGACGCGTATTTCCAGATGCCGCTGGCGCAGAGCCTCGGCGAGCCGGGCGGCCACACGATGATCGAGCCGTGGTTGCTGATGAATTGGCACCGCACCATGGACTGGTTGCTGCTGGCACCGACGCTGACGGCCGAGCAGGCCCTCGAATGGGGCCTGCTCAACAAGGTGGTGCCGCGCGAAGATCTCGAAGACACCGTCGAGGAAATGGCCCGCAAGATCGCGCAGATCCCGCTGACGACGCTGATGGCGGTGAAGAACAATGTGAAGCGGGCCTGGGAACTGATGGGGATGCGGGTGCACCTTCAGGTCAGTCACATCCTGACCAACATGGTGGGCGCCGCGTCCGATGTGCAGGCCCGCCGCGCCGAACTCATGCAGTCGGGCATGAAGCCCCGGGATTTCCTAGGCCGCGACGAGCAGCGCGAGTTCGATGGTGTTCGGTTACGTGGCCGCCCGCCACGCGGCGGGGCGCCGCTTACCTGGCGAAAAG
>NZ_LZKQ01000136.1 GCF_001668675.1 Mycobacterium asiaticum | reverse complement strand
CACGGGGGCCGGCGAAGGTGGCGAATCACAGTCAACCCCAACCGATCTCGAGCAACCCCGCGCCGATCTCGACGAAGTGCGCCAACGGCACCTGGTCACACTGGACGAGGGACGGGAAGCCGCCGTGGCCAAGCGGCACAAACAAGGTCGCCGGACCGCCCGGGAGAACATCGCCGACCTGGTCGACCCCGGCAGCTTCGTCGAGTACGGCGCCCTGGCGATCGCCGCACAACGCAGCCGGCGCTCCGAAGAAGACTTGATCGCCAACACCCCGGCCGACGGGCTGGTGGCCGGCATCGCCACGATCGGGGCGGACCGGTTCGGCCGCGACGCCGCGCAGGCCGTCGTGGTGTCCTACGACTACACCGTCCTGGCCGGCACGCAGGGCATGCGTAACCACGCCAAGACCGACCGCGTCTTCGAGCTCGCCACCCGAAAACGATTGCCGGTGGTGCTCTTTGCCGAGGGCGGCGGCGGACGTCCGGGCGACACCGACGTGGGCGGCATGGCCGGACTGGACGTACCCACCTTCCGGATGCTGGCGGCGCTGTCGGGCACGGTGCCGTTGGTGTCGATTGTCTCGGGCCGTTGCTTCGCCGGAAATGCGGCGCTGGCCGGGGTCTGCGACGTGATCATCGCGACGCCGGACGCCAATATCGGGATGGGCGGGCCGGCGATGATCGAAGGCGGCGGGCTCGGCGTGTATCCGCCGGAGGCGATCGGGCCGATCGACGTACAGCGCCGCAACGGTGTGGTGCATCTGGTGGCCCGCGACGAAGCGCATGCGGTGGCGCTGGCAAAGCAGTATCTGGCCTACTTCCAGGGCGCCGAACAGGAATGGCAAGCACCCGATCCGCGGCTGGCCCGACATGTTGTGCCGCAGAACCGGTTACGCGCCTACGACGTGCACCGTGCGATCGAGTCGATCGTGGACGTCGACTCGGTGCTGGAACTGCGAGCCGACTACGGCGTCGGCATCGTCACCGCGCTCGTCCGGGTCGAGGGCGCGCCCTACGGTTTGCTCGCCAACAGCAGCCACCATCTTGGCGGCGCGATTGATGCCGAAGCGGCCGACAAGGCCGGCGACTTCCTCACCCTGTGCGAGTCCTTCCGCCTGCCCGTCATCTCGCTGTGCGATACGCCCGGGTTCATGGTCGGCCCGGAAGCGGAAAAGGACGCGGCGGTGCGGCGTTTCGGCCGGATGTTCATCCTTGGGGCCCGGCTGACCGTACCGTTCGGCATGATCATCCTGCGCAAAGGCTACGGTCTGGGCGCGATGGCCATGTCCGGCGGCTCGTTCCGCGCGCCGCAGTTCACCGTCGCCTGGCCCACCGGCGAGATCGGCGGCATGGGGCTGGAAGGCGCTGTGCGCCTTGGGTTCAGCAAGGAATTGGCCGCTGCCGCCGACGAACTGGAACGTCAGGCGTTGTTCGACAAGCTCGTCGCCGCCGCCTACCAGCACGGCAAGGCGCTGCGGGCCGCCACGACGTTCGAACTCGACGACGTGATCGACCCGGCAGAGTCCCGGAGCTGGATCACCGCGCTCCGGGAACTCTGAACGGTTCGGATATCAGGACTCGTGTATCAGGCGTGACCGGAGCCGCAGCCGACGCCGGGTAGACAGCCCTCGCCGCCCGGGATGCCACCCGGACCCCAGAACTGGCCGCCGTTGCCGCAGCCGACACCAGGGATGCAGCCCTGGCCACCGGGACCGCCGCCCGGGCCGCCGTCGAGGCCGCCCGACCCGCAGTTGCCGTTGGCGTCGCAGCCGCCACCGCCCGGGTCGAGCGGAATGAAGTGAGTTATGCCGGTACTGGAAGTGCCCGGGCCCGCCGTGACTACGTCGGCTGACGCCATCGGCGCCGCGGCGATTGCTGCAGCGACGGCCCCGGCCACCACCAGTGGTTTCATGAGGTTTAGTTTCGCTAACATACCTGGCGCATACCACGTGCGGCAGGTTGGAAAACCTGAAAAATAGATCGGGCGTATCGATATGACTTCTTTGGATTTGACCGGGCGCACCGCGATCGTCACCGGCGCCTCACGGGGCATCGGTCTGGCAATCTCGCAGAAGCTGGCCGAGGCCGGTGCCAACGTGGTGTTGACCGCCCGCAAGCAGGAGGCCGCCGATGCGGCCGCGGCGCAGGTCGGCGACCGCGCCATGGGCGTGGGTGCGCATGCGGTCGACGAGGATGCGGCCCAGCGCTGCGTCGACCTGACCTTGGAGCGCTTCGGGCGGGTGGACATCCTGGTCAACAACGCGGGAACCAATCCCGCCTATGGTCCGCTGATCGATCAGGACCACGCCCGTTTCACCAAGATCTTCGATGTCAATCTGTGGGCGCCGCTGCTGTGGACGTCGCTGGTCGTCAAGTCCGGCATGGGTGAGCACGGCGGGGCGATCGTCAACACGGCCTCCATCGGCGGCTTGCACCAATCGCCGGCCATGGGCATGTACAACGCCACGAAGGCGGCGTTGATCCACGTGACCAAGCAACTGGCGCTGGAACTTTCACCCCGGGTGCGGGTCAACGCGATCGCCCCGGGGGTGGTGCGCACCAGGCTCGCCGAGGCGCTGTGGAAGGACCACGAGGACCCGCTGGGGCAGACGATCGCGCTGGGCCGAATCGGTGAGCCGGACGATGTGGCCGGCGCGGTCGCCTTCCTGGTTTCGGATGCGGCCAGTTGGATCACCGGCGAGACGTTGGTGATCGACGGTGGACTGCTGCTCGGCCCGGCGCAGGGTTACCAGTCCGGCGGTGGACAGTGAGCGCCCCGGGAGTCGACGTCGACGTCGACGCGCGGGTGCAGGAACTACTGGAGGCGCACGACCCGGCCACCACCGAGCCGCGGGAGTTCCTCGGCGCACAGTTCGACGCCGGCCTGGCCTGGGTGCATCTGCCGGTCGGATTCGGCGGGTTGGGGCTGCCGCGGACCGCGCAGGAACGTGTCGACGCCAGGCTCGCCGACGCCGGCGCACCCATCGGCGGCACCCCGAAGAACTACATCGGCATGGGGATGGCCGCGCCGACGATCGCGGCCTTCGGGACCGATGAGCAGAAGCGAAAGTTCTTGCGGCCCTTGTTCACCGGCGAGCAGATCTACTGCCAGTTGTTCAGCGAGCCCGGCGCCGGTTCCGACCTCGCGGCGGTGGCGACCCGCGCCGTCCGCGACGGTGACGACTGGATCGTCAACGGCCAGAAGGTGTGGACGTCGCAGGCACAACACGCGCAGATGGCGATCCTCGTCGCGCGCACCGACCCGACCGTGCCCAAACACGCTGGGCTGACGTACTTCTTGTGCGACATGACGCAACCGGGCGTGGAGGTCCGGCCGTTGCGTCAGATCACCGGCGAGGCCGAGTTCAACGAGGTCTTCCTCACCGACGTCCGGGTGCCCGACGCCAACCGGCTCGGTCCCGAAGGCGGCGGGTGGCGGGTGGCCACCACCACCCTGAACAACGAGCGCGTCGCCATCGGAGCGCGCGCCGGTGCGCCGCGGGAAGGCGGCCACATCGGCAAGGTCACCGAGGCATGGCGGAAGGAACCGGGCCTGCGCGATCCGGCGATGCACGACGAACTGATGCGCCTGTGGGTGGAAGCGGAAATCCTGCGGCTCAGTGGCGAACGGCTGCGCCAGCAGGCCGTCGCCGGCCAGCCCGGCCCCGAGGGCGCCGGCATGAAGATTGCGTTTGCCCGTTTGGCGCAGGCGATTTCGGGATTCGAGATCGAAATGCATCGCGAAGACGGGCTGCGCTACGACGATTGGACGCTGCGCCGGCCCGAGATCGTCGACCTGACCGGTCGTGAGGCCGGCTACCGGTACCTGCGCGCAAAGGGCAACTCGATCGAGGGCGGCACCTCCGAGATCTTGCGCAATACCATCTCCGAGCGGGTGCTGGGCCTACCCGGCGAGCACCGGGTCGACAAGTCCGTCGCGTGGAAGGACCTGCCCCGATGACCGTCGACCTGCTCTACTCCGACACCGAGGACGCGCTGCGCGACAGTGTGCGGCAACTCTTTGCCGACCGGTGTCCGCTGGAAGAGGTTGCCAAATCCTATGATTCGCCGCCGCCAGACTTCTCCGGACTCTGGCGAACACTCAGCACCGAACTCGGGCTGGCCGGACTGCTGGTGCCCGAGTCGCTCGGCGGCGCCGGCGCGACCGTCCGCGAGGCCGCCGTGGTGATGGAAGAGATCGGGCGTGCAGTGGCACCGGTTCCGTTCCTGCCCAGCGCCGTGCTGGCCACGGTGGCGCTGACGGTTGCCGGTGACACCGAGACCCTGCCGGCGCTGGCGGCGGGTGAGGTCACCGCGGCGCTGGCGGTGCCACTGTCCACCGCGCCGTGGGAAGTGGCGGCGGGGGTGACGTCCGGGTCCGACGGGTTGACCGGGCAGGTCACCAGCGTCGCCGGTGTCGCGGCGGCCGACGTGCTGGTGGTGCCGGTGGTCGGGGACGCAGGGGTCGAGCTGCACACCGTTTCGGTTGCCGACGGCGGCGTCGAGGTGTCCCCGGTGCTGTCTTTGGACATGACCCGGCCGCTGGCCGACGTGCGCTTCTCAGGCGCGTCGTCCACCCGCGTCGGGACCGGCCCGGAGGTGCTGACCGCCGCGTTGCAGACCGGCGCGGCGCTACTGGCTTCCGAGCAACTCGGGCTGGCCCAGTGGTGCTTCGAGACGACGCTGGCTTACGCCAAGGAGCGCAAGCAATTCGGCCGCGCGATCGGCTCGTACCAGGCGATCAAGCATCGGCTGGCCGATCTGTGGTTCGAGGTTGGTTCGATGACCACGGCGGCCCGCTATGCCGCCGACACCAGCGCGCGCGGCGACGCCGACGCTGCCACCGCGGCGTCCCTCGCGCAGGCCTTCTGCAGCGGGGCGGCGGTACATGCCGCGGAGGAATGCGTGCAGCTGCACGGCGGTATCGGGATGACGTGGGAGTATCCGGCGCATCTGTTCCTCAAGCGCGCCAAGAGCGACCAGCTCGCGTTCGGTACTGCCTACAAGCACCGCTCCCGGTTGGCCGCCCTGGTGGATCTCCCGGTCACCTAAGTGTGCCGAGCAGACGCTAAAGCCCCCGCACGCACAGCGTGTCGGGGGCTTTAGCGTCTGCTCGCGGGGGTTAGGTGAGTGCCTCGCCGAAAATCTCGGTCATGGCGGCCCAGTGCCGCTCATCGGCGACGGCGTCGTAGGGCGGGTTGTCCGGCACCGCGAACCCGTGGGCGGCCTGGTACCACTCGATGCGGTGCTGCACGCCGGCCGCCGTCAGCGCCTTTTCCAGCTGCTCGGCCTGATCAACGGTGAAGGACTGATCGTTCTCGGCGCCGCCGACGTACACCAGGGCGTCCATCTTGTCGGCCAGCAGGTGTGGACTGTGCTCGTTGTCGGTCACCAGTCCACCGCCGTGGAACGACGCCGCGGCGGCCACCCGTTCGGGAAGGCGTCCGGCCAGCAGTACCGAGATGCGGCCGCCCATGCAGTAGCCGCATACGCCGAAGCGCTCGCCCCTGACCTCCTCGCGGCCGGCCAGGTAGTCGAACAGCGCCTCGGCGTCACGGGTGATCCGGTCGGGGGTCACTGTGCCGATCATGAACATGATGCGCGCGCGCTCGTCGGGATTGCTGAACGCACTGCCCATGTCGAACGGCGACCAGTCGCCCTCGCGGTAATAGACGTCGGGCAGCAGCACCGTGTAACCGAAGCCGGCCAGCTTGGCCGCCATCTGATGGAAGGTCTCCCGCACGCCGCCGGCGTCGGGGAACATGACCACGCCTGGCCAGGGGCCGTCGGCCCCGTCGGGAGTGAACAGGTGGACGGGGCAGCTCCCGTCGGGAGTGGTGACGGTGTCGGCGATTTTCGGCATGGCACCCGTTCTACTCCTGACACCTGGACGTATCCTGACCGCGTGCCGATCGCGACGCCCTACGAGGACTTGCTGCGTGAGGTGCTCGCGAACGGCACCGCGAAATCCGACCGCACCGGCACCGGCACCCGCAGCCTGTTCGGCAAGCAGCTCCGGTACGACCTGGCCGACGGTTTCCCGCTGCTCACCACCAAGAAGGTGCACCTCAAGTCGGTGGTCTACGAGTTGCTGTGGTTCCTGCGCGGCGACTCCAACGTGGGCTGGCTGCACGAACACGGCGTCACCATCTGGGACGAATGGGCAAGCGACACAGGTGATCTCGGTCCGATTTACGGTGTGCAGTGGCGGTCCTGGCCGACCCCGAGCGGAGAACACATCGATCAGATCAGCGCCGCGCTGGAGTTGCTGCGTACCGACCCGGACTCGCGGCGCATCATCGTGTCGGCCTGGAACGTGGGCGAGATACCGCAGATGGCGCTGCCGCCGTGTCACGCGTTCTTCCAGTTCTATGTCGCCGACGGTCGCCTGAGCTGCCAGCTCTACCAGCGCAGCGCCGACCTGTTCCTGGGGGTGCCGTTCAACATCGCCAGTTACGCGCTGCTCACGCACATGATGGCGGACCAGGCCGGCCTGGCCGTCGGGGAATTCGTCTGGACCGGCGGCGACTGCCACATTTACGACAACCACGTGGAACAGGTCGAGCTGCAGCTCACCCGGGAGCCGCGGCCCTATCCCAAGCTTGTTTTGGCCCAGCGGGATTCGATCTTCGACTACACCTACGAGGACGTCGTCGTGCAGAACTACGACCCGCACCCCGCGATCAAAGCCCCCGTCGCTGTATGACCCGCTCCGAACTGGGCCTGATCTGGGCTCAGTCGACATCTGGGGTGATCGGTCGCGCCGGCAGTATCCCGTGGCACCTGCCCGAAGACATGACCCGGTTTAAACAGTTGACATTGGGACACACGGTGGTGATGGGCCGCCTTACCTGGGACTCGTTGCCCGCGAGATTTCGGCCGTTGCCGGGTAGGCGAAACATTGTGTTGTCGCGGCAGCAGGACTTCGCGGCCGACGGTGCCGAGGTGGTCGGTTCGCTGCAGCAGGCTCTGATTGGTGCGGACTTCACGTGGATAATCGGCGGGGGGCAGATCTACGCGCTCGCGCTGCCATTGGCCAGCCGGTGTGAAGTCACCGAAGTGGACGTCGATCTGCCGCGCGACGACGAAGACGCGCTGGCCCCCCTGCTCGACGAGGCGTGGGTGGGCGAAACGGGGGAGTGGCTGGTCAGCCGCCAGGGCTTGCGCTACCGGTTTCACAGCTACTCTCGGCCTGTGGGGGCGGCCGCGCCGGATTGACCGAGTGTATGAAGGGGGATTGAGAGTGGTAACCGAACCCACCAGGACGTTTACCCGCAAATTCTGGGGCTACGAGCCCGGCGCGGTAGACGCCCACATCGAGACTCTGATCGCCAAGCAGCAGCTGCTGCGCGACGACGTCGAGAACCTCCGC
>NZ_LZKQ01000135.1 GCF_001668675.1 Mycobacterium asiaticum | reverse complement strand
GGCCGGCGGCGCGGGCGGACTGTTGGGTGCGCACGGTGGCACCGGCGGCGCGGGCGGCTGGTTGTTCGGGACCGGCGGAGCCGGTGGTAGCGGCGGAACGGGCGGCGTCGCGTCGGTTCTGGCGGCCGGCAGCGGCGGCGCTGGCGGGACGGGCGGACTGTTCGGCAGCGGCGGGGCCGGTGGCAGCGGCGGGTTCGCCCGCAACGACGTAGGCGGCATCGGTGGGGCCGGTGGCGCGGGCGGCGCCTCCGGACTGTTGGGTGCGCACGGTGGCACCGGCGGCAACGGCGGCTTCGGCCCTGCGGGCGGCGCCGGCGGCACCGGCGGCGCCGCAGGGAGCTTCGGTATTGCCGGGGACGGCGGTCTCGGTGGCTACGGCTTGCGCGGCGGCGACGGCGGCACCGGCGGAGCGGGCGGGTTGTTCCATGCCGGCGGTAACGGTGGTGACGGCGGCGTGGCCCTCGCGCCCGGCGGCATAGGCGGCACCGGCGGTGCCGGTGGAACGGGAGGACTGCTGAGCGCTGGCGGGGTCGGCGGATCCGGCGGCGCGGGCAGCGCCCAGGGCGGCGCGGGTGGGGCCGGCGGGGACGGCGGCCTGTTCACCTGGGGCGGCAGCGGCGGAACGGGCGGGTACTCCGAGGACATCGGCGGCGCGGGCGGCCGCGGCGGTGCGGCGGGGCTCTTCGGGATCACCGGTGGTGCCGGCGGCAACGGCGGCAGCGCGGGGCTGACCGGCGCGGGCGGCGACGGCGGCAGTGGCGGCAGCGGCGGCTGGTTCGGTTCGGGTGGCGCCGGAGGCAACGGCGGCTTCAACGCCAGCTCCCAGGGGCAGCGGGCGGGCGCCGGCGGCGCGGGCGGCGACGGCGGAATCCTGTTCGGATCCGGCGGCGCCGGTGGGGCCGGTGGTTCCAGCGGCACCTACGACAACACCTTCAGCGGCATCGGCGGGGCCGGCGGCGCCGGCGGCAATGCCGGTCTGTTGGGCGGCGCGGGTGGCGCCGGCGGTGCGGGTGGCTTCGGCAGGCTCGGCGGCGACGGCGGCACCGGGGGCAGGGCAGGATTCTTCGGTGATGCGGGCAGCGGCGGAGCAGGCGGCGACAGTCCGGCCACCGGAGGCACCGGCGGCAACGGCGGCAACGGCGGGGACGCGGGACTGATCGGCACTGCCGGCAACGCCGGAAATCAGGGCACCGGAGCCACACCAGGCACTATCGGCAACCTCGGATCCGGCGGCCCGCTGCAGGGACTGTTCAACGCGCTCAATGGGCCCAGCGAGGCGCTGACGGGGCGCCCGCTGATCGGCAATGGGATCAACGGGCTTGCGGGTTCAGGAGCCGACGGCACACCGGGCGGGTGGCTATTCGGCAACGGAGGCGCGGGCGGCTCCGGCGGTTCCGGCACCACCGGTCAGGCCGGCGGGATCGGCGGCGGCGCCGGGTTGTTCGGCAATGGTGGTGCCGGAGGCGCGGGCGGCGAGTCGACCGGCTTGTCCGCGGGTGCCGCCGGGGCGGGCGGGTCCGGCGGCAACGCCGGGCTCTGGTTCGGATCCGGCGGCGCCGGCGGGAGCGGCGGTACGGCCGGCCCAGCATCGACGGTGGCGGCCGGCAGGGGCGGCAACGGCGGCGCCGGCGGTCCATACGGTGCGGGCGGTGCCGGCGGACTTGGCGGACAGTCCCTGCGCCTAGCCGGTGGAATCGGAGGCGCCGGCGGCGACGGCGGGGCCGCCGGCCCGTTGGGCCTCCAAGGTGGGCGCGGCGGTAGCGGCGGTGCGGGTTATATCGGCGGTGACGGCGGAACCGGGGGTGCGGCCGGACTGGTGGGCGCTGCCGGAGACGGCGGCACAGGTCAGCTCGGTCAGCACACCGGAGGCAGTGGGGGCGCCGGGGGCGCTGCCGGGCTGTTCACCAACGGCGGCGCCGGCGGGGACGGTGGTGGCGGCGATGTCCAGGGCGGCAACGGTGGGGCCGGCGGGGCTGCCAACCTGTTCGACGAGGGCGGCTCGGGCGGCGCCGGCGGCCATAGCCCGCTGGGCAACGCGGGAGCCGGCGGGGCCGGCGGATCGGGTGTGCTCATCGGCGCTGGCGGCTCGGGCGGTGCCGGCGGACTCGGTCAGGTCGCCGGGGCCGGTGGCGCCGGTGGCGCCGCTGGGCTCCTCGGCCTCAGCGGCGGCGCGGGTGGCAGCGGCGGCGCCAGTCCGGCGACTGGAGCAGCTGGCGGCGCCGGCGGGTCCGGCGGACTGTTCGGCGGCGGCGGGATCGGGGGCGCCGGTGGGTACGGCGCCATGCAAGGCGGTGCCGGCGGCGCCGGCGGCAACGGCGGCACGCTGTCCGGTGCCGGTGGAGCCGGTGGCAGCGGAGGTTCCAGCGGTGCCGGCGCCGGTGGCGACGGTGGTGCCGGCGGCAACGCTGGGGCGTATTCCGGTGACGGCGGAGACGGCGGCTCGGGCGGGTACGGCCTCGATGCCGGCGGCAATGGCAGCAACGGCGGCAAGGCAGGTCAGATCGGCAACGGCGGAGCTGGCGGCAGCGGTGGCAGCGGCAGCCCGGACGGCGCGGGCGCGGGTGGGGACGGCGGCGCCGGCGGCGATGCCGTGCTCATCGAGAACGGCGGCAACGGCGGCAATGGCGGAACCGGAGGTGCGGCCGGAACGGGGGCCCCGGGCAACGGTGGCACCAGCGGCACACTGCTCGGCTATGACGGGTTCGACGGGCTGCCCTGATCCCGCTGCCGGTTTCGTCGTCGACAATCTGTTGAGAAACTCAACACGATGTACGCTGCCGGGGTGGCCACCCCTGCGAGCAAAGTCCCGCTCCCCCGTGGGCGGCGCAGCGCGCGACCGTCGGGCGATGACCGGGAGCTGGCCATCCTCGCCACCGCCGAACGGCTTCTGGAGGAACGATCGCTGACCGACATCTCGGTAGACGATCTGGCCAGGGGCGCCGGCATCTCCCGGCCCACCTTCTATTTCTACTTCCCGTCCAAGGAAGCGGTCCTGCTCACGCTGCTGGACCGGGTGGTGAACACGGCCGATGCTGCGCTCGAAGCGCTCGGCAAGCAGCTGGCCGAGAACGGCGACAATCGCTGGCGGCTGGCCATCAACGTGTTCTTCGAGACGTTCGGTGCCCATAAGGCGGTCACCCGGGCGTGCATGGCGGCCCGGGACACCAGCCCGGAGATACGCCAACTCTGGTCGGCGTTCATGCACAAGTGGATCGCGTTTTCGGCCGCTGGTATCGACGCCGAACGCGAGCGTGGCGCCGCCCCGCACACCCTGCCCAGCCATGAACTGGCCACGGCGCTCAACCTGATGAACGAGCGGACGCTGTTCGCCTCCTTTGCGGCCGAACAGCCGTCCGTGCCGGAAGCACGAGTGATGGACACCCTGGTGCATGTCTGGGTGAGCAGCATCTACAGCGACCGGCGCTGACTGTCGGACCGGCGTGCGAACATATGTTCGTGCGATGTGAGGCGTCCATCCTGCACGCGGACCTGGATTCGTTCTACGCGTCGGTCGAGCAGCGGGACGATCCGGGCTTGCGTGGCCGTCCGGTGATCGTCGGCGGCGGCGTCGTGCTGGCCGCCAGCTACGAGGCGAAGGCATACGGGGTGCGCACGGCGATGGGCGGTTCGCAGGCGCGCCGGCTGTGCCCACACGCAGTGGTGGTGCCACCGCGCATGAGTGCCTACTCGAAGGCCAGCGATACGGTGTTCGAGGTGTTTCGGGATTGCACTCCGCTGGTCGAACCACTGTCGGTGGACGAGGCCTTTCTGGATGTCGGCGGCCTTCGGCGGGCCTGCGGACCGCCGATCGACATCGCGGCCCGGTTGCGCGTCGACGTGCGGGAGCGGGTCGGGCTGCCCATCACCGTCGGGATCGCCAGGACCAAGTTCCTGGCCAAGGTCGCCAGCCAGGAAGCCAAGCCCGACGGCTTGTTGCTGGTGCCGCCGGACGAGGAACTGGCCTTCCTACACCCGTTGCCGGTGCGACGGTTGTGGGGCGTGGGAGCGGTGACCGCCGAGAAGCTGCACACCCACGGCATCACGACGGTGGCGCAGGTCGCCGAGCTGAGCGAGAAGATGCTTGCCTCGATGGTGGGCCAGGCGATGGGCCGTCAGCTCTACGGGCTGTCCCACAACATCGACCGTCGCCGGGTCAGCACCGGGGTGCGGCGCCGGTCGGTGGGCGCCCAGCGGGCCCTGGGCCGCAGGGGCAGCACGCTGTCGGCGGCCGAAGTCGACGCGGTGGTGGTCAACCTGATCGACCGCATCACCGGCCGGATGCGGGCCGCGGGTCGCGCCGGACGCACCGTGGTGCTGCGGCTGCGCTTCGAGGACTTCACCCGGGCCACCCGATCGCAGACCATGCCGTGGGCGACCTCGTCGACCCAGCCCATCCTCACCACAGCTCGCCGGCTGGTCGCCTCGGCGGCCCCGCTCATCGCCGAAAAGGGGCTCACGTTGGTGGGTTTCGCGGTGACCGGGATCGACCGCAGCGGCGCTCAGCAGCTGATGCTGCCCTTCGACGGCGACTCACCCGCGGTGGACTCCGCCATCGACGCGGTGCACCGCCGTTACGGCAAGTCCGCGCTCACTCGCGCGGTGCTGGTCGGGCGTGACCCGGGGTTGGAGATGCCGCAGCTACCCGACTGACTGGGCCCATTCCAGCAGCCGCTCGGCCGGCCAGGTGTTCACGATCCGCTCCACGGGGATGCCGGCGTCCAGCGCGCGCTGTGCGCCGTAGCCCAGGAAATCCAGCTGACCCGGCGCATGCGCGTCGGTGTCGATGCTGAAGACACAGCCGATGTCGCGGGCCAGGTTGAGCAGCCGGGTCGGCGGGTCCCGCCGCTCGGGACGGGAATTGATCTCGACGGCGGTGCCGTGGTCGCGGCACGCGGTAAATACCGTCTCGGCGTCGAACTTCGACTCCGGCCGGATCCCGCGGTTCCCCGAGACCAACCGGCCGGTGCAGTGACCGAGCACGTCGGCCTGACCACCGGACACGGCGCGGACCATCCGCCGGGTCATCGCCGCGGCATCCATCGACAGCTTGGAGTGCACGCTGGCCACCACGATGTCGAGGCGTTCGAGCAGTTCCGGCTCCTGATCCAGGCTGCCGTCCTCGAGGATGTCGACCTCGATCCCGGTCAAGATGCGCAGCGGCGCGAACTCCTCTCGCAGGCCGTCGATCACGTCGAGTTGCTTGCGCAACCGGTCCGGAGACAAGCCGTTGGCGATGGTCAGCCGCGGCGAATGGTCGGTCAGCGCGCAGTATTCATGACCGAGCGCGGCGGCGGTGGCCATCATCTCCTCGATCGGCGCCGACCCGTCCGACCAGTTGGAATGCAGGTGCAGGTCGCCGCGTAACTGGGCACGGATTTCTCCCCCGCCGAGATCTTCTGCGGTGCCGCGTAATTCGACGAGCTGGTCGGGCTCCTGACCGGCCCAGGCTTGCGCGATCACCTTGGCCGTCTTGGGTCCGATGCCCGGAATCGTCTGCCAGCTGTTGGCCTGGCCGTGCCGCTCCAGCGCGGCTTCGTCGAGGCGCTCGATGATGTCGGCGGCGTTGCGATACGCCATCACCCGCCGCGGGTCCTGCCGGCTGCGGTCTTTGTAGTAGGCGATCTGACGCAGGGCAGTGACCGGATCCATCACAGCAGCTGACCCACCACGAAGCCGGCCAGCACCACCGCGAAACCGCCCATCTCACCCACGATGAGCGCAGCCATCGCCAACCGGGTGCCCGGCACCGGCGGGTCGAACTGGTTCTCGGTGTCGCGGCGCGCTCCGTGCAGGATGTAGCTGCCGATGGCCGCGACGAAGAAGAACACCGCCACCATCGTCGCCACCAGGTTCACCCACACCGGCCACGCGCTGAGTTCGACGAAGGCCGCGAACAGCAACGTGGCAAACGCATACAGCAGCGCGGCACGGTGCGCGATGTCCACGTAGGGGTGTGCCTGATGGTTCTCGGACACCATGATCTGCCGGTATTTCCACACTCCGAGACCGAGCGCCAACAAAAAGATCAGGCCGGCCGCCAGCAGGGTGAGTTTGGTGTCAAGTCCGATGGTCATTGCCAGCCCGAGTTTACTGGGGCCACAGGAACCCCCAGGAAACGCCGCCTACTGTCGAAATCATGCGATTCGCTTTCAAGACCTCACCGCAGAACACCACGTGGCCCGACATGCTGGCCGTCTGGCAGGCCGCCGACGAGATCGACATCTTCGAGTCCGGATGGACCTTCGACCACTTCTATCCCATTTTCAGCGATTCCACCGGTCCGTGCCTGGAAGGCTGGACCACGCTCACGGCGTTGGCGCAGGCCACCAACCGGCTCCGGCTGGGCACCCTGGTCACCGGCATCCATTATCGCCACCCCGCGGTGCTGGCCAACATGGCCGCAGCGCTCGACATCATTTCCAACGGCCGCCTCGAGTTGGGCATCGGCGCCGGCTGGAACGAGGAGGAGTCCGGGGCCTACGGCATCGAACTGGGCAGCATCCGGGAACGCTTCGACCGGTTCGAGGAGGCCTGCCAGGTGCTGATCAGCCTGCTGAGCGAGGAGACCACGAACTTCGACGGCAAGTTCTACCAGCTCAAGGACGCCCGCAACGAGCCGAAGGGCCCGCAGCGTCCGCACCCGCCGATCTGCATCGGCGGCAGCGGGGAGAAGCGCACGCTGCCGCTGACGGCGCGGTATGCACAGCACTGGAACTTCGCCGGCGGTACGCCCGAGGAGTTCGCGCGGAAGCGAGACGTCCTGGCCGCCCGCTGCGCGGACATCGGTCGCGACCCGAAAGAGATCACCCATTCGGCCCACCTGCGGCTGGGCGAGGACCACGACTTCGGACGACTGATCGAGGAAGCGGCAGCACTCGGATCGGTGGGATTGGACCTGGGCATCGTCTACCTGCCGCCGCCGCATGACCCCAAGGTGCTGGAACCTCTGGCCGAGGCGGTCCGGGATTCCGGACTGTTGTCGGACTAGCAAACCGATCCGGCGCCGGGAAGCTACCGCGTTGTCCGGTGATCCCGGGTTACACCGCGAACCGCATCATCTCTTCCGCTGTCACCAGACGTTCGTTGCGGGCGGGGAATTCACGACTCTTGACCGGGTGCCGGAACAATGACCAGGCGATTCGCCCCATCTTCGACCGGGGAACTGGATTCATGTGCACAGTCATCACTCCTGCGATCGTTCAACGCAACCGGGGCTGGTGTCACGACCCGTGTGTGACGAAGCCCACAGCAGCTATTAGACACCTGCCGTCTGGCAAACGTCAGCCGACGCGCCGAAGCAATATCAAATGTTTCAGGTGTGACTGATGTGACTACCGGAGCGGCACCGCGGTCGGTTTGATAGGTGCAGGCAACGCCGTCGCGCCCATCAGGAACCGGTCGACGGCGGCCGCCGCGGCCCGTCCCTCGGCTATCGCCCAGACGATCAGCGACTGACCGCGGCCCATGTCGCCGGCAACGAACACACCGGGCACCGACGTCTCGAAGTCGTCCCCGCGGGCAACGTTTCCGCGGTCGGTGAAGTTCACGCCGAGATCGGTCAGCAACCCCGGCTTCTCCGGACCGACGAAACCCATCGCCAGCAGCACCAGGTCGGCGTCCAGCTGGAAATCGGACCCCTCGACCTTGACGAACTTGCCGTCCTCCATGGTCACTTCGTGCACCTTGAGGGCACACACATGCCCGTCCTCACCGATGAACTCCTCGGTGTTGACCGAGAACACCCGCTCGCCGCCCTCTTCGTGCGCGGACGCGACCCGGTACATCAACGGGTAGGTCGGCCACGGGGTCGAGGATGCACGGGTTTCCGGCGGTCGCGGCATGATCTCGAACTGGTGGATGCTGGCGGCGCCCTGACGGTGCGCGGTACCCAGGCAGTCGGCACCGGTGTCGCCGCCGCCGATGATGACGACCTTCTTGTCCTTGGCGGTGATGGGCGGCTCGCCGTCCGGACCCAGTACGTCGTCGCCCTCCTGCACGCGGTTGCCCCACGGCAGGTATTCCATCGCCTGGTGGATGCCGTCGAGGTCGCGGCCCGGGATGGGTAGCTCGCGCCAGGCGGTCGCCCCGCCGGCCAGTACCACCGCGTCGAAGTCGGCCAACAGCTGCTCGGCGGTCAGGTCCTTACCGACGTTGACGCCGGCCCGGAACTCGGTGCCCTCGGCCTCCATCTGCTCGAGCCTGCGGTCCAGGACGCGCTTCTCCATCTTGAACTCGGGGATTCCGTACCGCAGCAGTCCGCCGATCCGGTCCTCGCGCTCGAACACGGTGACCTTGTGCCCGGCCCGCGTCAGCTGTTGCGCCGCGGCCAGACCAGCCGGACCGGAGCCCACCACGGCCACCGACTTGCCGGTCTCGCAGTGCGGGGGCACCGGCTCCACCCAACCTTCCTCGAAGGCCCGGTCGATGATCTCCAGCTCGATCTGCTTGATCGTCACCGGCTCCTGGTTGATGCCCAGCACGCACGCCGGCTCACACGGCGCGGGACACAACCGGCCGGTGAAGTCGGGGAAGTTGTTGGTCGCGTGGAGTCGCTCGATTGCGTCGTGGAAACGGCCCCGGCGCACCAGGTCGTTCCATTCCGGGATCAAATTGCCCAGCGGGCAACCGTGGTGACAGAACGGGATGCCGCAGTCCATGCAACGGGTCGCCTGCTCGCGCAGAGTCCCGACATCGAACTCCTCGTAGACCTCTTTCCAGTCCTTCAACCGCAACGGAACGGGCCGCCGCTTGGGCAACTCCCGATGCGTGTACTTGAGGAAACCTGACGGATCAGCCATGAGCCGCCGCCATGATCGCCTTGTCGACGTCGGTGCCGTCCCGCTCGGCTTGGGCGATAGCCTCGAGCACCTTCTTGTAGTCCCTCGGCATCACCTTCACGAAGTGGCGCTGCTGATTGGCCCAGTCGGCCAGAATGCGTTGGCCGACGGCGGAATCGGTGGCATCGATGTGTGCCTGAATAATGCCGTGCAAAAACTCGGTGTCTTCCTCGTCTAGGGTTTCCACATCCACCATCTCGGTGTTGAGGTTGTCGGGCAGCTTCTCGTCGGGGTCGTGCACGTAGGCCACGCCACCCGACATGCCCGCGGCGAAGTTGCGGCCGGTGGAGCCCAGGATGACCACCCTGCCGCCGGTCATGTATTCACACCCGTGATCGCCCACGCCCTCGACCACGGCGTGCGCGCCGGAATTGCGGACCGCGAACCTCTCGCCGACCACGCCGCGCAGGTAGGCTTCACCGCTGGTGGCGCCGAAGAGGATCACGTTGCCGCCGATGATGTTGTCTTCGGCGACATAGCCTTCCGGCGCGTTGTCGGAGGGCCGCACCACGATCCGGCCGCCGGACAGACCCTTGCCGACGTAGTCGTTGGCGTCCCCGTAGATCCGCAGGGTGATGCCCTTGGGCACGAAGGCGCCGAAGCTGTTCCCGGCGGATCCCTCGAAGGTGATGTCGATGGTTCCGTCCGGTAACCCTTGGCCGCCATAGGCTTTCGTTACCTCGTGGCCGAGCATGGTGCCGACGGTGCGGTTGACGTTGCTGATCGTGGTGGAGAACCGGACCGGCTTCTGGGAATCCAGCGCCTCCCGGCTCATCACGATCAACTGCTGGTCGAGTGCCTTGTCCAGACCGTGGTCCTGGCGCGAACTGCAGTACAGGTCCTGGTTCATGAACGCCGACTCGGGCTCGTGCAACACGGGGGTCAGGTCCAGCCGGTGCGCCTTCCAATGCGCGCGCGCCAGGGTGGTGTCGAGGGCGGCGGCCTGGCCGACGGCTTCGTTGATGGTGCGGAAGCCCAACTGCGCCATGTACTCCCGAACTTCCTCGGCGATGAACAGGAAGAAGTTCTCGACGAACTCGGGCTTGCCGGTGAACCGCTCGCGCAGCACCGGGTTCTGGGTGGCCACACCGACCGGGCAGGTGTCCAGGTGGCAGACCCGCATCATGATGCAGCCGGCCACCACCAACGGCGCCGTGGCGAAACCGAATTCCTCGGCGCCGAGCAGCGTCGCGATCATCACGTCCCGGCCGGTCTTGAGCTGACCGTCCACCTGAACCACGATGCGGTCACGTAAACCGTTGAGCAGCAACGTCTGCTGCGTCTCAGCCAGACCCAGCTCCCACGGCGCGCCGGCGTGCTTCATCGATGTCATCGGGGTCGCGCCGGTGCCACCGTCATGCCCGGAGATCAACACCACGTCGGCGTGCGCCTTGGACACGCCCGCCGCGACGGTGCCAACACCGTTCTCCGACACCAGCTTCACGTGCACCCGCGCCGACGGGTTGGCGTTCTTGAGGTCGTGAATCAGCTGCGCGAGATCCTCGATGGAGTAGATGTCGTGGTGCGGCGGAGGCGAGATCAGGCCCACGCCCGGCGTGGAGTGCCGCACCTTCGCCACCCACGGGTACACCTTGTGCCCCGGAAGTTGGCCGCCCTCACCGGGCTTGGCGCCCTGCGCCATCTTGATCTGGATGTCGGTGCAGTTGGTCAGGTAGTGCGAGGTGACTCCGAACCGGGCCGACGCCACCTGCTTGATCGCGCTGCGGCGCCAGTCGCCGTTGGGATCCTGCTCGAAGCGCTTGACGTCCTCGCCGCCCTCACCGCTGTTGGACCGGCCGCCCAACCGGTTCATTGCGATGGCGAGGGTTTCGTGCGCCTCCGCCGAGATCGAGCCATAGCTCATCGCACCCGTCGAGAAGCGCTTGACGATCTCGCTGGCGGGTTCGACCTCTTCGATCGGCACCGGCGGACGCACTCCCGCACGGAATTTCAGCAGACCGCGCAGTGACGCCATCCGCTCGCTCTGGTCATCGACCAGCCGGGTGTACTCCTTGAAGATCGAGTACTGACCGGTGCGGGTGGAGTGCTGCAGCTTGAAGACCGTCTCCGGGTTGAACAGGTGGTACTCACCTTCGCGGCGCCACTGGTACTCACCACCGACCTCGAGTTCGCGGTGCGCGCGCTCGTCCGGACGGTCCAGATAGGCCAGCGCGTGCCGACTCGCCACGTCGGCGGCGATGTCGTCCAGGGTGATACCACCAGTGGGACAAGCCAATCCGGTGAAGAACTCATCGAGCACCTCCTCGGAGATGCCGACGGCCTGGAACAGCTGGGCGCCGGTGTAGGACGCCAGCGTCGAGATGCCCATCTTGGACATCACCTTCAGCACGCCCTTGCCGGCCGCCTTGATGTAGTTGCTCAGCGCGGTCTTGCGGTCCACCCCGTCGATCACGCCGCGGTCGAGCATGTCCTCGATCGATTCGAACACCAGGTAGGGGTTGACCGCGGCGGCGCCGCAACCGATCAGCAGCGCCATGTGGTGCACCTCGCGGGCGTCGCCGGATTCGACGACCAGGCCCACGTGGGTACGGGTGCGGTCGCGCACCAGGTGGTGGTGCACGGCCCCGACGGCGAGCAGCGACGGGATGGGTGCCAACGTTTCGTCGGAGTTGCGGTCGGACAGGATGATCACCCGTGCGCCGTCGGCGATCGCAGCCGACGCCTCCGCCCGCACCTCGTCCAGGGCGGCGGCCAACCCGGCGCCGCCTTCGGCGACCGGGTACAGGCAGCGGATGACCTTGGACCGCATGCCGTGCGGGCGTCCGTTGACCTCGTCGTCGGGGTTGAGGTTGATCAGCTTGGCCAGCTCGAAGTTCCGCAGAATCGGCTGCGGCAACGAGATCTGGTGACAGGAGTACTCGTCCGGGCTCAGCAGGTCGCGCTCGCCACCGGTGGTGCCCTGCAGGCTGGTCACCACCTCTTCGCGGATGGCATCCAGCGGCGGGTTGGTCACCTGGGCGAACAACTGGTGGAAGTAGTCATAGAGCAGCTTGGGCCGCTTCGAGAGCACCGCGATCGGGGTGTCGGTGCCCATCGATCCGAGCGCCTCGGCGCCGGTGCGGACCATCGGCGCCACCAGCAGGTTGAGTTCCTCGTAGGTGTAGCCGAACGCCAGTTGCCGCATGACCAGCCGGTGGTGCGGCATCCGCACGTATTTGTTGGCCGGCAGCTTGTCGATCGGCACCAGGCCCTTGTCCAGCCACTCCTGGTAGGGGTGCTCGGCGGCCAGTTCGGCCTTGATCTCCTCGTCGGCGACGATGCGTCCCTGCGTGGTGTCGACCAGGAACATCCGGCCGGGCTGCAACCGCATCCGCTTGACCACCTTGGCGGGGTCGAGGTCCAGCACACCCGCCTCCGACGCCATCACCACCAGGCCGTCGTCGGTCACCCAGATCCGCGACGGGCGCAGACCGTTGCGGTCCAGCACCGCGCCGACGATGGTGCCGTCGGTGAAGGTGATCGACGCCGGTCCGTCCCAAGGCTCCATCAGCGAGGCGTGGTACTGGTAGAACGCCCGGCGGGCCGGGTCCATCGACTCGTGCCGTTCCCACGCCTCGGGAATCATCATCAGCACGGCGTGGGCCAGGCTGCGCCCGCCCAGGTGCAGCAGCTCGACCACCTCGTCGAAGCGTGCCGTGTCGGAGGCGCCGGGAGTGCAGATCGGGAACAGCTTCTCGACGTCGTCTTCGGTGCCGAAAACGTCGGTCTTGATCAGCGCCTCGCGGGCCCGCATCCAGTTCTCGTTGCCGGTCACCGTGTTGATCTCGCCGTTGTGCGCCACCCGACGGAAGGGGTGCGCCAGCGGCCAGGACGGGAAGGTGTTGGTGGAGAACCGCGAGTGCACGATGCCCAGGGCACTGGTCACCCGGTTGTCCTGCAGGTCCAGATAGAACGCTTTGAGCTGCGGGGTGGTCAGCATGCCCTTGTAGACGAAGGTCTGCCCGGACAGGCTCGGGAAGTACACCGTCTCGCGACCGGGGCCGTCCTGACCCGGGCCCTTGGTGCCGAGTTCGTGCTCGGCGCGCTTGCGCACCACGTAGGCACGTCGTTCCAGCGTCATACCGGAGGCGCCGGCCATGAAGACCTGACGGAAGGTGGGCATCGCGTCGCGAGACAGCGCGCCCAGCGACGAATCATCGGTGGGCACGTTGCGCCAGCCCAGCACCTGCAGACCTTCGGACTCGGCGATCTTCTCCACCGCGGAGCACGCCGCCGCCGCGTCCTTGGACGACTGCGGCAGGAACGCGATGCCGGTGGCATAGCTGCCCGGTTCCGGCAGCTCGAAGTCCACGACTTCGCGCAGGAAGGCATCCGGGACCTGGATAAGGATGCCCGCGCCGTCACCGCTGCGCGGTTCGGCACCGGCCGCACCGCGGTGCTCCAGGTTGAGCAACGCGGTAATCGCCTTATCCACGATGTCGCGGCTACGCCGGCCGTGCATATCCACGACCATGGCCACGCCGCACGAATCGTGTTCGTACGCGGGGTTGTACAGCCCGACGCGCTGTGGCGTCATTCCCACCTAACCCTTCAGCAGACTTTCTGCACGGCCGCTTTGCGGATCGACGACCCCGCCCCCGGAGGTTGCGGGCTGAACCCCTTCGGTCTCGTCGACAGGCTGTCCGCCAAGCGGAGATAGTCCGGTCAGGGATTCATCCGTGCAGCGGTGAACGGCGGCCCTGGACCCGAGTTCCGACAAGTCGTAAAACGATATGACAAAAACCGCCTGACATGCCAACTTCCAATAGTAGCTTGCGAACTGGCACGGCCGTAAATTCGCTGTTACCAGCGATTGACAGACATGCGACATGACCCCCGGTCAGAGCCCATTCTCGGCCACTGTGGCGCGGATCGCAGTCCGGCCCGTGCGCGTGGAGTAAGTTTGCTGACGGTGGGCCCGCAGACGGGTGGAGAGCTGCGCGCACCAGTCACAGGGGCAACACCGCGCGCAATAAGTGGTGGCAGCAAAGTCGCCGGTGACCGCAGCACAGGCGTATCCGCGGTGCCGGTCACTTCACACCGCCACCCGCAGCGAGTTTGCACAATACTTATGGGAATCCGATTGCGTTTCACCGCCGACCGTGGGGCTTCTCACTTCGGGAACTCCGCAATCGACCCTAGCGCGACGGTTGAGTCACCTTTATACCTGAGGAGCCCATGAACCAGCCTCAAGAATTCCTGCGAAACCGCATACGGCCTGACCAGCCGGATACGGCGGCTCCGCCGGCTCCACCGCCACCGGTTGCACCGCCTGGCCCGCCGCGGCCGACGACCGTCCGACCGGTTCAGCCGCCACCTCCTCCGCCGGCGCCTCAGCCACCGCGCGTGGCGCCGCCTCCCCCACCCACGGCTCCGCCATCGCCGACCCAGGCTGAGTCGCCCGCTCCTCCTGCGCCAGCCCCGTTCGGGGGGTTGGGCAACGTTCCGCGGCGGGGTCACCGAAGGCGTCCACTGGGCCGGCGGTGAAGC
>NZ_LZKQ01000134.1 GCF_001668675.1 Mycobacterium asiaticum | reverse complement strand
CGCTCCCCTTGCGGGGTACGGTAAAGCACCGTGGCGACCCGCCTGCCTGACGAGCACGCGGCCACGCTGACAACTTCTCCCGCCAGCAGATTATGTTAGCCTTCCCTAATTCGGCGGGAGCGATGGAGAGGCGGAGTGCGTGCAACGTACCAGCGCTCCGCCGATGTTCGATCTCGCCTTCATCGGCAGTGGCATCGCCACTTCCATGACCCTGCTGGAAATGGCTCAGATCCTGCAGGCCGGCCGGCGGCCGACCAAACTGCGAATCGCCGTCGTCGAGCGCGATGACCAGTTCTGGTGCGGAATTCCCTACGGGCGCCGCTCCAGCGTCCGCTCGCTCGCAATCCAGAAGCTCGACGAGTTCATCCAGGAACCCGAGAGGTCGGCCTACATCGCCTGGCTGGAGCACAACAAACAACGCTGGCTGCCGGCCTTCCAGGACCGGGGCGGTGACGCGGCGGCGCGCTGGATCAGCGACAACCGAGCGGCACTCGAGGCCAATCAGTGGGGCGAGCTTTACCTGCCGCGCAACGTGTTCGGCACATTCATCGCCGAGCAGGTCGCTGCCGCCGTCGCCGCGCTCGAGGAATCGAACGTGGCCGAGGTGGTGCCCATCCACGCCGAAGCGATCAGCGTGACGGGTGCGGACGGTCGCTTCGTGGTCGGCCTGAGCTCAGCTGGGCCCAACGAGATCAGGGCACGCAAGGTCGTGGTCGCCGTCGGTAGTCCGCCGCCGAAAAACCTATGGGCCGACACCGCCCCCGCACCCTTCACCTACCTCAACGACCTGTACTTCCCGGACGGGGAAAGCAACATGGCGCGGCTCCGTGGCGCACTGGCGCGGGTCGAGGCGTCAGAGCAGCGCAACGTGTTGATCGTCGGTTCCAACGCGACTTCACTCGAAGCGCTCTACCTGTTGCGCCATGACGCGCGCATTCGGGGACACCTCGACTGCGTCACCGTCATCTCCCGTTCCGGCTTGCTCCCCTACCCGATTCTCGAGGACCCACCGCACTTCGACTTCCCGCGACTGAATGCGGTGGTTGCGGCCAAATCAGTTGACGCGGCGGGGCTTATGGCGGCGATTCGTGCCGATCTGGAAACTGCCGAACAACGGGCCCTGAATATCGCCGATCTGTATGACGGCATCGGGGCGCTGGTGGGCCAAGCGCTGGGCCGGATGGATCCCGTGCAGCAGGAGGAGTTTCACTGCGTGCACGGGATGACCTACACCAAATTGGTGCGGCGCGCCGGACGCGACTGCCGTCAGGCCGCCGACGAGTTGGCGGCCGAAGGCAAACTCACCATGCTGGCGGGAGAAGTTGTCAGCGTGGCCGCGTGCACGTCAGGCAGGCGGGTCGCCACGGTGCTTTACCGTACCCCGCAAGGGGAGCGGAAGCATCCGAAAACGTTTGCCGCGGTGTTGAATTGCGGCGGTTTCGAGGATCTGGACGCGTGTTCGTCGCCGCTATTGGTCAGCATGATGCGTAACGGCCTGTGCCGGCCGAACCGCACCAACCGCGGCGTCCAGGTGAACGACGAATTCGAGGCCAGTCCGGGGGTTCACGTGATCGGGCCGCTGGTCGGCGGCAATTTCAACTCGACGATCCGGTTCTGGCACGTGGAGAGCGCACCCCGCATCCGTTCGTTAACGAAACTGTTGGCCCCCAGTCTTATTGCTGCGCACAGCTACGACGGGGCCGTCGGTGCGTGCGGAACTCAACTGTCGGCTTAGCGCCCGTCACGGTTGCGTTCGAGCGCTACTACGGCGTCGCTTTTTGAATTGGTGTACGACCGCCGCAGAGTAAACCTGAGTCGCGGACTGCGCTCTGGACACCTTGTGCTCAAGCCGACGCAAAGGTGTTCGCGTCCAGCGGTGCTGCCAGGCAAGCGCCGCCAACCGTGGATGGTCCGCAATGGATTGACGCAGGACGTCATGTCCCGCGGAGCCCGGCAGCCGTGCCATCTCCGCGAAGACGATGTCGGAAACCTTGCCGACAATCCTTTCCCGGGTCTCGTCGCCCGAAACCAGGTCAAGCATTGCATTCAGGGAGGCGGCCACCCCGTGGCCCCGCTTGCGCCAGAACTCTTGGCGGTCGTGATCGACGTCGTACCAAATACCTTGTGGCTGGCGACGATACACTGCCATTGTTTCCGGCAGCATGGCGATCTCACCGTTTATTGCGTGTCGGACATGCAGATACCAGTCGATGGGCATGACGTTGGCCGGAATGTCGTCGTAGCGGATGTCGCGGCGATACATCACGGAATTGGTCTGAATGAAATTGCGCTCCAGCAGGGCTTCCAGGCTCAAGTTGCGGCGTTGGCGAAGTGGCGGGAACACCGACTCGGGTGTCCCATCTGTGTGAACCACTCGCACCGGGTGAAAGCACACAGTCGTTTCGGGGTGCTGATCCATGAATGCGACCTGCTTGGCCAGCTTGAGTGGATCGGTCCAGTAATCGTCGCCTTCACATATCGCGACGTACTGACCTCGCGCGGCGGCTAGTGTCTCCACGAAATTGGCGTAAACACCGACGTTTTCGGACCTGAGGATGACTCGGAACAGGCCGGGGTAGCGCTCGGCGTATTCCCGGATGATCGCCGGCGTGGTGTCGGTGGAGGCGTCGTCGGCGATGACGACCTCGACCGGAAAGTCGGTCATCTGCGCGACGAAACCCTCCAGGGCGTCGCGAATGTAATCCTCCTGGTTGTACGCGATCGAGACGACACTCACTTTCGGCGGACCGGCGGCGAATGCCTCAGTCACGTCGACCGTCCGGCGGACTGAACTGCGGCCACCACCCGGGCAACGTCAACCGCTGCCATGTGGTCATGCACCGGCAGCGACACGATTCGTGAACAGATGTCCTCTGTGACAGTCAGATCCGTGCTCTGCACCAATTCGCTGTTGGTCGCGAAGTAGGGATGCAGGTGTTGTGCCGGGTTGTAGTAGTCACGTGCCCGGATCGCGTCGCTGTGCAGACTGGCCATGACCGCGACCTTCTGATCAGCGGACTTGCAACAGACGCTGGCAAAGCAGAGCGACGAAGCATCCGCATTCTGCTGAAAGGACATGCCTGTGCCGGCAAGTCCGGCACGATAGCTCGCCAGTACGCTACGGCGGCTGGAGAGACGGTGATCCAGGTTTACCAGCTGGCGCAGCCCAATGGCGGCGTTGATCTCCTGCAGCTTCGCATTCATGCCGAAATGCGTGGATTCGCGCGACTTGGCGAAGCCGAAGTTCTGAAACTTGTACGCCTGCTCGATTAGTCGTCGGTCGCGGGACACCAGAGCGCCGCCCTCACCGACCGCGAACGGCTTGGTCGCATGCAGCGAAAAAATCTCACAGGCGCCGCGTCCCCCGACATGCGTGCCGTCGGCATACGTGGAGCCGAATGCGGCCGCGGAGTCCACCACCAGCGGAAGGTCCCATTCTGCCGCGAGTGCCTCCCAGGCGTCGATCTGCGGATTCCCGACGCCGAATACGTTCGCCAGCACAATGCCGGCGATTTGGTCCCGCGAGCGTTCCAGGACCGAGCGCGCCGACGGAACGGATGGCTGCCAGCTCTGGGCGTCGATGTCGATGAACCAAGGCCGGTATCCCGTCCACAGCGCCGCTTGCGACACCCCGACAAAAGTGAAGGAGGGCATCAGCACGTAGCGATCCCGACTGCCCTCCCCGAGCGTGACGTGCAGTGCGGCGATCAGCGCCATAGTCCCGTTGGCCATGGTGGCAACGTGCAGGTCCGGGCCGAGGTATTCGCCCATGGCGCGGGCAAACCGTTGCTCCATCGGACCGAAATTCGTGTACCAGTTCGCCGCAGAGATCCGCCCGAAGTCCTCGGCGAGCTCGGCTGGTCCCGGAAAGGTAGGCCGGATGAACGGAATCTCGGAAGTGGCCGACCGGACCCATTCGACCCGTGGCCGCGAGCCGGCCCGGCTCGCGTACCGGCTCGACAACGGCTCCAGCAACGAACCGTGGAACGTCCGAATCTTATTAGTGGCAGAGGTCAATGTCGGTCTACTCAGTTAGCTGGGTAATCGGCGGGGGAACTCAGGTTGCCAAGGTTAGCCTAGCCTGATTTTGCTGTCTACTGGGAGTAGCTAACCCCCAGGCGACTCATACGTTCGGGACGAAATGCGCCTGCCCGCCGCGGCGGAAGCGCCTAAGTGGTCCCTAATTGGTTCCTAATTGGTCCCTAATTGGTGGTCGTGCGCGTCAGGCTTCTGCGGTGCAACGGCTCGCGCCCCGGGGGCTGCGGTGGCGGCGGCAGGAGCGCCTCGCGCTTACGCAGCGGGATGGTCACCGGCTCTTCGGTTGTCAACGTGACTTCTTCACCGGCGTGCAGAATCGTGAGTTCGGCGTCGGAGCCGTCGCGCAGCGCGTAGGTGACGTTCTCATGGTCGGTGTCCACCGTGACTCGGCAATTGCGCCACCGCACCCGGAACCGCAGCCGCGAAATGCCGTCGGGCAGTTGCGGATCCATCGACAGGATGCCCTGGTCGTCGCGCAGCCCGCCGAAACCGGCGACGAAGGCGATCCACGCTCCGGCCAGTGATGCCATGTGCAATCCGTCGCGGGTGTTGTGGTGCAGATCGCGCAGATCGATCAGCCCGGCTTCATAGGCATAGTCGTGGGCCAGTTCGAGGTGGCCCACCTCGGCGCACATCACCGCCTGGCTACAGGCCGACAGCGACGAGTCGCGCACCATCCGCCGCTCGTAGTAGTCGACGTTGCGGGCCTTCTGCTCGCGGGTGAACGCGTGGCTCTGCCACTGCATGGCCAACACCAGATCCGCTTGCTTGATCACTTGCGCGGGATAGAGCTTCACGTACGCCTCGTGCATGAGCAGCGGGTAGGTGGTGTTCGTTTCGAAGTCCCACTCGGCGAAGGTGGTGAACCCCTCGCACTGCTGGTGCACGCCCAACTCCTCGTCATAGGGGATGTTGGCGGCGTCGGCCGCATCGCGCCAGACGGCCATCTCCTCGGTGGTGACGCCCAGCGCACCGGCCTTGTCGGGATGACGTTTGGCGGCGTCGGCGGCGGTGCGCAGATTGTGCGCGGCCATCAAGTTGGTGAACACGTTGTCCCGGACGATGGCGGTGTACTCGTCGGGGCCGGTGACCCCGTCCAGATGCCAGACGCCGTTGCGGTCGTGATGTCCCAACGACGTCCACAAACGGGCCGTCTCGACAAGCACGGGCAGACCGCATTCCTCCTCCAGGGATTCGTCGCCGGTGACGATGCGGTAGCGCTCGAAGGCCATGGCGATGTCGGCGTTGATGTGCCAGGCCGCCGTACCGGCCGGCCAATACGCCGAGCATTCCTGACCGCGGATGGTGCGCCACGGGAAGGCTGCGCCATCGAGGCCGAGTTCGGCCGCGCGTTCCTTCGCGAGATCCAATGTCGAAGCGCGCCAACGCAATGCGTCCGCGACCGCGTGCGGCACCGTGTAGGTGAGCACCGGCAGCACGAAACCTTCGGTGTCCCAGAAGGCGTGGCCGTCATAGCCGGTGCCGGTGAGTCCCTTGCTCGGGATCGCCCGGCGTTCGGCGCGGGCGCTGGCCTGCAACAGGTGAAAAAGCCCGAACCGCACCGCCTGCTGGCTTTCCGGGTCCCCCTCGATCTCCACGTCCGCGGTGTCCCAGAACAGGTCCAGGTAGGCTCGCTGCCCGTCGATGAGCCCCTGCCATCCGCTGTAACGCGCACTGGTGATGGCCGCGGCGGCCTGGTCCCGCAGTGCCGGCCGGGAACGCAAGCTCGACCAGCCATAGGCCAGGTATTTGACGATGCGTAGCTTCTGGCCGGGCCGCAGACCGCAGATGACCGTGGTGCGGGCCAGGTCGGCGCGGGTGTCGGTGGTGACCTCGAGGCGTCCCTCGACCTCCACCTCGTGGTCCATGGCGGCGGCCATCATCAGGGCGCTGCTGCGCGTCCGGTGCATGAGAAGCGATTTGCAACCGTCACTTTCGTGGTCGACGGCTTCCAGCGGATTCTCCAGGATGGCCGCAACCCGCGGGTCGTCGGAGGTCTCCGGCTGATCCTCGTTGGTGACGAGTTCGGACTGCACCGTGACGCGGGAGAAGTCGTCGATCGCTTCGACCACGTACTCGATCGCCGCCACACTGCGGTGTACCAGCGACACCAGCCGCGTGGACGTCACCTTGACCTGCTTGCCGGTGGGGGAGCGCCAGTGCGCCCGGCGGGTCATTGTTCCGGCGCGGAGGTCGAGAGTCCTTTCGTGGTCCAGTAATTCGCCGTACCGGACGTCGAACGGCTCGTCGTCGACCATCAGCCGAATGATCTTGCCGTTGGTGACGTCGACGACGGTCTGGCCGGCTTCGGGATAGCTGTATCCCGCTTCGGCGTAAGGCAACGGCCGGATCTCGTAGAAGGAATTCAGGTACGTGCCCGGCAGCCCGTAGGGTTCACCCTCATCGAGGTTGCCGCGCAGCCCGATGTGCCCGTTGGACAAGGCGAATACGGATTCCGATTGGGCCAGAAGGTTCAGATTGAGGGTGGTCTCGCGTATCTGCCAGGGTTCGACCGGAAAGGCTTCTTCGGAGATCACGAGGTCTTCCCGTCGTCGTGACCGAGCAGATCGGCGAGATCGGTCACCACCACGTCCGCGCCGTTCTTGCGCAGTTCTTCGGCCTGCCCCACCCGGTCGACACCTATCACGAAGCCGAAATTACCGTCTCGGCCCGCTTGCACGCCGGAGATTGCGTCCTCGAATACCGCCGCCGCGTCGGGCTCGACGTCGAGCAACTCCGCGCCGCGCAGGTAGGAGTCCGGCGCGGGTTTACCGGCGATGTTCTCCTCACGCAGCGTGACGCCGTCGACCCGCTTCTGCACGAACTGGTCCAGGCCGGTGATCTCGAGAACATCGCGGGTGTTGGCGCTCGACGACACCACGGCGATGGCCAGACCCGCCTCGGCGACGGCCTCCAGGTAGCGGCGTGATCCCTCGAAAACCTTGACGCCGTCGTCATGCAAGACCTTCTGGAACATGTCGTTTTTCCGGTTGCCCAGGCCGTGAATCGTCTCGGTGTCAGCAGAGTCGTCCGGACTTCCGTCGGGCAGTTCGATATCCCGGCTCTGCAAAAACGACCGGACCCCGTCTTCGCGTTTCTTGCCGTCTACGTACTGCCGATAGTCGTCGGCGGGATCGAAGGGGACGAACTCCTCTCCGGTGCTTTCGGCTCGCTGGGACAAGAAGGAGTCGAACATCTCCTTCCACGCCTTGGTATGCACGCTCGCGGTGTCGGTCAGCACACCGTCGAGGTCGAACAGACAGGCGCGAACCTCCTCGGGCAGACCCAGCGCTGAAGCCACGGGCGGAACCTCGCTTTCGCGTAGTCGGCTATCTCACTCCCATGCCCAAAGCTGTCCCGCCGGAAACTACGAATCAATCAAGCCGTGTTTACGGGCCACCTCTTCAAAGCTGCTCCGCACCGCGAGTATCTGCTGGGCATCCAACGCCGGAGTTATGTGTAAAAGCTTTTCGGTGATGGTGTGGCGGAATTCGTCGGCAGAAAGGACGTCGAAATATTCGTCGCCGGCCGCTGACCCGTCATCTATGCCTGGACCCGTGTCATTCGCCAGCCGCACTTCCCGGGCGAACTTTCCGCGGTCGCCTTCGTCGATTTCGAAGGAGACCCTGGTACCGCGGACCGCTCGCTGTTTCTCCACCTCAAGGTCGTTGACGTGCAGGAAAACATCTTCGCCACCGATATCCGGCGTGATGAAACCATAACCGCGCACTCCGTCGAAACGCACTATTTTTCCGGTGACCCGCACTTTTCCCGGCCCTTCATCATTCGACCCCGTGCCGGTCAGTATACCGTTAGGCCCAATCAGCCGATTCACGCCAGAACCGAGAAAATTGTTGAATGGCATTGTGGCGGTTCGGGAACCGCAATCGGCAACGAAAGCGATCGAGCCGGGTGCGGATCGCCAGGCGGACAGCCACTAGACTCGGTGCCCGTGGAATCAGCCTCGCCGCGGCCCGTGTTGGTGGTCGACTTCGGTGCACAGTATGCGCAGTTGATCGCCCGCCGGATCCGCGAGGCGCGGGTGTTCTCGGAGGTCATCCCGCATACCGCCTCGGTCGAGGAAATTGCGGCGCGCGACCCGCTGGCGGTGGTGCTGTCCGGCGGGCCGGCCAGCGTCTACACCGAGGGCGCCCCGCAGCTGGACCCGGCGTTGTTCGACCTGGATCTGCCGGTGTTCGGCATCTGTTATGGATTCCAGGCCATGGCGCAGGCGCTCGGCGGCACCGTCGCGCACACCGGCACCAGCGAATACGGCCGGACCGAGTTGAAAGTTCTTGGCGGTGAACTGCATTCGGACCTGCCCGGCGTTCAGCCGGTGTGGATGAGCCACGGGGACGCGGTCACGGCGGCACCGGCGGGATTTCAGGTGGTGGCCAGCAGCGCCGGCGCGGCGGTTGCCGCGTTCGAAGCGCGCGAACGTCGATTGGCCGGCGTGCAGTACCACCCGGAGGTGATGCACACCCCGCACGGGCAGCAGGTGCTCAGTCGGTTCCTGCACGAATTCGCCGGGATCGGTGCGGAGTGGACGCCGGCCAACATCGCCAACGCGCTGGTCGAGCAGGTGCGCGAGCAGATCGGCGACGGGCACGCGATTTGCGGCCTGTCCGGCGGGGTGGATTCCGCGGTGGCCGCCGCCCTGGTGCAGCGCGCCATCGGCGACCGCCTGACGTGTGTTTTCGTCGATCACGGGCTGCTGCGGGCTGGTGAGCGCGCCCAGGTGGAACGGGATTTCGTGGCGGCCACCGGCGCGAACCTGGTCACCGTCGATGCCGCGCAGACCTTCCTGGATGCGTTGTCATGTGTCACCAACCCCGAGGGCAAGCGCAAGATCATCGGCCGCCAGTTCATCCGGGCCTTCGAGGGTGCGGTCCGAGACATCGTGGGGGACAGCGGCTCTGAGGTTGAGTTCCTGGTACAGGGCACGCTGTATCCCGATGTGGTGGAGTCCGGCGGAGGCAGCGGCACCGCCAACATCAAGAGCCACCACAATGTGGGTGGACTGCCCGACGATTTGAAGTTCATTCTCGTCGAGCCGTTGCGGCTGTTGTTCAAGGACGAGGTGCGCGCGGTGGGTCGAGAGTTGGGCCTGCCGGAGGAAATCGTTGCCCGGCAACCCTTTCCGGGACCCGGTCTGGGTATCCGGATCGTCGGTGAGGTCACCGCGGCGCGGTTGGAGACGCTGCGGCGGGCGGACTCGATCGCCCGCGAGGAGCTCACCGCGGCCGGACTGGACAACCAGATCTGGCAGTGCCCGGTGGTGCTGCTGGCCGACGTCCGGTCGGTGGGTGTGCAGGGCGACGGTCGCACCTACGGTCACCCGATCGTGTTGCGGCCGGTGTCCAGTGAGGACGCCATGACCGCCGACTGGACCCGGGTGCCCTACGAGGTGCTGGAACGGATCTCGACCCGCATCACCAACGAGGTGCGCGAGGTCAACCGGGTGGTGCTGGACATCACCAGCAAACCGCCCGGCACCATCGAGTGGGAGTAGCGGGGCACCACCCCGCTTTCCGGCGATTCGTGCCGGAAACATTTGTGCCGGCGGGGCTTTCGGCGCCGACCGGCGTGACTGTTCTCAGCTGACGGAACTACTGCCGGTCGTCCCCGCCGCAGTTGGTGTTGGCGGGCTTGGATTGCCATGCGCAGGCATTGACGTCGGTGGTGCTGCCGAAGCCTCCTCCGGTGAACACACCGTAGGCCGCGCCCCTGGTTGCGGTGTAGGTGGCGCCACCGCCGCCGCCCCGGCCGCCGGAATTGGTGACGGTCACCGTCCAGCCCTTGCCTTCCAGCGCGGTCTTGTATGCGTCCAGAACTGCAGTCGCGGGTGCATTCACCAGGAAGTGCATGCGGATGCCGTTGTTGGAGATGGAGTCGGGACCGTCGGTGAGCGCAGTGTTGGCCGGTGTGGGTATCAGCGATTGCAGTTGCGCCTGGTCCCCGCTGTCGGCGCATCCGGGCGCAGCAAGACCGATGGCGGTCGCGGTGATCGCCGTGGCCAGCAGGGCGCCGGCGATGGTGCGCTGGAAACCCCTGGTGCGCAGGGTGTTTGTGGTGGCGGTGTTGGTGTGAATGTTCATGGCACTGATTTTTCAGCCACAACCGGCGGTGCAGTAGGGGCCTCGTTCTTGCAGGGGTACAAGGTTCCCTTGTATCTGCTTAGCTCACCAGTTCGCGGTCGCCGTAGGTGATGGTGGCCCTGGCCCAGTCACCGCCGGATGCATGGACGAGGCGACGGGCGGTATCGAGATCGTCTTTGCCGGCGATAAGGATCAGGGTGTGGTCGGCGGTGGTGACCGATCCGCCCTGCAGTCGACGGTGCGCGGCGGGATCGGCCACAAACGCGGCCACGAAGCGGGCGAAGTCGACGTCGGGCACGGCGATGGCGATTGCGTTGGCATTGGCGTTGGCGTGGGCCGTGTCCTCGGGCAGGTAGTCGAAGGTCAATACCGCTTGCTGGTTGAACTGGCGGCATAGCGCCTCGGCGACGGTGTGCAACGTGGGTTCGTCGACCACGCAGAGCTGGAATCGGCGGGCCCGTCCTACGTCCGCCGATTCGCCCGACCAGTACACCCCGTCCAGCGGGGTAGACCCGGTGACTGAGGCGCCGTTAAGTGCGATCGTCGTGCTGGCTTGTAGGTCGAAGAGCGGTGAGCCGTCAGTCGAAATGAATAGGGCGGCGGGTCGGCAATCTCCTGTGTCGGCGGTGGCCGGTGGGGCTGAAGTGACTCCGAAATTCACCCCAATACATACCAGTGGCCACACCAGCATCGAGCGCATAAAGCAGCCTCTCACGTTGCTTGACGCTTGTCGGAGGGCAGGTGTTTACTTCGAATCAGATCGAACATACTTTCGAAAACCCGGCAAGCAGGAGGCGGTCGTGACTGTGGCTTTCGCCTCTGAAAATCGCGCTGACCAGCTTGAATCGCTGCGTCGGAAGATCGCGGCGATCTCCGGCAAGGATTCCGCTTCGGTGGAACCGGTGTCGTCTACGGGGCCGGCGCGGCTGCCCCGGGGGACGGTGGCGGTGTTGTCGGGAGCGCGGTCTTTGTTACTGCGCATGGTGGCCACCGTGTCGGCGGACGGGGGCAACGTCGCAATCGTGGGCCAGCCGGACATCGGGTTGTTGGCGGCGGTGGAAATGGGGGCGGACCTCGATCGGCTCGCGGTGATTCCGGACCCCGGAAACGATCCGGTGGAAGTGGCCGCGGTGCTCGTCGACGGCATGGATCTGGTGGTGCTCGGTCTGGGTGGGCGCCGGGTCACGCGGACCCGGGCGCGCGCAGTGGTGGCCCGTGCCCGGCAGAAGGGATGCACGGTGCTGGTCACCGACGGCGATTGGGAAGGCGCGGCGACGCGGCTGGAAGCCCGGGTCTGCGGCTATGAATTCAGCGCCGGATGCCGGCCGGGCTTCGGGCGGATCAGCGCGGTGCGGTTGCAGATCAACAGTTGCGGCCGGGCAATCGGCCGCGGTCGCACCGGGTAATCCCGATGGTTGGTTCCCCTGGCTCGCGCGTATTGGCGATCTGGTGCATGGATTGGCCCGCGGTTGCGGCGGCCGCAGCCGCCGGCCAGGCCGCGACGGCGCCGGTTGCGGTCACCTTGGCGAATCGGGTGATCGCCTGTTCGGCGACGGCTCGGGCGGCCGGGGTGCGGCGCGGGTTGCGGCGCCGGGAGGCGGCGGCCCGGTGTCCGCAACTGCACATCGCGGCCGCCGACGCCGACCGCGACGCCCGTTTCTTCGAAGGAGTGGTCGCCGCCGTGGAAGATCTGGTACCCCGGCCCGAGGTGCTCCGGCCCGGCCTCCTGGTGCTGCCGGTGCGCGGGGCGGCCCGGTTCTTCGGGTCCGAACAGCAGACGGCCGAACGGCTGATCGACGCGGTGGCCGCGGCCGGCGCGGAATGTCAGGTCGGCGTCGCCGACGGGCTGTCCACCGCTGTCTTCGCCGCACGGGCGGGGCGCATCGTGGAGCCGGGCGGAGACGCGCGGTTTTTGGCGTTGCTGTCGATCCGCCAGCTCGCCACCGAGCCGAGCCTGGCCGGGCCGGGGCGCAATGAGTTGGCAGACCTGTTGTGGCGGATGGGGATTCGCACCTTGGGGCAGTTCGCCGCGCTGTCCCGCTCCGACGTGGCCTCCCGGTTCGGGGCCGATGCGGTGACCGCGCATCGGTTCGCCCGCGGTGAACCGGAGCGGGGGCCGTCCGGACGGGAACCACCGCAGGAGCTCGGCGCCGTGTTGGACTGCGATCCGCCGATCGACCGGGTCGACGCGGCGGCGTTCGCCGGCCGTTCGCTGGCTGCCAGCCTGCATCAGGGGTTGTTGGCCGCCGGGGTCGGATGCACCCGGTTGGCCATTCACGCCGTCACCGCCAACGGCGACGAGTTGAGCAGGGTGTGGCGGTGTGCCGAACCGCTGACCGAGGACGCCACCGCCGACCGGGTGCGCTGGCAACTGGACGGATGGTTGAGTCATCGCCTCGCGCGCGGTCAGCCCCTGGATGCACCGCTGACGTCGTTACGGCTGCAGGCCGTCGAGGTGGTCTCGGCCGAGGCGCTGCAACTCCCACTCTGGGGCGGGCTGGGGGAGGAGGACCGGCTTCGGGCCCGACGGGCGCTGGTGCGGGTGCAAGGCTTACTGGGACCGGAGGCGGTGCAGGTGCCGGTGCTGTCCGGCGGACGTGGGCCGGCCGAACGCATCACGTTCACCCCATTGGGTGACGAGCCGGTGCCCCGAGCCGACCCGAGTCAGCCGTGGCCCGGCCAGCTACCCGAACCGTCGCCGTCGGTCCTGGTGGATGACCCGGTGGAATTGTTTGACGCTCAAGGCAACCCGGTCCGAGTCACCAGCCGGGGGCTGTTCTCCGCCGACCCCGCCCGGCTGGCCGTCCGCGGTCGGGACGACCAGTTGCGCTGGTGGGCGGGACCCTGGCCGGTCGATGAGCGCTGGTGGGATGACCGGCCCGAGGTCAATTCAGGGGTCAGCCGGATCGCTCGTGCCCAGGTGCTGTTGGAAAGCGAACGGGCGCTACTGCTGTGCTATCGACAGAGGAGGTGGTATTTGGAGGGAATCTACGAGTAGGCCTGAATAACACACGTTGCGGATTTGCTTATGCCGCAGTGTCATTCATTGATGTACGCCGTGAACCGGTGTCGCTGTAACAATCGCGTAATGAAGAAGCCGGCGCTTGGAGCCTAGACGGCGGAGCGGGTCTTGCGCTTGTTGAGGAAGTCGCCCCAGGACACGACCTCGGGATGCTCCTTGAGCAGGGCCCTGCGCTGCCGCTCGGTCATGCCGCCCCACACGCCGAACTCGACCTTGTTGTCCAGCGCGTCCGCGCCGCATTCCTGCAGCACCGGGCAGTGCCGGCACAACGTCGCGGCCTGGCGCTGGGCGGCCCCCCGCACGAAGAGTTGGTCGGGATCGGTGTTCCGGCACAGTGCTTTCGAGACCCAGGCACGCTCGCCGGCATCCTGCGCCGTCGGCGTGTTGTTGACCACGGAAAGGTTGAGCCGCCGAACGGTCGGCCTGGTTCCTGACACCTGTTGTTCCCTTCTCCCGGTCGCGGTTGCGACCGCCTCCCCTGTGCCAGACCAGCCCCGGTGCGTGATCTGAGTCTCATTGTGCTTTCTAAAATAGGTACCGCGGTCCCATTTTGCAAGACGAACCGCAAAATTTTTTGGGACCAGCGTGCCATCCTGTGCGCGACCACCTGGAAATGCGGCCTACGTTCCTCCGAAAGGCCGGGGATCCGGCGCGGTGTCCCTAAGGGGATCAGGGTGGATTGGGCAGAAACTGAGGCCAGGAGGTGGCGGCGGGGGCGCGGTCAGCGCACCGATCGCGCGAACGCGGCGACCCGCGTGATCAGCCGCTCCAGCACCGCTTCCGCATCCACGCGGACTCCGATGCGCGCGTTGGGTTCCGGTGAATCCCAGCCGGCCGAGGTGAGGCCGCGCTCGCCGCGCAGGCCGACGCTCACGCGGGCGGCGCGGGTCTGCACCAGCTGCGGGTCCAGCGCTACGGCCGCGGCCAGCGGATCGTGCAGGTGTGCCAGGTAGCCCAGGCCGCGGTCACGGTGCACTTCGAAGTAAAAGCGCATCGCGTCCCGGATAAACCGGCTGACCGGACCCGCACCGGGAAGCCGGTAGAGGTGATCCGGCGTCATTGCCACTGTCCGGGTCAGATCCAGGCCGCACACCACGGGAAGGTGACCACGCCCCGCCCAGGCCGCGAACACCTCCGCCGTCGCCTCGGGATCCACCTTCACGTTCCACTCGGCCTGTCGGTCGGCGTCGATTTCGTTGCCGAACATCCCGCCCATGATCACCAGCCGGCCCAACAGCCGCGGCAGCTCGGGTTCGGCGCGCACCGCGAGTGCCAGGTTGGTCAAGGGACCCGTCGCAAGCCCGATCAGCTCGCCGGGATAGCGGTGAGCGGCGCGCACCCACGCCGCGGCAGCGTCGTGTCCGGTCACCGGCCGCTCGGCCGGCGGCAACTCTGCGTAACCTAAACCGTTGGGGCCGTGGAAGTCTCCGCGACGGGGACCGGGTCCGGCCAGCGGCTGACCGGCGCCCCGCGACACGGGGACCTCCGCCGCACCGCACAATTCGAGCAGGGCCAGATTGTTCGCGCAGACCTGGTCGACGGCGATGTTGCCTCCGGTCGAGGCGACGCCGACCAGATCGACACCGCTGGCCAGTAGGTAGATCAGCGCGATCGCGTCGTCGATGCCGGTATCGACATCCGCGAACACCGCGCTCACCGGCGCCACACTACGCTGGGTTTACGCTGGCGAAATGCCGGACGACCTGAAGCCGCACTTCGACGACGTGCAGGCGCATTACGACTTATCCGACAACTTCTTCCGGCTGTTCCTGGATCCCACCCAGACCTACAGCTGAGCGTATTTCGAGCGTGAGGACATGACGCTGACGTTCCATTCGGCTACCTCGTCGAGTACCGACGCCAGCCCGCGCAGCAATGCCAGCAAGCCGTGCAGCACCGGGTCCTCGGCGAACGCCGGGGTCAGCGATTCGAATTCGCGGCTCTTGCCGATATAGAGCGGGTTGCTGTCCCCGGGCTGGACAAAGTCTTCGGTGGGCACCGCGCGGGCTGTGTCACCCATCAGGTACCGGCCGTAACGACGCAGCCGCCGGACGCCCAACTCGGCGGCGTACGGGTCGGGCACCAGGTCATCCCAGTGCCTCCCCAACCGGATCCATTCTTCCCGGTGTATGTCCAGGCTGCGGCTGAGCGCGAACGCCGGCAGCACGGCCACAGCCGTTGCGGCCAGGTCGGGAGTCGCGGGGGCCACCGAGTCACCGTGCGTGATCTCGTCGCCGGCAATTCGCACCACGGCGCGGGAATACCGCCGCCGCGCAGGGTTAAACGTCTAGGCGGGCCGAATATTCACCAGTGCAGGCCGGGCACCAGCCGGACCAGCCGCCGGACGGGCCGGGGCACTCCCACCACCCGGGCGACGCTGCGGGACGGCCGTTTGGGCTGCCGGCGAACCGGTGCCGGCGCCTCGGGTTCGGTGATGCCGCGCGCGGCCGGGGAGTCGGGATAGCCGAGGTAGACCTGATGCAGAATCCGACGCGAGAGCCCGGGCACAAAGTGGTTGCCGGCTTCGGCGAGTGTTCCGAGCGGGGTGTCGATGCGCGCCGGCTTTTCGATGAGGCCGCGCACCACCATCGCCGCCGCGCGCTCGGCGCTGATCGCCGGCACCGGGTTCAAACGCTTGGACGGCGCGATCATCGGCGTAGCCACCAGCGGCATATGGATGTTGGTGAACGTGATGTGGTCCGACAGGGTCTCCGACGAGACCACGTCGGAGAACGCGTCCAGCGCCGCCTTGGTGGGCAGATACGAGCTGTATTTGGGATTGCGCGCCAGCACACCGGCGCTGGACACGTTGACGACGTGGCCGAACCGCCGTTCCCGCCAGTGCGGCAGCAACGCCAACACCATCCGCACCGCACCGAAATAGTTGACCGCCATCACCCGCTCGTAGTCGTGCAGCCGGTCCGTCGAGTTCACCACCGAACGGCGGATCGACCTGCCGGCGTTGTTGACCAGGTAGTCGACGTGGTCGAAGCGGCCGAGGATGTCTTTGACGGTCGCGTCCACCGACGCGGAATCGGTGACGTCACAGGCGAATGCATGGGCCTGACCACCGTTGGCGCGGATGTCGGCGACCAGCTGCTCAAGGGCTTCACCGTTGCGCGCCAACGCGAAAACCGTCGCGCCGCGCTCGGCCACGGCGATGGCCGAAGCCCGGCCGATGCCGCTGGACGCGCCGGTGATGATCACGTGCCGGCCGACCAACGGGCCCTTCGGATCGTCGCGGCGGGCGCGGTCGGGGTCCAGATGCTCGGCCCAGTAGCGCCACAGCTTGGGTGCGTATACCCGGAAGTCGGGGACCTCGATTCCCTTGTCTCGCAATGCCTCTTGTGTCTTGTCCGATACGAAGGTGGGTGCCAGGTCGACGACGTCGAGAACCTCGGCCGGGATGCCCAGCTGGGTCGCCGCCATGTTGCGCAACACCTTGGCGCGCCCGCTCACCTTCAGCACCGAGGTGCCGACCGAGCGGGGCAACGATCCGCGCAACGCCGGCAGCCCCGCCGCACCGGCAATACCGCGGTAGATGCCGCGCAGTCCAAGGGTTTTCGGTGCGGTCAGGTGGAAGGTCTGCTGGTCCCGGTCGTCGGCGTGCATGAGCGCGACCAACGCGTCGGCCACGTAATCGACGGGGACGATGTTGGTACGTCCGGTATCGGGCAGCAGCATCGGGGTAAACGACGGCAGCGCATCGAGTTTCGTCAAGACGCCGAAGAAGTAGTAGGGGCCGTCGATCTTGTCCATCTCGCCGGTGCGCGAATCGCCCACCACCACCGCCGGGCGGTATATCCGGTACCGCAGCCCGGGCGTATCCCGCACCAGCGCCTCGGCCTCGAACTTGGTGCGGTGATACGCCGACGGCAACTGCTGGCCGACGTCGAAGTCGTCCTCGGTGTATTCGCCGCGGAAATCGCCCGCCACCGCGATCGAGGACACGTGATGCAACGTGGCGTCCAGGCGTTGCGCCAGCGCGACCACGGCGCGGGTGCCCTCGACGTTGGCGGCCCGCTGCTCGGCCTCCCTGGCGGTGATGTCATAGATCGCCGCGCAGTGCACCAAGTGGTCCACCGAACCCAGCTCGTCGATCACCCGGTCGGTCAGTTCCAGCTCGGGCAGCTCCCCGACCAGGGGTTTTACCCGCTCATCCCACTGCTGCGCGAGGCGCTCGAAGCGGCCCAACGACTGCCTGCGAACCAGCACCCACACCTGCGCATCGGGTTCGGAGTCCAGTAGCCGGGACACGACCCGGCGCCCGATAAACCCGGTACCGCCGGTAACGACATACCGCATGCAGCCCATCGTGGCGGCAGGCGCCGCCCGCGTCAACCTTCGGTGTGTAGAGCGCGCTAGCTGAAGCTGCGGACGCCGTCCCAGTCCACCAACGTCCAGCCGGTGGTCGGATTGCCGGTGATGACCACCCGGCCGAGGTTGGGTAGCGGGTGGTTGTTGAGCAGGCTCAGCTTCGGGTTCCTGGCGTTCATCAGGGTCCACACCATGATCGCGGTGCCCTGAGAGAACACCACCGGCTTGCTGTGCTTGCTGTCGTAGACCTTGCGGATCGCGGCGGTGAATTGCGAATTGAAGTCCTCGCCGCTGATCGAGCCCGGGATGCTCGTGTTCACATCGCCGTCCACCCACCGGGTGGGCGCCAGCAGGTAGGTCGAATTGGCCATCGATTCGGGCTTGCCGTTGAACCAGCCGGCATTGATGGACTGCACGCCCTGCAGGATCTCGACCTGCTTACCCAGCTGGCTGGCCAGGGGACCGGCGGTCTGCTGGTCGGCCGCCGTCGGCGAGGAGTAGATGGCGTCGAAGTCGTTGTGCTGGTGGGTGAGTTGCTGCGCCTGCGCCTTGCCGTCCTCGGTGAGGCCGGGACCCGGTATGCCGGTGTCGATGATGCCGTCCGCGTTCGCCTGGGATTGCGCGTTGCGGATGAAGGTCAAAGTGATGCTGCGGGCCTCCGCGCTGCCGCCACCGCAGGCGCCGACGAGCGTGGCCACGGCCACCACGACTAGGACTTTGGAGACCGTACAGATCAATGTGCGCTTCACCATGGCGATAGCCTGCCCTGCCGACACCGTCGGTGGGAAGGGTTTGCGATGGTTAGGTGCCGAAAAGGCGTGAATTTTCAATCGAGAGGAGACTCGCATGGCGATTGACCCGAGTGCCGTCGGTGCGGTAACCGAGCCTCAGTTGTTCGAGTGGACCGACCGGGACACATTGCTTTACGCACTCGGTGTCGGCGCCGGACTGGACGATTTGGCGTTCACCACCGAGAACAGTCACGACATCCCGCAGCAGGTGTTGCCCACCTACGCGGTGATCTGCTGCCCCGCGTTCGCGGCGGCAGGCAAGGTGGGAACGTTCAACTGGGCCATGCTTTTGCACGGGTCGCAGACGGTCCGGTTGCATGCGCCATTGCCGCCGGCCGGAAAGCTGTCCGTGGTCACCGAGGTTGCCGACATTCAGGACAAGGGCGAGGGGAAGAACGCCATCCTGATGTTGCGCGGCGAGGGCAAGGATCCCGACTCCGGCAAGTTGATCGCCGAGACACTCACCACCCTGGTCATCCGCGGCGAAGGCGGCTTCGGGGGGGAGAAGGGCGAACGGCCCGTGGCGCCGGAGTTCCCCGACCGGGAGCCCGACGCCCGGATCGACCTGCCGACCCGCGAGGACCAGGCGCTGATCTACCGGCTGTCCGGCGACCGCAACCCGCTACACAGCGACCCGTGGTTCGCCACCAACCTGGCCGGTTTCCCGCGGCCGATCCTGCACGGCCTGTGCACATATGGGGTTTCCGGCCGGGCGCTCGTCGCCGAACTGGGCAGCGGGGTGGCCGCCAACATCACCTCGATCGCCGCCCGCTTCACCAAGCCGGTGTTTCCCGGCGAGACGCTGTCGACGCTGATCTGGAAGACCGAACCCGGCAAGGCGCTGTTCCGCACCGAAGCGTCCGGCGCCGAGGGGCTCGGCCCGCGACTGGTTCTCGACGATGGTGAGGTGGAGTACGTCGCCTAGGGCTTGACGGTCCGGTAGTAGTGCACGTAGGCCGCGGCCGGCACCACCACGAAAGTGAGAGCGATCAGCACGATCGAGAAGTAGTTGGCGCCGCCCTCGGGCGTCAGCACCAGCGTGCGGTAATCGAAGGACACCGCCAGGGCCGCGGAGATCACCACGGCGGCGACCGGTAACACCTTGTCGGTGAAGCTATTTCGCTTCACCTCGGCGTGCTGTCCGGTGGTGTCGCGGGCCAGCGCGATGAGTGCGATCGGCACGATGATGAATTGGATGAACCGGGCGATCACGGCCAGGCCGGTCAGGTTCTGCAGGTCGAATCGCAGGGCCAGGGGGAACGCCAGCGCCAACGTCGCGGTGATACCGAAGGCGAACATGGGCACGCCGAACCGGTTCTTGCGGGAAAGGCGGACCGGCAGAGTTCTGGTGTCGGACAACGCCGTCCACAACCGGGGGGCGCCGAACGAGGCGGCGACGTTGATGCCGAACATGGACAGCAGTGCGCCCAGCACCACGATCGTGCGGAAGGCCTCGTTGCCGATGGCCGCTGCCAGTTTCACCGTGTCGCTGGAATGGACGACCTGGTCGGAGCCGAGAAACATGGCCACGGTGACGGCCAGCACGTAAACCGCACCAACGGTCAGGATTGCCAGCGGAATGGCGCGGGGCAGGTTGTGTTCCGGCCGGTGCATCTCTTCGGCGGCGTTGGCGATCGATTCGAAACCGGTGAACGCATACAGCGCGGCCATGGTCGCAAGCACCAGACCGGACAGCGCGCCGGATGGGCCGACCTGGATGAACCCGAACAGCGCGTAGGGCGCCGGCCGGAAGACGTCCGCGTCGCCGGACATCGCGTAGCTGTTGACGCCCCGGATGACCACAATGGCCAGCCCCCCGATGATGAACACCGACAGAGCCGACACCTTTCCCACGGTCGATATTCCGTTGGCCCACTCGATCACCTGGTTACCGAACAGGTTGATCGTGAGCAGCACCGCGATGAAGATCAGGAAGGCCAGTGTGCGGGTACCGAACAATGCGGTGTCGGTGGCCCAATTATGTTGCGGCAAAACGATGTTGAGCAGCGTGGTGATGAACAACGACGCCAGCACGCCCCAGGCGATCGACGCGACGATGGCGTGCGTGACCCCGACATAGATGCCGATACGCTGACCGAACGCGGCGGTCGTATAGGCGTAGGAAGCGCCATTGGTCTTGACGTACCTGGCTGCGGTGGCGAAGACGAGCGCCATGATGCCGGCGAAGAGTCCCGCAAGTATGTAGGCCAGCGGCGCCAGTGGGCCCGCCAATTTGATGACCGCGCCGGGAGTCAGAAAGATGCCGGCCCCGATGACGGCGTTGATCCCGAGCATGACGATGCTCCAGAAGCCGAGCTTGCTGATCGCGCGCCCTCCTAGCCGCATCCGGCCCAGGATCAGGGCTGGTTGCTACCGTTCGTACCACGGGCGCCGGCGCCGAAACTATCGGTACCGCCCGGAGGGTTATGCGTCTTGTCCGGCGCTGCCGTTGCCGAAGCCGTTGTATCCGCTGCCCGCGGCGCCACCGTCGCCGGGGGTCTGGCCGCCGTCGCCACCGTTGTTATCGGAGCCGCCGCTGTTGGCGCCCGGCCCCCCTGTGCCGCCCGATGCACCATCCACGCCGGGGTCGCCGTTCCCGGTTCCGGCAGTCGCGTTGGCGTTTGCCCCGCCACCGCCACCACCGCCGACGCCGGAGCCGCCGTCGCCGCCCTCGCCGCCGGTGCTGCTGCCGGGTTCGTTGTTGAGGGCACCACCGCCGGCGCCGCCATTGCCGGCTGTGCCGGTGGCTGAACCGGCAGCGCCGCCTCCGCCGCCGCCACCTCCGATCGCCGAGCCTTGGCCACCGGGGCCACTGGTCGCGGCGAAGGCGCCCCCGCCGCCTCCGCCGCCGCCACCGCCCGACCCGCCGGCGCTACCGGTCGCTGCCGCACCCGCGCCGCCGCCACCGCCAACGCCGCCCCACGCAACGGAAGACGGGCTGCCCGTGTTGGTGGCATCGCCGCCCTGTCCGCCGCTGCCGCCGGCGTCACCGCTACCGCCGGAGCCAGCGATCGCGCCGCCGTTGCCGGCATTGCCGCCATTGCCGCCGGCGCCGCCGCCGCCACCGCCACCGCCGTAGATGTCGTTGATGATGTCCGTGGCGTCACCGCCGCCGCCGCCGTTGCCGCCGGCGGCCCCGTTGCCGCCACTGCCGTTGGTGCCGGTGCCACTGGAGTCGCCACCTGCGCCGCCGGCGCCACCTAGGCCGCCGTCGCCGCCCTTACCGCCGAGGATCTGATTGCCGAGCCCGGTGCCGCCGCTACCGCCATGACCGGCGGTGTTGCCGTTACCGCCTTGTCCGCCGCTGCCGCCGTCGACGCCGTCGCCGCCCTCGCCGCCCGCGCCACCGTTGCCGCCGTTGCCGCCTTGGCCGCCGGGATTCGTGTTGCCGTTACCGCCATTGCCACCGTTGGCGCCGGTGCCGCCGTTGCCGCCCTGGCCGCCCGATCCACCACCGACGCCGCCGACACCGGCCCCACCGTCGCCGCCCTTGCCGCCGGCCCCACCGGCGCCACCGTTCACGCCGTTTTGCCCGTCGCCGGAACCGGACGCGCCGGCAGCGCCGTTGCCGCCGTTGCCCCCCTTGCCGCCATCGCCGCCGGTGCCCGAGGTGCCACCGCTGCCATTGCCGAGCAGGCCTGTTCCGGCCGTACCCGCAGCCCCGGCCGCACCGCCGGTCCCAGCATCGCCACCGTTGCCGCCGCTGACGCCGATATTGCCACTGCCGGTCGAGTTGATGCCGTTGCCGCCGCCGCCGCCGGTGTTACCGCTGCCGCCGGAGCCCGCGCTGCCGCCGAGCCCGAACAGATTCGCCTTGGCGCCGGATCCACCGGCTCCGCCGGCGCCGCCCGCCCCGCCAAGGCCGCCATTGCCGCCGCCGGCACCGCCGTTGGAACCGCCGTTGGCACCCTTGCCGCCGATCCCACCGTTGCCGCCGCTGCCCGCGCTACCCCCGTTGCCGACCAGGGTGCCGCTCTGACCGCCGTTGCCGCCGGCGCCGCCGGCACCGCCCGCGCCGCCGGTACCGCCCGTGCCGCCTCTGGCGGTGGTGG
>NZ_LZKQ01000133.1 GCF_001668675.1 Mycobacterium asiaticum | reverse complement strand
CCCCCACCCCCCCCGCCAAACGACGACGACCCACCACCCTTCTGATGGCCGGAGAGTCTTACCCCGAAGCGACGGCGAACAGCTGCCATTCGCCGGGGACGCCTTTGAGCTTGTGCGCCGGGATACCGCCTCCGGCCCTTTCGCTAGCCCGCCTGGTGGCTCAGACTGCCCGTCCGCGAAGCGGCGTAGACCTCGGCAAGGAACTGCTCCACGGCAACCGCAGCGTGCGACGCGCGGACCGAGCCGAAAATGTCGAAAGCGTGTTGCGCGTAAGGCAATTCGGCATACACCACCGGCTGCCTGCTGACTTCGCGCAACCGTGCGACGAAACTGCGCGCCTGCTCGACCGGGATCAGCGAATCGTTGACCCCGTGCAGGACGAAGAACGGCGGCGCGTCCTCGGACACGTGGGTGATCGACGAGGCCAGCCGGAACGGCTCGGCGATCTCATTCCGGCTCAGCTTGAACACTCGCTTGCCCATCATCGCCGGCATCATCGGATGCACCGCGTCGTCCCGGGTGAAGTCGTAGAACCCGTAGAACGGCACCGCCGCCTGCACGCGGGTGTCCAGTTCCTCGAAGCCGGGCTGGAACAGCGGGTAGTTGGGCGTGACGGCGGCAAGCGACGACAGGTGCCCGCCGGCGGAGCCACCGGTGATCGCGATCCAGTCCGGGTCCCCGCCGTATTCGGCGATGTGCTCCTTCGTCCACGCGATCGCGCGCTTGACGTCGGCGATCTGGTCGGGCCACGTCGAGCGGGGGCTGAGCCTATAGTTCACCGACACACACACCCAGCCCAGCTCGGCGAGATGGCTCATCAACGGATGCGCTTGTCCCCGTTTGTTTCCCACCATCCAGGCGCCACCATGGACCTGCAGCAGCACCGGCGCCCGACCCCCGCGGTCGAGGTCGGGTCGCCGCCAGATGTCGAGCTGGTTCCGGGCGCCGTACTCCCCGTAACTGATGTCCGTGTCGTGCGCGTAGTCACGCCAGATGCGCAGCATCCGGGCCGGGCCGGGCTTCTTGGCGGTCGCGCCGTCCGTCGCCGGCCGCTTCCACAGATCGCCCGCCTCGCGGCGACGGTCGGCACCCAGGCCCTCGTCCAGCGCCGCGGTCAACGTTTCGTCGGAGCGCTGACCGATGCGGTGCAGACCGAACAAGCCCAGCCAGGACAGCGCCGACACCAGCCAGCTGTAACCGAGCAACCGGGCCGGCACCCAGCGCGACACGGTCGCCAGTGCGGTCGCGTGTGCCGCCGCGGACTGCAGCGGTAGTTCGGAGGCGATCAGGCCGAAGGCGAAGGCATGGCCCGCGCCATACCCCTTCTTGCTCAGTGGCCGGTACCCGTTCAACGTGAACACCGACCCCAACACCGCCAGCAACGCGGCCCCGACCGCGGCCAATCGTTTCAAAGCTGCCTCCTCATACGAACTACCCAACGAATCTAACCGGCGGCCTCAGCCGATTTCCCCGGCCGCCCCCGCCCCACCGGCGTCCCGGGTCTCCGCCGGCTCCTCGACCACGGTGTATGAGGGGTCCACCATCCACATCGGCCGATTGCCGCTCTGCCGCGCCTTGCCGGTCACCCGCAGCAACTGCCCGGGCTGGATGTCAGCCCCGCCACGGTCCGGCCGGAACCTGATGCGGACCTCGCCGCTGTCGTCGCCGACCACGATCCAGCGGAACGTGCCCCGGCGCTTGGCGATGTCCTCCACCTCGCTGACCCGCCCCTCGATGGTGGCGCGCTGGCCGGGGATCAGACTCGCCACCGTGATCACCGACGACCGACGATCGGGATGCTCGTAGGCCTCGACGTCGCGGTCCTCGGCTTGGGACACCCACGCCCCGAACCTGTCGAGCTCACGGGCGATCCGCTGCTCGAGCCGTTGCGGATAGGCGTCCTTGATCCGCGACTGCACGTCGTACGGCACGATCGTGGCGGCGGCATCAGGAATGAGGCTGACCGCGCGGGCGATCTTGTCCGCGGTCCGGTCGTGCAACAGGCGTCCCAACAGCGGCGCGTAGGTGCGGCGCGGCAGCAACACCGTCACATTGGTGTCGGGGTTCTCCCTGCTGGTCCGCGCCACCAGGATCTGGGCGGCACGCGTCACGCGGCGATCCGGGCAATCGATCACCCGCAGCCGGGTGTCCAATTCGAAATCGTCCCAACGCTTTCGGAGCTGCGCGGCGTGCACCGCGTCGACCATGAAATGCACGGCGATCAACTCGTCGGCCCGCAATCCCTTCCCGTATCGCAGGGCCTCGATCACCGCCAGGTCCACCGAGTTCACGAAGATGAACACCCGGTGCCGCGCATACTTCACCAACTCCGGCCGGTCGGTGCGGAACATCTCGAGAATCGCTGCCTCGGCGCGATATTCGCGGTTCAGCCGAATCAACGCGAGCACCAGCAGCGGGAAGACCACAACGACGAGCCATGCCCCCTCGGTGAACTTCGCGACCGCGAAGATCCCCACCACGATCGTCGACATGATGCCCGCGGACAGGTTGATCACCAGCCGGTGCCGCCAACCCGGTTCCCGGTGCGTCAGATGATGTTTGGTCATTCCGTACCCGGCCATCGCGAAGCCGGTGAACACCCCGATCGCATAGAACGGCACCAGAGCGTTCACCGATCCCCCGGTGGTCAACAACAGCACCACCGACAGCGCCGTGAGCGCGATGATGCCGTTGGAGAACACCAGTCGGTGACCGCGTTTCATCAGCTGCCGCGGCAGAAACCGGTCCTCGGCAACGAAACTGGCCAGCGCCGGGAAGCCGTTGAAGCTGGTGTTGGCCCCGGTGAACAGGATCGCGGCGGTGGACGCCTGCACCAGGATGAAGCACACGTGCCCGACCACGCCGGTGCCGAACACCGCCCGGGCGATCTGGGACAGCACCGACGGATACTCGGTCAAGTACGGCGTGGCGTGCGTGGCGTATGCGAGGTAGGCCACGCCTGCCAGCAGGAACCCCAGGATGCACGCCATCGCGGTGAGCACCCGGCGCGCGTTGCGGCCCTGCGGCTTTCGGAATACCTCGACGGTGTTGGAGATCGCCTCGACCCCCGTCAGCGACGAGCCGCCGTTGGCGAACGCGCGCAGCAACACCAGAATGGTCGCGCCCATCACCAGGCCGTTGCCCTGTTGCACCGCCACGGTTCCGGGCAGTTGGTGCGGATCGTAAATCGGCAGACTCCAAAACAGATGACGCACAACGCCCGTCACGATGGTGGCCGATACCATGATGATGAACAGGTAGGTCGCCGCCGCGAACGGCTTTCCCGCTTCCTTCAGTCCGCGCAGGTTCAGGTAGCAGATAAAGATCACCACGCCGATGGTGATCTCCAGGCTGAACGGGCCCAGCGCCGGCAATGCCGACACCACGGCAACCGTGCCCGCCGCGGCTTGCACCGCCACCGTCACCACATAGTCGATCAGCAGCGCCGCCGCGGCCACCTGCGCGATCTTCGGCCCGAAGTTGTCCCGCGCCACGATGTATGAACCGCCGGCCCGGGTGTAGGCCATGACCACCTGCCGGTACGACGCCGCCACCAGCACCAGGATCAGCAGGATGACGCCGGTGATGGGCAGCAGCAACGCGAACGCCGCCAGCCCCGCCTGGGGCAGCAACTCGATGAGGATCTGCTCGGGGCCATAGGCCGTCGACGAGATCGCGTCGGGCGACAGCGCACCCAGGGCGACGCGGTTGGACAACCGTTCCTCGGCCAGTTCCTCGGTGATCAGCGGCTTGCCCAGAAACACCCGCTTGAGGACGTCGCCCATCGTCAGCGGAATTCGCAGCTTGCCGGTCGAATCGCCCGCCGCTCGCGTCACCGACGGACCTTAAGAGAGGCGCCGAACCGCGGCGGCGATGCGCTCGTCGGTGGCGGTCAGCGCGACCCGCACGTGCCGGGCGCCGCCGGGCCCGTAGAAGTCGCCGGGCGCCACCAGGATGCCGCGCTCGGCCAGCCAGGCCACCGTCTCGTGGCATCCCTCGCCGCGACTGGCCCACAGATACAGGCCGGCCTCCGAATGGTCGACGGTGAATCCCGCCGACCGCAGCGCGGGCAGCAGCACCGCCCGGCGCTGCGCATAGCGTTCCCGCTGCAACTTCTCGTGATCATCGTCGTCCAGCGCGGCAACCATGGCGGCCTGCACCGGCGTGGGCACGATCATCCCGGCGTGTTTACGCACCGCCAGCAGTTCGGCGACCAGACTCGCGTCACCGGTGACCAGCCCGGCCCGGTATCCGGCCAGCGATGAACTCTTGGACAGCGAGTGCACCGCCAGCAGCCCCCGGTGGTCGCCGTCGCAGACCGACGGGTGCAGCACCGACAGCGGTGCGGCATCCCAGGCCAGGCCGAGATAGCACTCGTCGGAAGCCACCAGCACGCCGCGCTCGCGGGCCCATCCGACGACCTTGCGCAGATGCTCGATACCCAGGACGCGGCCGGTCGGATTGCTCGGCGAATTCAGGAACACCAACGCCGGAGTCTGGGGGCCGAGCTGGGTGAGCGAATCCGCGCGCACCACTTGGGCTCCCGCCAGCCGCGCGCCCACGTCATAGGTCGGGTACGCCAGTTCGGGCACCACCACCACATCCGCGGGCCCCAGTCCGAGCAGGGTCGGCAACCACGCGATCAGTTCCTTGGTACCGATGACGGGCAACACCGCCGACTCGGCCACCCCGGTGACGCCGAACCGGCGCGCCAGCGCGGCGACCGCCGACTCACGCAGCTGCGCGGTCCCGGCGGTGGCCGGATAACCCGGCTCGGCACTGGCCGACGCCAGCGCATCCTGGATCAGCGGCGCGACGGGGTCCACCGGGGTGCCGACCGAGAGGTCGACGATGCCGTCGGGATGAGCGGCGGCGGTGGCCTTCGCCTCGGCCAGGGTGTCCCAGGGGAACTCCGGCAGGGACGCCGACACGGTCTGCCGGCGCTGCATCGGCGCGGTCAGTCCTCGCCCTGCGGGGGCAGATCCTTGACCACCTGCGGGTCGTTCTCGGTCAGGCCGACCTTCGCGGCGCCACCCGGCGATCCCAGCTCGACGAAGAAGTCGGCGTTGATCTGGGTGTACTCGCTCCACTGGTCGGGCACGTCGTCTTCGTAGTAGATCGCCTCGACGGGACAGACCGGTTCACAAGCTCCGCAGTCGACGCATTCGTCGGGGTGGATGAACAGCATCCGGGCACCCTCGTAGATGCAGTCGACCGGGCACTCTTCGATGCACGCCTTGTCTTTGATGTCGACACAAGGCTGGGAAATCACGTACGTCACGGACGTCTCCTCAACGTGTCCTCCATGAACGGCTCAACGGTGGGCTGCTAGTAGTTACCCAAGGGGCTTCCCGGGTAAGCCTTCGGTTACTGATACTAGACGTTGCATATACAAGCCCGGCAATTGGCACGCCCGGCCGAGACGTCAAGTCGGTCCCAACCTAGTGCCCGCGCGGTTCGCGCAGCCGTCGAGGCGCTCGGCGAGCCTTCTCGGCGCCGATTTCGCCCACCGCGAAATTTTGCGAAATAAGCCTCTGAGCAGCAAAGAGTTACATCTGCGCCCGCTCCGGCGATAACAAAGTCGTGAAGAGCAAGTCCGCGGTGCCTGGTAGCCTTTTACGCAGACGGCAACCGCTGGGCAGATGTCGTCGCCGTCGTGTCTGACGGTGCAATATTTTGGGGAAGGTGTCCGAAAATGAGGTTGTCGCTTACCAAGATGGCCGTGGTTACAGGGGGTCTGGCAGTGTCGCTGGGCCTCGGGAGTGGAATCGCCTCGGCAGATCCGATGGACGTCGCTGTGAACACGACGTGCAGCTACCCGCAGGTGATCGCCGCGCTCAACGCGACGAACCCGGGTGCCGCGGCGCAGTTGAACTCGTCGCCGATCGCGCAGAGCTACCTGCAGCGGTTCCTGGCTTCGCCGCCGCCGCAGCGTGCACAGATGGCCGCGCAGCTGCAGGCCATGCCGGGTGCTTCGCAGTACGTCGGCGTGGTGGAGTCCGTCGCCGGAGTTTGTAGCAGCTACTGAGTTCGACCCGCGAGCGTAACGCCGCGGCTGATCTCCACCGGGAGTGACGCCGGCGTTGCGCTCGCGGTTTTTTGCCGGGCTCAGGCGGCTATCGAGGCGTACGTCGTGGTGCGCTGACGAGCGGGCCGGCCGATGCCCTCGGCGATAGCCGTCAATTCCGCTACCGACTTCGCCGATCCATGCTCCGAACCTGCCATCCGCGAGATGGTTTCCTCCATCAGCGTGCCGCCCAAATCGTTGGCGCCGCCGTTGAGCATCACTTGCGTGCGCTCCACGCCGAGCTTCACCCAGCTGGTCTGGATGTGCGAGATGCGGCCGTGCAGCATGATCCGTGCCAGCGCGTGCACCGCGCGGTTGTCCCGGTGGGTCGGCCCCGGCCGGGCCGCACCGGCCAGATAAAGCGGTGAGTTCTGATGGACGAACGGCAGCGGCACGAACTCGGTGAAGCCGCCCGTGCGATCCTGAATACCGCGCAACACATTCAGATGGCCCACCCAGTGCTTCGGACTGTCCACGTGCCCGTACATCATCGTCGACGACGACCGCAGCCCCACCTCATGCGCCGTGGTCACGATTTCCACCCACAGCGACGTCGGTAGCTTTCCCTTGGTCAGCACCCACCGCACCTCGTCGTCGAGGATCTCGGCGGCCGTGCCGGGAATGGTGTCCAGCCCGGCTTCGCGCAACCCGGTCAGCCACTCCCGAATGCTCAGCCCGCTCTTGGTCACACCGTTGGCGATCTCCATCGGCGAGAAGGCATGCACGTGCATGGACGGCACCCGCGCCTTGACCGCGCGCACCAGATCGGCATAGCCGGTCACCGGCAACTCGGGGTCGATACCGCCCTGCATGCAGATCTCGGTGGCGCCGGCGACGTGGGCCTCCCACGCGCGGTCGGCCACCTCCTGCGCGGACAGTGAATACGCGTCGGCGTCCCCTTTGCGTTGGGCGAACGCGCAGAACCGGCAGCCGGTGTAGCAGATGTTGGTGAAGTTGATGTTGCGGTTCACCACGAACGTCACGTCGTCACCGACTACCTCGCGGCGCAACGAATCCGCTAGCGCCGCAACCGCTTCCAGCGCGGGACCAGCGGCCGGGTGGACCTGAACGCCGCGATCGACACCGAGGGCCGCAACAGCGAAACCCGCAGCGACCTCGACAGTGCCTTCGGCGACTGGGAATCGATCCGGTCGCGGGTGCACGAGCTGGCCGCCCAAGGTGCGAAAGCGCCGGAACGCCTGGACACCGACGTGCTCGCGGCGTTGGGGGCGGGCGCGCGCGCGCCCGGCGGCGGGGGCGCCGCGGGGGGTCTGGGGGGGGCCCCCCCCGCGGGGCCCG
>NZ_LZKQ01000132.1 GCF_001668675.1 Mycobacterium asiaticum | reverse complement strand
CCGGCGCGGTAGACGCCCACATCGAGACTCTGATCGCCAAGCAGCAGCTGCTGCGCGACGACGTCGAGAACCTCCGCGCCCGGTTGCGGGAGTCCGGTGACGAGGTGGCCGCCCTGCGCAAGGAGGTCGCCCAGCTGACCGAGACCTCGTCCTCGCCGCACGCGGTGCAGCAGCGGATGGCCAAGATGCTGCGAAGTGCCGTGGACGAGGTATCCCAGATGCAGGCCGAGGCGCGGGCCGAGGCTGAGGAGTTGATCGCGGCGGCCGAGGCGGAGGCCGATGCCGAGCGGCGCCGGCACGAAGAGCAGGTGGCGGAGATGGTCGCCCAGCAGAAGGCGATGCAAGCCGAGAACGAGGAAGCCCGCAAGAAGCTCGACGAGGAGATGGCCGACCTGCGGGCCGAGACCCGGGCGGCGGTCGACGAAGCCTGGCGGAACGCACAGCAGGAACGTGACCAGCTCCTCGCCGACGCCAAGCAGCAGGCCGATTTCGAACGCGAGCAGGCGCAGCGCGCGGTGGACGAGGCGCGTGCGCAACGCATCAGGATCCTCGAACAGCTGATGGCCGTCTACCGCGACCTCGACGCCGTCCCGGCCGCGCTGGAAAAGGCGTACGCGGACGCGCAGGCGACCACGGCGGCGCCGACGGACGAAAAAGTCAGCACGGGCTGAGCCCGGCCGAGCCGGTCTAGTAGCCTCCCGCTCAGGGCAGCGAAAGGGGGCCGCTATTCTCGGCGCCGTGTCGATCCGGAACGGCAGGCTCACCGCCGCCCAAGCCCGGCGAATAGCCGTTGCGGCACAAGGGTTTAGCGAGCCGCGCCCTACGGGCTCCATCACCCGCGCCCACCTCCGCCGGCTGATCTCGCGGATCCAGGTACTGCAGCTGGACTCGGTCTCGGTGGCTGTGCGGGCGCACTACGCTCCGGTGTTCAGTCGGCTCGGCCCCTATGACCGCGATGTCCTGGACCGTGCCTGTTGGGGTCCGACGACGATGCGGGCCGGGAAGCGGCCCGGGGAGGAGTCGGACAAATCAAGCGGGGGTCCGACGACGATGCGGGCTGGGAAGCGGCCCGGGGAGGAGTCGGACAAATCAAGCGGGGGTCCGACGACGATGCGGGCTGGGAAGCGGCCCGGGGAGGAGTCGGACAAATCACGCGGGCGCCCGACGAAGGGTCGGCTGCTGGTCGAATACTGGGCGCACGAAGCGGCGCTGATGGCCGTCGACGACTGGCCGCTGCTGCGCTGGCGCATGCGGGAGTACCGGCACGGGCGCTGGGGCAAGCACATCGTCCAGGCCAATCCGCAACTGCTCGATGACGTCGTCGCGGCCGTCACCGAACTCGGGCCCAGCACCGCCGGGCAGATCGAAGCGCATCTGGCGGCCGAACCGCGCCGCGGCAAGGGCCCCTGGTGGAACCGCAGCGACACCAAGTGGGTGGCCGAGGCGCTGTTCGCGTCCGGGGTGCTCACCACCGCCACCCGGGTCGGCTTCGCCCGGCACTACGACCTGACCGAACGGGTGCTGCCCGCCGAGGTGCTGTCCCGCCACGTCGACGACGAGGAAGCCGTCCGGGAACTGGCGCTGCGCGCCGCGACCGCGCTGGGCGTCGCGACCGAGGCCGACATCCGTGACTACTTCCGGTTGTCGGCCAAGCAGATCAAACCGGCGATCGCCGACCTGGTGGCGGCCGGTGAGATCGAGCCGGTGGACGTCGACGGGTGGGCGGCGCCGGCCTACCTGCGGGCCGGTCGCACCGTCCCGCGCCTAGATCGCGGCACCGCGCTGCTCTGCCCGTTCGATCCGCTCATCTTCTTCCGGCCGCGAGTCGAGCGAATCTTCAACTTCCACTACCGCATCGAGATTTACACCCCGGCCGCGCAGCGCCAGTACGGCTACTACGTGTGGCCGCTGCTGCTGGACGGGCAATTGGTGGCCAGGGTGGACCTCAAAGCCGACCGTGCCGCAGACACCCTGCGCGTGGTAGGCGCCTTCGGTGAACCCGATGTGAAGCCCGCGACGGTCGCCGCCGCCCTGGCCGGCGAGCTCCGATCGATGGCGCGGTGGCTGGAGCTGGGCGATGTCACGGTATCCGACCGCGGCGATTTGGCGGCCGAGTTGCGCCGGGTTGGGAGGCGGTCCGGCTGGTGAACGCCGTGCTTGGGGATTATCTGGACTTCCGCGCCGGTGACATTTCGCCGGCCCGGGAGGCAGGTGGCCGCTATCCGGTGTACGGCGCCAACGGCGTGATCGGACATACGTCCGAACGCAATGCCCGCGGCCCGTTGATAGTGATCGGTCGGGTGGGTTCTTTCTGCGGAAGCTTGCACTATTGCCACGGCGATGCGTGGGTTAGCGACAACGCCCTGGTTTGCCGTCCGGACGACCCCGAGGAAACGCGGTATTGGTATTACGCACTGCAGCATTGCGGACTCAACAGGTTTCGAGCGGGATCGGGCCAGCCCCTGCTCAATCAGGGCATTCTGCGTAACGTTCCGATTCGCGTTGCGGACAAAGCCGAGCGGGCGCTGATCGGCACCACCCTGGCCGCCCTGGACGACAAGGTCGCCGCCAACAATCGCATGATCGCATCCGCGGAGGTCTTGATGACGACGTTGGTTGAGCAGGTCGCGGAACGCGTCAGGCTGTCGGACTTGGCGCAGCGGGCAGCGACGTGCGCCGAACCGCGGGATATGCACGGCGTGGTCGCGCACTATAGCTTTCCGGCGTTTGACCGCGCCGCACAACCAAACCTGGTGGATTCCAACAAAATCAAGAGCGCCAAGTTCGTGCTGACGGAGCCATGCGTGCTGTTCTCGAAGATGAATCCCAGAATCCCGCGGATCTGGAACGTCCCGCAGCTTCCATTGGCGACGGCTTTGGCAAGTACTGAGTTCGTTGTGCTGCGACCGATCGGCGTTGACACCTCCGTCCTGTGGTCGGCATTGCGGCAACCCGATGTCTCCGCCGCCCTCCAAAGAATGTCTGCGGGAATGACGGGGAGCCGACAGCGGATCCAACCGCGCCAACTCCTCGATGTGATGGTGCGTGACGTGCGTTGCCTGGATGCTCGCTCAGCTCAGACGATTACCGAACTCGGTGCTTTGTGTGAGCGCCGACGAGCCGAATCCGCCGCTTTGGCATCGGTGCGCGATCAAGTGCTCCCGCTGTTGATGTCCGGCCGGGTACGGTCCGCGGACACGGTGGATTGTCGCGTCGCGGCAACGACGACGATCCGGCGGTCCGGGTCGAGTACCAGGAAATAGGAAGGACATACGCGATGCCGCCGCGGAAGAAGCCTCGGCCGCAAGCACCGTCGCCATCGAAGGAGCTCAAAGATACGCTCTGGAAGGCCGCGGACAAGTTGCGCGGGTCGCTGTCTGCTAGCCAGTACAAGGACGTGATCCTCGGTTTGGTTTTTCTGAGATATATTTCGGATGCGTTCGAGGAGTACGCCGAGCACGTATTCGAGGTGCCCGCCAACGCGCGATGGAAGTTTCTGGCGGACAACGCCAAAGGCAGACCGGGCGACGACGCTGGGCCCAGCAAGAATATCGGTCAGCTCATCGACGAGGCGATGGACGCCGTGATGGAGGCCAACCCGACGCTGGCCGGCATGCTGCCGCAGCTGTACAACCGGGACAATATCGATCAGCGGCGACTCGGCGAGTTGATCGATTTGTTCAACAACGCCCGGTTCAGCCGGCGTGGTGCACACCGCGCGCGTGACCTGATGGGGGAGGTCTACGAATATTTCCTGGGCAATTTCGCCCGTGCGGAAGGTAGGCGAGGCGGCGAGTTCTTCACCCCGCCCAGTGTGGTGAAGGTGATAGTCGAGGTGCTTGAACCCACCAAGGGGCGGGTGTATGACCCGTGCTGTGGGTCGGGTGGCATGTTCGTGCAAACCGAGAAGTTCATCGCCGACCACCACGGCGACACCAAAGATATTGCGGTTTATGGGCAGGAGAGCATCGAGGAGACTTGGCGCATGGCCAAGATGAATCTTGCCATCCACGGCATCGACCACAGTGGTCTGGGTAGCCGGTGGGCCGACACGTTTGCCTGCGATCAGCATGCCGATGTTCAGATGGACTACGTGATGGCCAATCCGCCGTTCAATATCAAGGATTGGGTGCGCAACGTGGACGACCCGCGGTGGCGGTTCGGTGTGCCGCCGGCCAACAACGCCAACTACGCGTGGATTCAACACATCTTGTCCAAGCTGACGCCGGGCGGCAAGGCTGGCGTGGTGATGGCCAACGGGTCGATGTCGTCGAACTCCAACGGGGAGGGTGTTATTCGTGCGCAGATTGTGGAAGCCGACCTGGTGTCCTGCATGATCGCGCTGCCGACGCAGTTGTTCCGTAGCACCGCGATTCCGGTTTGCCTGTGGTTTTTTGCCAAGGACAAGACGGCGGGCGAGCAGGGTTCGGTCGATCGATCGGGGCAGGTGCTGTTCATCGATGCGCGCGAGTTCGGCTACCTGTTGGACCGCGCCGAGCGGGCACTCAGTGACGAGGACATTGTGCGAATTGCCGACACCTATCACGCCTGGCGGGGGTCTTCATCGGCTGTCGCGAAAGGCGTTGTCTACGAGAACATTCCGGGGTTCTGCAGATCAGTTACGATGGCCGATATCAAGGCCGCGGACTATGCGCTGACGCCGGGTCGGTACGTCGGTGCTCCGGAACTCGCGGACGACGGCGAACCGATCGACCAGAAGGTAGCGCGGTTGAAGACGGAATTGCTTGCGGCGTTTGATGAGTCGGCACGGTTGGAGACAGTGGTGAGGGAGCGGCTACGGCGGCTCGACGGGCTGGTTCAGCCTCGTCGGCCTGATTTAGTCGGCGACTAGGACGAGAGCGTCAAGAACTGCATCGGCGCGGTGGCGGTGAATTTCGTCGTGACGTTCCCGACCAGGCCG
>NZ_LZKQ01000131.1 GCF_001668675.1 Mycobacterium asiaticum | reverse complement strand
GCATCCGCGCCCCGCCCCCTAGTTAGAGGCGCGAGTTACCCCCGCGGGCCGCCGCCCCCCCCCCCCCCCGCGGGGGGGGGGGGGGGCTTTCGCGTCTGCTCGGCCTAACTGGCGAGGGACTTGCCCGCGCAGTGCAGGTCGTTGCAGGCCTCGATGACCCGCTCGGTCATGCCCGCCTCGGCCTTCTTGAGGTAGCTGCGCGGGTCGTAGACCTTCTTCGAACCCACGTCGCCGTCGACCTTCAGCACGCCGTCGTAGTTGGTGAACATGTGCGCGACGATCGGGCGGGTGAACGCGTACTGGGTGTCAGTGTCGACGTTCATCTTCACCACGCCGTAGCGCAGCGCCTCCTCGATCTCCGACTTCTCCGAGCCCGAACCGCCGTGGAAGACGAAGTCGAACGGCTGCGCGTCATCGCCGAGCCCGAGCTTGGCCGCGGCCACCTTCTGCCCCTGCGCCAGGATGTCGGGACGCAGCTTGACGTTGCCCGGCTTGTACACGCCGTGCACATTGCCGAACGTCGCGGCCAGCAGGTAATGGCCGTGCTCGCCGTGGCCCAGCGCCTCGATCGTCTTCTCGAAGTCCTCCGGGGTGGTGTACAGCTTGTCGTTGATCTCGTTGGCGACGCCGTCCTCTTCGCCGCCGACCACGCCGATCTCGATCTCCAGGATGATCTTGGCGGCCGCGGCCTGCTTGAGCAGTTCCTGCGCGATCTCCAGGTTCTCGTCGATCGGCACCGCCGAGCCGTCCCACATGTGCGACTGGAACAGCGGGTTCTTGCCCGACGAGACACGCTCGGACGAGATCGCCAGCAACGGGCGCACGTAGGTGTCGAGCTTGTCCTTGGGGCAGTGATCGGTGTGCAACGCGACGTTGATCGGGTACTTCGCCGCGATGACGTGGGCGAACTCGGCCAGCGCGACGGCGCCGGTCACCATGTCCTTGACGCCGAGGCCGGAGCCGAACTCCGCGCCCCCGGTGGAGAACTGGATGATGCCGTCGCTGCCGGCGTCGGCGAAGCCCTTGATGGCCGCGTTGATGGTCTCCGAAGAAGTGCAGTTGATGGCCGGAAAAGCGTACGAATTCTTCTTGGCACGGCCCAACATCTCGGCGTAGACCTCGGGCGTTGCGATGGGCATGAGACTTCCTCCTCGAAGACTTTGGTCCACCCAGTATTGCAACGCCGGTATGTTGAAGCATCATGAGCACCTCGGTTGTCGCGTTGGGCGACTTCCTCGACCCGTGGTATTGGTTGGGCCCCGGCGGCGTCTTCGGGTCTGCGGTGTTACCCGGGATCCTGATCATCGTCTTTATCGAGACCGGTCTGCTGTTTCCGCTCCTGCCCGGCGAGTCACTGTTGTTCACCGGCGGCTTGCTGGCGTCGAAGGGGACCATCGACATCTGGGTGCTGGCCCCCGCCGTCGCCGTCGTCGCGGTGCTGGGCGATCAGACCGGGTACTTCATCGGCCGTCGCATCGGTCCGGCGCTGTTCAAGAAGGAAGATTCGCGGTTCTTCAAGAAGCACTACGTGACCGAATCGCACGCCTTCTTCGAGAAGTACGGGCCCTGGGCGATCATCCTGGCCAGGTTCGCGCCCTTCCTCCGGACGTTCACGCCGGTGGTCGCGGGGATCTCCTACATGCGCTACCCGGTGTTCCTGGGGTTCGACATCGTGGGCGGCACGCTGTGGGGCGGCGGCGTCACGACACTGGGCTACTTCCTGGGCAACGTGCCGTTCGTGCACCAGAACCTGGAGAAGATCATCCTGGGCATCCTCTTCGTGTCGCTGATGCCCGCGTTCATCGCCGCCTGGAAGACCTACCGCTCGCGGCGCAGGGGCGCGAAAAAGGAAGAGTCATCCGACGCCAGCATCGATTAGTCGGCCGCCGTTACGGCGTGCGCGGCTTCCATCAGCATCCAGCCTGACAACTGCACCGACAGGTCCCGTTCGGGGATCTCCGAACTGTTCACCGCGCCCGCGACGAACTCCGCCTGCTGACCACCCGCGCTCGGCAGTTCGGCGTCGCGATCCCAGAACGCGCCGAACACCGGCAGGCCGTTCACCGTCTGGCGGTAGTCCCACGCCGACTTCGCGCTGGCCAGCACGATGTTGCGGGCGGTGTCCCGGGCCACGGCGTCCTCACCGGAATCACCGGGTAGGGCGGTGGCCACCAGCGCCAGATAGCGCGCGGTGATGCCTGCGAACAACCCGCCGTCACCGCCGCCGGCGCCTTTGAGCACACCCGATGGCGCCATCTGTTCCTTGACGGCGGCAACCAACCGGCGCGCCCGCAGCTGATGCCGTTCCCGGGCCTCGGCGCCGGTGCGCTTGGCAAGCTCAGTCTCCAGGCCGAGCACCACGCCCTGGCAGTACGTGTATTGCGCGCGCACCAGCGAGCCGTCCTTGATGCCGTCGAACACCAGGTGCGTCTCAGGGTCGATCAGGGTGCGGTCGATCCAGTCGCTCATCTGGTCGGCCCGCTGCACGTGGTTCCCGTACCGGGCCAGGAAGATTCCCGCCGGGCCGTTGGAGGGGGCGTTGAAGAATCGCTCGCCGCCCTTGCGCCAGGGGATGCCGCCGCCTTGCTCGGGCGCCCAGGAGTCGACGAACTGCGCGGCGAGCTTGCGCAGCGCCCGGTCGCGCTGCACACCGGTCACCTTGGTGGCACGTTCCAGCGCCAACGCGAGCCACGCCATGTCGTCGTAGTAGTTGTTGGTCCAGAAGAAGTTGTTGCGCAGCCGGTGCGAGCGCATCTGCCGCTTGATCCGGGTGTTCCGCTCCGGCTGCGGATCGCGTAGCTGGGCGTCGACGAGGCAGTCCAGCAAATGCGCCTGCCACCAGTAATGCCAGGTGCCGAACAACCGGTCCCGGCGCTCCGACGGCCAGGCCACCACGCCTAGCTGCGTTCCCGGCAACCCCCACAGTCGCGTCAGGTGCCGTTGCGTGACGGCGGTTTCAGAGCTGCCCGCCCGGTTCGCCCATACCTGATCCATACCTGTCGATCCTGCCCTAACGTGAGAGCGCTGTGGAAAGCCACCCGGAGCCGCGCACCTACCTGGAGAAGCGGCAACTGAAAACCGGTAGCGCCGGCTGGTTGCTACTGGCGGGACTCGGTGTCAGCTACGTGGTTTCCGGGGACTACTCGGGCTGGAATTTCGGGTTGGCCCAGGGCGGCTTCGGCGGGTTGGTGCTCGCCACCGTCGTCATCGCCGCCATGTATCTGGCGTTGGTGCTGGGGATGGCCGAGTTGTCCTCCGCGCTGCCCACCGCCGGCGGCGGCTACACGTTCGCGCGGCGTGCGCTGGGAACCTGGGGCGGGTTCGCGACGGGCACCGCCGTGCTGATCGAGTACTCGATCGCGCCCGCGGCCATCGCGACTTTCATCGGCGCCTATGTGGAATCGCTGGGCCTGTTCGGCATTCGCGACGGCTGGTATGTGTACCTGGCGATCTACGCCCTGTTCATCGGCATCCATCTGGCTGGTGTCGGCGAGGCGTTGAAGGTGATGTTCGCGATCACCGCCATAGCCTTGGTGGGTGTCGCGATTTTCTGCGTCGCCGCCGTCGGGCGCTTCGATGCGGCCAATCTGACGAACATCGCGCCCACGAATTCGCTTGGCGCATCGGCATTCCTGCCGCACGGGTATCTGGGGCTGTGGTCGGCGTTGCCGTTCGCGATCTGGTTTTTCCTGGCTATCGAGGGAGTACCGCTGGCCGCGGAGGAGACGGCCGATCCGGCCCGCAACGTTCCACGCGGCATCACCGCGGCGTTTGCCGTGTTGCTTGCGACGTGCGTGCTGGTACTGCTACTGGCCACCGGTTCCGGTGGGGCGCATGCGATGTCGACTTCGGGCAACCCGCTGGTGGCGGCGTTGGGACCAAGTGGCGCGGCCAAGGCCGTCAACTACATCGGGTTGGCCGGTCTGATCGCGAGTTTCTTTTCGATCATCTACGCCTATTCGCGGCAACTGTTCGCGCTGTCGCGGGCGGGTTATCTGCCGAAGGTCCTGTCCGTCACCAACTCCCGGAAGGCGCCGACGCTGGCGCTGATAGTGCCCGGAGTCATCGGGTTCGGGTTGTCGTTGACGGGCCAGGGTGATCTGTTGCTCAACATGGCGGTTTTCGGGGCGACCCTGTCGTATGTGTTGATCATGGTCAGCCACATCGTGCTGCGCCGACGGGCGCCCGAGATGGAACGCCCGTACCGGACTCCCGGCGGCGTGGTCACCACCGGTTTCGCGTTGGTGATCGCCGCATTGGCGCTGGTCGCCACGTTTCTGGTCGACGGCGTCGCCACCGTGTGTTGTTTGGCCGTATTCGGCGCGTTCATGCTCTACTTCGCCTGCTACAGCCGACACCGGCTGGTCGCCAATTCGCCCGATGAGGAACTGGCCGGGCTCACTTGAATTGTGGGTAGCCCAGGCTGCGGCTGACGGCCAGCGCCGCCGTCCGTACCGCCGACGCGACGCGGGCCGGCTGCAGACGTCCGGCGGCGCCGGTCACCGACAGCCCTGCCACGGCACGGTGGCCGTCGCGGCCGACGTAGTTCTCCACCACGATCGGTGCTGCAACGCAAACGATTCCGACTGTCCATTCCTCGCGGTTGTAGGCCACCCCGGCGTCGCTGATCTTCTTCAGTTCTCGTTCCAGTTGCCGTGGGTCGGTGATGGTGGTGCCGGTGCGCGCGGGCATCGGTTCGGCCAGTGTCCGCTGCACGGCCGCCTCATGGCTGAAGGCCAGCATCACTTTTCCCAACGCCGTGCAGTAGGCGGGCAGCCACGAGCCGATGGAAGCACCCGCCTGCACGCTGCGCCGCCCGGCCAGCTTCTCGATGCACAACACGTTTGGGCCCTCCAGGACCGCCAGCTGCACAGTCTCCCCGGTGGCCGTCAGTAGATCGGACATGAAGGGCCGCGCACTGGTACGCAATCGGCGCGAAGCCGGAACCTGCTGACCCAACTCGAAGAGATGCAGGCCCAACCGATATCCACGGCTGCCACGCTCCAACAACCGATGCGCCACCAGGTCAGTGGCCAGCCGGTGCAGGGTCGCCTTCTTCAAGCCGGTCAGCCTGGCCAGCTCCGTGAGCCCGACCTCGCCCGGCGATGCGGCGACGGCGTCCACTATGAGCAGCAACCGATCACTGACGGTGCGCTGCTCACCGGATTCTTCGGCGCTGAGCCGCATTTGGGCAGAATACCCTGGGCGCAGGCTCTCTCAGAGTCCCTTTGATGCCAGCCAGCGCAACACGACGTCGGCGACCTCTTTCCGCCCGTTGTCGATGGTCAAGGAGTGCCCACGACCTTCGAAGAGGTGAAAGTCGGTGTCCGACTGCCCTTTTTCGTACAGGCGCTGGACCGCCTTGGTCACCTTCAGGGGCACCACGTGGTCCCGGCTTCCCGACGTGAGCAGTAGCGGGCCGCGTGCGGCGTTGAGCACATTGACGGCGCTTGGCGCGTGTCGGGAGAAATTGGCAGCCGCACCCTCGAACAGCGGCTTGCCCGGCCCGGGAATGGAGTAGGCGGCATGCAGTGCATCGGATTCCTCCCTAGACAGGTTGTTGCCGAACGCGTAATGGAATTGTTTGGGAGTCAACGAGACCGTGCGATGCAAGGTCCCCGGATTGCCAAGGATCGGGAATCCCGATCGCACCTGCGCCCACGGCAGCACCTTGACGCCCTTGATCGGCGCCGGATCGATGGCGACCGCGGCCGCAGCGATATTACGGTCCAGCAGCAGCTGCGCGATCAGGCCGCCGAACGAGTGTCCGATGACGATCGCCCGAGGCCCTCTCCCCCGCGGCGCGGCGAGGCCGGCGTAATGGTCGACCAGCTGCCCGATACCGACATCGTTGAGTGCATCGGCATGCTTGCGCGTCTCGCTCACCGTCGCGCCGTCACCGGGCCACCCCGGCGCCGAAGCCGGATACCCACAGCTCTGGAATAGATCGAGCCATGGTTTCCAGGCCTCCGAATGGATCCACAGTCCGTGGATGAAGATGACGGGCAGTTTACGGCTTGGTGAGGTCATGTCGTGTCCTTGGCGAATTGAATTTCAAGAAAGCGAGCGACATCGTCGGCGAACTCGCAGGCGTACTGAAAAGGGAAGCCCCCCAGGCTTTTCGACGAACGCGCTCAGCTAGCCGTTCGCAGTCCACAATGGCTCCTGCCCCACAGCCTTCCTACCGCCGCAGCCGGTTGCACGGAAGCGGTCCGCCCAATGGACCGGACTTAGCGCTGCCGCACCTGGCCGGCGATAGCCTGCAGCACCTCCTGCAACGCGCTCAGCGAGTGTGCGGGCATGAACAGGTCGCAGTACGGCAGGGCCGCCGCCATGGCGCCCGCCGAGGGCTGGAATCGATGCTGAGCGGCGCGCGGATTGAGCCACACCACCAGCTCGGCGCGGCGCCGAAGTCTGGCCATGGCGTGCCGAAGCGCATCGGGCGGGTCGCTGTCCCAGCCGTCGGAGGCGATGATTACCACCGCGCCACGCAACGCGTTGCCGTGCGGCGGCGCCAGCAGAGCTTCGACATTACGGCCGATGAACGTGCCGCCGTAGCGATCGACCACTTTCGCGTCGGCCCGCTGCAGCGCCACCTCCGCAGAGCGGTGTGACAACACCGCGGTCAACCGCGTCAACGATGTCGAAAAGGCGAACACCTCTGGCCGCAGGCCCGCCTGCCGCAACGCCGCTGCCCGCATCAGGTGCAGATAGATGGCGGCGTAGGGCTGCATCGATCGGCTCACGTCACAGGCCAGGACCACCCGCCTCGGCCGGCGGCGGCGCCGAGTTTTGGCCAGTGCCAACACTTCCCAGCCCGACGACCGTGAGGCGTTGATGGTCGCCCGCAGATCGATCCGTTCGCCGTGCGGGTTGAGTTCGGCACGCATGGTGCGCCGCTGCGGCCAGTGCCGCACCGAAGCCTCCAGCCAGGAGCCGAGCAACCGCAGATCGTCGGCGTCGAACCGGTCGAACGATTCGTCGGCCAGGGCGGCGATGCGACTGGGCGCCACATCGGGAAGTCGGAGACCCGTGGCGCCCTCGGGGTCGGCACCACCGCGGGTGACCCACGGCAGCGTCTGGGATTGCGGCACACTGGATTGCCCGGCGCCGCGGTGCACGGTTCCGGCGGCGGGCGTACGCGGGCCCGGCAGCGGAAGCGGGTGTTGCTCGCGACCGTCCAACTCGGCGCCGCCGAAGACCTCGGCGAACACGGCGTCGAACGACGCCAGTTCGTCGACCCGGTTCACCAGGGTCAGCCGCGCCGACCAGTAGAGCGCGGATCGGTTGTGCGGGGGCAGTTCTCGCATCGCGTGTACAAAGCCCGCCTGGCCGCTGGCCGATACCGTCACCCCGGCGCGGCGCAGGCGCGCCACCAAGCCGGCCGCAAAGGCTGCCAGGTCGACGCCCCGCAACAGGGCCGGGGTGGTCATCGCGTTCAGCGGCGCCGGCGCAACACCCACAGCAACGCAAGAACCGTCAGCGCGGCCAGCGCCGCGGCACCGTACTTCTTGATCTGGTCGCCGCCGGCGAGTTCCAGCAGATCGATCGCCTCGGGTTCCTTGGGCGGAGCGGTCGGTGTCTGTACTGAAGGCGCTGTGGCTGCGGGTTCTTCGGCGGGCGTGGTTGGTGAATTCTGGGCTGCCAGTTCGGCTTCGAGTGACTCGACGAACTGGCCCAGCAACTTCTCGGAGACCTGCTGCAACATGCCGCTGCCGAACTGGGCGAGCTTGCCGACGATCTTCAGATCGGTGTCGACGGTGACGTTGGTGCGCTCCCCCGCCTCCTGCAGTTGGGCGGTGACGGTGGCCGCCGCGTTGCCGGTGCCGCGTGCCTCCTTGCCCTTGGCGTCGAAGACCGCGCGGTACTGGCTCTGGTCCTGCTCGACGAAATGCACCTTGCCGCTGAACTCGCTGGTGACCGGGCCTACCTTTACCTTGACCTTGCCCAGGTATTCCTCACCCTCGTGACCGGTGAACTGGGCGCCGGGCATCAACGGAATCACCCTTTCCAGGTCGCACAGCACATCCCAGGCCTGCTCGATCGGTGCGCTGACGGTGAACTGGTTGGCGATCTTCATCCTTGTCCTCTCAGGTGGGGCTGTAGTCGACCAGCGCGTCGCTGATCAGAGTGCGGTCGTCGGGGGTTTTGGCGAGCGCGCCAAGACTGGCCAGGGCGGCCGGATCCACCAAGTCGGCCACGCCGAGCGACACCAGGGCCGCGACCCAATCGATGGTCTCGGCCACTCCTGGCGGCTTGTCGAGATCGAGTTCTCTGGCTGCACAGACAAATTGGGCGGCATGTTCGATCAGCGGTGCGGTGGCCCCGGGTACGGTGCGCCGCACGATCGCGGCCGCCCGCGCCGGCTCCGGGTAGTCGATCCAGTGATACAGGCAACGCCGTCGCAGTGCGTCGTGCAGGTCGCGGCTGCGATTCGAGGTAAGCACCGCGATCGGTGGCTGCCCGGCGACGAAGGTGCCCAACTCGGGGACGGTGACCGCGGCTTCGCCGAGGAACTCCAGCAGCAGCGCCTCGAATTCGTCATCAGCACGGTCGATTTCGTCGATCAACAGTACCGGGGGCGTCGGTCCGCGGTGCCGCACACACTGCAGGATGGGCCGATCCAGCAGGTACGCCTCGGTGTACAGGTCGCCTTCGGCGATCCCGGTGCCGCGCGCCTCGGCAAGCCGGATGGAGAGCAGCTGACGTTGATAGTTCCAGTCGTAGAGCGCCTCGCTGGCGGTCAGTCCCTCGTAGCACTGCAGCCGCACCAGGCTGGTATTGAGCACGGCGGCAAGCGCTTTGGCGGCCGTGGTCTTGCCGACGCCGGGTTCCCCCTCCAGCAGCAGTGGCCTGCCGAGCGTCACGGCCAAAAAGACCGCCGACGCGGTCCCGGTGTCCAACAGATAGTCCTGGGCATCGAAGAGTCGGATCACCTCGTCGGGGCCGGTGAAGGTCATGACGGCACCGCCGCCAGCAGCCGCCGGTAGTCGTCCCAGGTGTCCACGTCCAGCGGGACGGGCCCGGCCACCGCCAGTTCCCCGACCGGGTGCCGACCCGACTCGATCAGCTTCCAGACTCCCTTGTCGCCGTGCAATTGGGATAGCTCACCGAATACGTTGCGGCTGAACCAGAATGGGTGTCCGATGCCGTCGGAGTACCGGCACACCAGCACGTCGGCGTCCGGCCCTCGGCCGATCACCTCCCGCACCGTCACCGGGTCTACCCGGGGTTGATCACCCAGCATCAACACGATGCCGGCAGCTTGCGGGTTCACCCGCTGCAGCGCCACTCTCAGCGACGCCGAGCACCCGCTGCCGAAGTCCTCGACGGTCACCACCTCGGCACCCTCCAGCGGCACCCGATCGCGCACCTGCGGCGCGGCGCCGCCCAGGGTCACGAGCAGCTGGTCGAATCCGACCGCTCGGGCGACATCCAGCGTCGCACCGAGCAGCGTGGTATCCCGGTACGGCAGTAATTGTTTCGGGCTGCCCAGCCGACGGGAGCCGCCGGCGGCCAGGACGATACCGGTGACGCGCGGGACTGTCATACGCCGTTCCGGTCGGCGAACGCGCCGCGGCATCCCGAGCAACAGAACCAATAATCCGTGCCGGCCAGATGTAAATGTTCGGTGCCGGGTCCGACGACCACGGTCATGCCACACACGGGGTCGACCGCTTCCCGGGTGGCTCCGGCGGCCCGGGCGGGCCGGGCGAGGGTGCCGTTGCGGAGGGAGGCGATGAGCTCCGCGGCGATCGCCACCGCGATCTCGCTAGGTGTCTTTGCGCCGATGGCCAGGCCGACCGGACAGTGCACGCGGGCACGTTCAGATTCGGAGAGGTCCAGCGAGGACAGGATGGAAGCACCGCGCACCTTGCTGGCCACCAGTCCAATGTAGGGCACGTCGTTATCCAGTGCGGCGCGGATGATTTCGGCTTCCGGGCCGCCGTGGCTGGCGATGACGACCGCGCTGGTGTCATCCGGGGTGATGTCGCCGCCGTCGTCCCTGCGTCCGTCATAGCCGAGCACGCCGCAGATCTGGATTAATGCGTCGGCGATCGGTGTGGCACCGTAAATGCGGACCAGCGGGGCCGGCAGTTGCGGGGTTAAGAAGATCTCCAATGATCCGCCGGACAAGCAGGGGTTGACCACCACACAGGCGCCGGGCGCCTCCGGGAAATGCACGTCGCCGTCGGGCAGCACCCGTAACAGCACGCTTTCCCCGGCCTGCAGGACACCCAGCGCCGCTTTGCGAACCGAGTTCTGGGCGCACTGGCCGCCGACGAAGCCCTCGATCGTGCCGTCGGCCAACAGGATCGCCTCGTCCCCCGGCGACGCCGAAGTGGGCTGCTCGGCGCGCACCACCGTCGCACGCACGAAAGGTGTGCGCGCGGCGTGAAGTTGTTGTGCCCGTTCGCTGATGGTCATGGTTAGGTTGCTCAGATCGGCGGCCGCGCCCGGCCCTGCATGGCCTCCCACACCCGCGACGGTGTCAGCGGCATGTCGGCGTGCCGAACACCGTACGGTGCCAGCGCATCGATCACCGCGTTGACCACAGCGGGCGGCGACCCCACGGTTGCCGATTCGCCGATTCCCTTGGCGCCGATCGGATGGTGCGGCGACGGCGTCACGGTGAAGCCGGTCTCCAGATGCGGCACCTCCTGCGCGGTGGGGATCAGGTAGTCCATCAGCGAGCCGCCGAGGCAGTTGCCGTCCTCGTCGAAGGCGATCATTTCCATCAACGCCATCCCGATGCCGTCCACTATGCCGCCGTGCACCTGGCCCTCGATGATCATCGGGTTGATGCGAGTCCCGCAGTCGTCGACGGCCAAAAATCGCCGCACCTTGACCACGCCGGTACCCGGATCGACGTCCACCACACAGAAATACGCGCCGTACGGGTAGGTCAGATTCTCCGGGTTGTAGCAGACCTGGGCATCGAGGCCGCCTTCGAGACCCTCGGGCAGATCGCCCGCGCCGTGCGCACGCATCGCGATGTCCTGGATGGTGACGGCCGCCGATGGGTCGCCCTTGACGTGGAATTTGCCCTTCTCCCAATCCAAGTCGGCCACCGACACTTCGAGCATGCCGGACGCGATGATCTTGGCCTTGTCCCGCACCTTGCGCGCCACCAGAGCGGCGGCTGCCCCAGAGACCGGTGTGGACCGGCTGCCGTAGGTGCCCAGCCCGAAGGGCGTCTGATCGGTGTCACCGTGCACGACGTCGATGTCCTCGGGCGGGATGCCCAGCTCTTCGGCGACGATCTGGGCGAACGTCGTCTCGTGCCCCTGCCCCTGCGTCTGAACCGACAGGCGCACAACGGCTTTGCCGGTGGGGTGTACACGAAGCTCACAACCGTCGGCCATGCCCAGACCGAGGATGTCCATGTCCTTGCGCGGTCCCGCGCCCACCGCTTCGGTGAAGAAGGCCATACCGATGCCCATCAGCTCGCCGCGCTCTCGCTTGGCGGCCTGTTCGGCGCGCAATGCATCGTAGCCGATCATGTCCATCGCCTTGCGCATGGTGGTCTCGTAGTCACCGGAGTCGTAGGTCCAGCCGGTCTTGCTCCGGTACGGGAACTGGTCCGGCTTCAACAGGTTTCGCAACCTCAGCTCGGCGGGGTCCATCTGCAGCTCATGCGCCAGGCAGTCCACCAGTCGCTCGACGAAGTAGACCGCCTCGGTGATCCGGAAGGAGCACGCGTAGGCCACCCCGCCGGGCGCCTTGTTCGTGTACACCGCGGTCATGTGGCAGTACGCCGCTTCGAGGTCGTAGCTGCCGGTGAACACGCCGAAGAAACCGGCCGGGTACTTCACCGGGGCGGCGGTGCCGTTGAACGCGCCGTGGTCGGCGAGCACATTGGAGCGGATCGCCAGGATCTTGCCGTCGGCGGTCGCGGCGATCTCGCCCACCATGATGTAGTCGCGCGCAAAGCCGGTGGAGGTCAGGTTCTCGCTGCGGTCCTCCATCCACTTCACCGGCTTGCCCAGCAGCAGCGACCCGACGATAGCGCAGACGTACCCCGGATAGATCGGCACCTTGTTGCCGAAGCCGCCGCCGATATCGGGCGAGATCACCTGGATCTTGTGCTCAGGCAGGCCGGCAACCAGGGCGTAGAGCGTGCGGTGCGCATGCGGCGCCTGCGTGGTGGACCACAATGTCAGCTTTCCGGTGACCGGGTCCAAATCGGCTACCGCGCCGCAGGTTTCCATCGGCGCCGGGTGCACCCGCGGGTAGACGATCTCCTGTTTGACCACCACATCGGCCTTGGCGAACACGGCGTCGGTGGCGGCCGCATCACCGGTCTCCCAGTCGAAGCAGTGGTTGTCGGTCTTGCCATCCAGGTCGGTGCGGATCACCGGCGCGGACGGGTCCAACGCCTTGCGAGCATCAACGACCGGGTCCAGCGGGTCGTATTCGACGTCGATCAGCTCCAGCGCGTCGCGAGCCGAGTAACGGTCTTCGGCGACGACGAAAGCCACTTCCTGTCCCTGGAAGCGCACCTTGTCCGTAGCCAGCACGGCCTGCACGTCGTTGGACAGCGTCGGCATCCAGGCCAAGCCCTTCTCGGCCAGCGCGGCGCCGGTCACCACCAGCTTGACCTTCGGATGCGCTTGCGCCGCCGTCACATCGACGCTGACGATGTTCGCGTGCGCGTAGGGCGAACGCAGGATCGCCAGGTGCAGCATGCCCGGCAGCGCGATGTCGTCGACGTAACGGCCGCGGCCCCGGATGAATCGTGGGTCCTCCTTGCGCAGCATCCGCCCGTAGCCGCAGGGCTTCTGGTCGTTGTCCGCGGTGTCTTCCGGTGACGGAGGACGGGACGCCTCGTCTTTGAAGGTGGTCATGACGTCGGGGCCTCCGCTTGAGAGTTCTTTGCGGCCCACTGAATGGAACGCACGATGGTCGTGTAGCCGGTGCAGCGGCAGATCTGCCCGGAGATCGCTTCCCGGATGGTCTCCTCATCGGGGTCGGGGTCGCGGTCGAGCAGGGCGCGGGCGGTGATCATCATTCCCGGTGTACAGAAACCACATTGCAGGCCGTGGCAGCGCATGAAGCCTTCCTGCACGGGGTCGAGCGATCCGTCCGGCCCGGCCAGTCCCTCGACGGTCCGCACGCTGTGCCCGGACGCCATCACCGCAAGCATGGTGCAGGACTTCACCGGGACGCCGTCGACGTCGACGACGCAGGTTCCGCAGTTGCTGGTGTCACAACCCCAGTGGGTGCCGGTGAGCCGCAACTGATCCCGCAGGAAGTGCACCAGCAGCATCCGAGGCTCGACGTCGGCGGTGACGGGTTCGCCGTTGACGGTCATGGTTACCTGCATGATCAGTTCCCCTCCGGCGCAGGAATGTTGCGCACCCGCTCGACGGACGTGCGCATGGTTCGGATGGTCAGTTCCGAGGCGAGGTGCCGTTTGTACTCGGCCGTGCCACGGATGTCGGACACCGGCTCGCAGGCTTGCCCGGCCAGCCGGCCGGCCTCGGCAAAGGTCTCCTCGGTGGCCGGCCGGCCGGCGATCGAGGCGGACAGCTCGGCCAAGCCGTCCCGGTCGGCGTTGACCGCCGTCAACCCGACCCGGACGGCGACGATCGAGTCTCCGTCGAGCGTGACGCATGCTCCGGCCGCAGCGACGGCCCAGTCACCCACCCGACGCTCCACTTTGGCATACGCACTGGAGGTGTTGTGCCGCAGCGGGATCCGCGCTTCAATCAGGATCTCGTTGGGGGCGGTGGCCGTTTCATAAGGCCCGACCAGGAAGTCGTCGATCGGAATCTCCCGTTCCCCGGACGGCCCGCGCACCAGGCAGGTCGCATCCAGCACTTCGCACACGGTAGACAGGTCCTCGGCGGGATCGGCCTGGCACAGCGACCCGCCCAAGGTGCCGCGGTTGCGCACCACCGGGTCGGCGATCACCCGTTCGGCGTCGCGGAAGATCGGGCACACCGCCGCCAGCGTCTCGGACTCGAGGATCTCCCGGTGACGGGTCATCGCGCCGATGCGCACCAACGTCGGGTCGGTGATCACATACCCCAGTTCGGGCGCCAGGTCATTGATGTCGACCAGGTATTCGGGGTTTGCGATGCGCAGCTTCATCATCGGCAGCAGGCTGTGTCCGCCGGCGACGACGCGCGCCCCCTCTCCCAACCGGTCCAGTAGTCCGATGGCGTGGTCCACGCTGGTGGCACGCTCGTATTCGAAGGGGCCAGGTACTTGCATGCCGAAAGTGTCAGCCTCCGCCCCAGCCTCGTCAATGACGAGTTAAGCGATCCTTTAACTAAGGGCTGACTTGCCTGTCACGGTGGATGCGGCCGGTGACCTCGGCCAGCGGTCGGCCCCCGCCGCCCCACCGCCGCGCAATGATGTCGGCGGCGATCGACACCGCCGTCTCCTCCGGAGTCCGCGCGCCCAAATCGAGCCCGATCGGACTCGACAGCCGGGCCAGCTCGACGTCGGTCAGGCCCGCCGCCCGCAGGCGGTCCAGCCGGTCGAGGTGTGTTCGGCGGGATCCCATGGCGCCGATGTAGCCGAGATCGAGCCGCAGCGCGACTTCCAACAGGGGCACGTCGAACTTGGGGTCGTGGGTGAGCACGCAGACCGCGGTGCGCCGGTCGACGGCACCCGCGCTCGCCTGCGCGGCGAGATAGCGGTGCGGCCAGTCGACGACCACCTCGTCGGCGGTCGGGAAGCGCGCCGGCGTGGCAAACACCGCCCGGGCGTCGCAGACGGTGACGCGGTAGCCGAGGAAGGATCCCTGTCGAGCCAGCGCGGCGGCGAAATCGATGGCGCCGAACACCAGCATCCGGGCGCGCGGCGCGTAGCTGGACACGAAGACCTCCATGCCCTCGCCGCGGCGCTGCCCGTCGGGCCCATAATCCAGGATTTCGCTGCGGCCCAGCGCCAGCAGCCCCCGGGCATCGTCGACCACCGCCGCGTCGGCGCGCGCCGAACCCAACGTGCCGGCATGACTGTCCGCGCGCACAACCAGTCGGCGTCCGACCCGGCCGGCGTCGCGATGAGCGATCACGGTGGCGACGGCTACCGGCCGATGCGCGGCGATGTCCTCGGCCACCGAGGCGAGTTCGGGGTAAGTGTCTTGCGACACGGCCTCGACGAAGACGTCGATGATGCCGCCACAGGTGAGACCCACCTCGAAACTCCCGTCGAGTTCGGGGCCGTCACTGACGCCGTAACGCTCCAGGCGCGGCACGCCGGTCCGTACCACGTCGGTGGCGAGCTCATACACGGCGCCCTCCACGCAGCCACCGGAGACCGAGCCGCTCACCGAACCGTCCGGCGCCACCACCATGACGGCGCCGGGCGGCCGTGGCGCCGAATGCATCGTGCGGACCACGGTGCCGAGTCCGGCGGTCTCGCCGGCGCGCCAGATCGACATCAACTCGCCGAGCACATCACGCACGTGTGTAACGGTATGCCTCGGCACACCGTGGCTGAAAGTAGGCTGGCCCCATGACCCCGGCTCAGCTTCGGGCCTACGCGGCCGTGGTACGTCTGGGCTCGGTAAGAGCGGCCGCCGCGGAATTGGGCGTCTCCGATGCCGGCATCTCGATGCACGTCGCCGCGCTGCGCAAGGAACTGGACGATCCGTTGTTCACCCGGACCGGCGCCGGGCTGGCGTTCACGCCGGGCGGGTTGCGGCTGGCGAGCCGGGCGGTGGAAATCCTGGGCCTGCAACAGCAAACGGCCATCGAGGTCACCGAGGCCGCCCACGGCCGCCGGCTGTTGCGCATCGCAGCGTCGAGCACCTTCGCCGAACACGCGGCGCCGGGACTGATCGAACTCTTCTCCTCCCGGGCCGACGACCTTTCGGTGGAGTTGAGCGTTCACCCGACCAGCCAATTCCGCGACCTGATCTGTTCGCGTGCGGTCGACATCGCGATCGGGCCGGCCAGTGAAAGTTCCTTTGGCTCAGACGGATCGATCTTTGTGCGCCCATTCCTGAAGTACCAGCTGATCACCGTGGTCGCGCCGAACAGCCCACTGGCGACGGGTAGTCCGACGCCTGCGCTGATCCGCAGCCAGCAATGGATGCTGGGACCGTCGGCCGGCAGTGTGGACGGCGAGATCGCAAACATGCTGCGCGATTTGGCGATTCCGGAGTCACAGCAACGGATATTCCAGAGCGACGCCGCAGCCTTGGAGGAGGTGCAGCGCGTCGGCGGCGCGACCCTGACCATCGGCTTCGCCGTCGCCAAAGACCTTGCCGCGGGTCGGTTGTCGCATGTCGTCGGGCCGGGACTGGACAAGTCCGGCGAGTGGTGCGCGGCGACGCTGGCGCCCTCGGCACGGCAGCCCGCGGTATCGGAGCTGGTCCGTTTCATCACCACACCCAGGTGCATTCAGGCGATGATCCGGGGCAGTGGCGTTGGGGTGACCCGGTTTCGGCCCAAGATTCACGTCACGTTGTGGAGCTAGCCGTCACCAGGCCTGGTCCAGATCGGCGTGCTGCCGAATCCAGGCGTGCATCGCAATCCCCGCTGCCACACCGGCGTTGATGCTGCGCGTCGATCCGAACTGGGCGATTGACACCGTGATCGCCGCGCCCGTGCGGGTGTCATCGGTGATGCCGGGTCCCTCCTGCCCGAACACCAGCAGGCAGTTGCGTGGCAACGAAACCTGTTCCAGCCGAACGGCACCGGGGACGTTGTCGACCGCGACCACCGTCAGTCCAGCGGCGGCGGCGAAGTCCATCAGCTCGGCGGCGCTGTCGTGGTGCCGCAGTCGTTGATAGCGGTCGGTGACCATGGCACCGCGGCGATTCCACCGGCGCCGGCCGACGATATGGACGGTGTCCACCGCGAAGGCGTTGGCGGTGCGCACCACCGAGCCGATGTTGGCGTCGTGCCCGAAGTTCTCGATCGCGATGTGCAGCGGGTGCCGGCGCCGGTCGATGTCGGCCACGATCGCGTCGCGGGTCCAGTACCGGTAGGCGTCGACGACGTTACGAGTATCCCCGTCCCGCAGCAGATTCGGGTCATAGCGCGGATCGTCGGGCGGGTCACCGGGCCAGGGCCCGACACCCGCGACCGGGGCACCCCATTCGGTGGGCCCGGGTTCGCTCACCGGGAGAGCCAGACCGCGGCGTGGGTCCCGACGATCGCGATCGTCGCGTACAGCACCGCTTGATTGACCTCGCCCTGTGTGCACAGCGACGCGTTGACCTGCACGGAGTCCCGCGATTCGTCGGGCAGGATCAGCACCGAGGCGCCGTAGGCCGCGCACGCCGGGTTGAGCCCGCGCCCGGGCAGCGTCGGTGCGGCCAGCAACATCATGGGCCCGCCCCGGCGGGCGGAGTCCTCGCGATAACGCGCCCCCACCGCGCCGGCCTCCAAGGCCAGCAGCATGTAGCCGTTGCCGTTGAAGGCCGCCGGATCGCCCAACTGGGCATTGGTGATCGGCATGCCGTCGGCGCGCCAGGCCGACACACTGGTGCTCTTCACCACCAGGCCGGTGTCGTTGACGTTGGTCGGCAACAGGCCCACTGGGAAGGCCGCCGCGTAGGCGGCCGCGGTGTCGGGGATCCGCTCGTTGGGCGAGTACGCGTAGATGCCCCGCACCACGCTACGCTCCTTGAGCGGGCCCAGACACACCGTGCCGGTCAGCCGGTTGGGCGGTGCGGTCAGCGGCGTACGCACTTCCGGGGTCTTGGTCACCGCGTCGTTGCAACTGTTCAGCCCGTTGAACTCCATCGGGTGTGACAGCGCGCCGTACAGCCCGAACCGGATGTCCTCGGGCTTGGCGTGCGGCTTGGCCGGATCAGTCGGGGCAGCGTCGACGTCGACCAGCACGTAGTCTTCGGACCACCGGAAGTTCGTCACCGAGATGTTCCAGCCGAGCACCGCCTGGGATTCGCCGACCCGCGCGGTGGACGCGCCGAAAATGCGGGCGGGGCCGTTGGAGCCCGAGCAGCCCACCAGGCAGGCGAGAGCCAGGACGAGCGCAACGAGGGATCGCACCGTCGGCGACCTAGCCCAACCCCAGATCGGCCAGGCCCAGCACGCTGCGGTACGGAACACCCTCGGCTTCGATTGCCTGGGCGGCGCCGGTGGCCCGGTCCACAACGGTGGCCACGCCGATGACCTCGCCCCCGGCGTCGCGCACGGCGCGCACCGCCGTCAGCGCGGAACCACCGGTGGTGCTGGTGTCCTCGACCACCAGCACCCGCTGACCGGCAACATCGGAACCTTCGATAAGCCGTTGCAGCCCATGGGTTTTCACCGATTTGCGGACGACGAAGGCGTCGATCGGCCGGCCGGGCGCGTGCATGACCGCGGTGGCCACCGGGTCCGCGCCCAGCGTCAGCCCGCCGACGAGCGCGTAATCCCAGTCGGCGGTGATCTCCCGCATCAGCCGACCGATCAGGGCCGAGGCCCGATGGTGCAGGGTGGCTCGGCGCAGGTCGACGTAGTAGTCGGCCTCCTTGCCCGACGACAGCGTGACCCGCCCATGCACCACGGAAAGCCGCCGCACCAGCTCGGCCAACTCGGTGCGGGCCTGCTGATCAGGTTCGGCCACGACCGCTGCCGAATCGCTTGGTGGCCAGCCGGGTCAGCCGGCGCGGCATCGCCCGGCCCGTGGCGACGAGGAACTTGTACTGCGCGCTCGGGATGCTGATCACCTTGCCGTGCGCGATATCGGCCAGGCTCTCGCTGACCACGTCGTCCACTTCCAGCCACATGAACGACGGCACCTGGGCCATGTCAAGTCCGGCGCGGCTGTGGAACTCGGTGCGGACGTATCCGGGGCACACCGCGTGTACGCCGACTCCGGTGCTCTGCAACCCGTTGGCCAGCCCCTCGCTGAACGAGATGACCCACGCCTTGGACGCCGAATAAGTCGACCCGCGGCCGGGCAGCAGGCCGGCGACACTGGCGATGTTGATGACGGTGCCCGCGCGGGCATCGAGCATGGCCGGCAGCGCGGCACGGGTCAGATGCATGACGGCGGTGACGTTGACGTCGAGCTGCTTCTGCAGCTGCGCGGGGTCGGCTTCCCAGAAGTCGCCGGAGGTGCCGAAGCCGGCGTTGTTGACCAGGACCCGCACCCCGTCGGCGAGCCGCTCCGACACCTTGTCACGGCCGGCGGGGTCGGCCAGGTCCGCGGGCAACAGCTCGATGTTGCCGGCCTCGGACTGCAGTTCACCGGCCAGCTGCTCGAGCCGCCCGACGTCACGGGCGACCAGAACGAGGTCGTAGCCGTCGCGGGCATAACGACGTGCATATCCAGCACCAATGCCGGACGTCGGCCCAGTGATCAGCGCAACGGGTCGGGGCATGTGCTCTCAGTGCTGGTAGTTGCTGGCCTGATGGCCGTTGCGGCCAGCCCGCGGCTCCCGGCGGATCGGCTCGGCGGCACGGCGGGCGGGATCGGGCATGACTCCGGCGGCCGGGTCGGCTTGAGTGCGGCGCTGCGGCAACTCCGCACGTGCGGCCGAGGCCAACGGACGACCCGGGGCAGCACTGCGTCGGCCCTCGCCCTCACCCTCGTCCTCCGGGGTCTCCGCCGGCAGCGGCGGCAATACCCGCAGCAGATCGTTGAACTGGCGCACCGTACGCAGACCCTCGTCCCATTGCGCCCGGGTGCTGGCGATCGGCATCGCGACCAGCGTCCAGTTCTGCTCGTTCCACATGATCTCGGCACAGTCCGGGGCGGTGTGCGCGAAGGTGACCATCCGCCGGTCGCAGGCCCGGCGGGCCGCGTCGAGGTTGGTGGAGTACACCATGCGGGGCCCGATCGCCCCCAGCAGCCAGATGTCGCTTTCCCGCGGCTCTTTGAGGCCCTTGAGTCGCAAGTCCACCACCACGTTGGTGCCGACCTTGCGGTGCAGGGCGATCACCGTGGCCACTTCCTCCAGGTCGAAGATGTACACGGCCTCGCCGCGGATCTGGCCCAGCACGACATTATGGGCCGGGACATCCCCAACGGTGGACATCACGCCGCGCTTCCAGCGGTGCAGGATGTCGGTCGATTCGCGCTCGTAATCGAAGCCGTGCGACCTGGCCCAGGACCTGCGGCGCCTGCTACGCCCGCGCCGCCGATCGATGTCGACGTACAGCAACACCGCCGCACCGACGAAGCACAGTGCGGAGAGCGTGAACCAGAGCGGGACCATCCCCAACAGAGTATCTGTAGTCGGTACCGAACGAAGAATCCGAGCAGGTCACAACCGAATCACAGGACCGAATACCCGCACGAACGTCCGCGTAGGGTTTTCGGTCATGAGTTACGCCGGCTACCGACTGATGCGCGTCTCGGCCAGCGGCGGTATCTGCCGCGCGACGATCGACAATCCGCCCCTCAACTTGCTCGATCTACCCCTCGCGGGCGAGATCGTGCGCCTTACCCGGGAGGTGGCGGCCGACGACGACGTGCGCGTGCTGGTCGTCGACTCGGCGGACCCGGAATTCTTCATTGCGCACGCGGACGTCGGCATGATCCTCGACCTGCCCACCGACGACACCGGGCTGCACGACGAGCTCAGCTACTTCCACGCCGTGATGGAGGAGTTCCGGGCACTGCCGAAGGCGACGATCGCGGTCATCGAAGGGATTTGCCGGGGCGGTGGCAGCGAGTGGGCGATGGCGTTCGACATGCGATACGCGGCTCTGGGGAAGGCGGTCTTCGGCCAGCCCGAGGTGGCGATGGGAATCATCCCCGGCGGGGGCGGCACCCAGCGGCTGCCGCGGCTGGTCGGACGCGGCCGGGCTTTGGAGGTGATTCTGGGCTGCCGGGATGTCGATGCTGCCACCGCCGAAGCCTGGGGGTACGTCGACCGCGCGCTGCCGCCCGATGAGTTGCGGAGGTTCGTCGACAAGCTGGCCGCGCGCATCGCTTCGGCCCCACACAGCGCCATCGCGGCGGCCAAGCGCGCGGTCGACTCCGCTTTGTCCAACGATTTGCCGACGGGCCTGCGCATCGAGGATCAGCTGTTCCGCGAGGCGCTCGCCCAGCCGGTGGCCCGCGAACGGCTCCAGGCCATCATCGACGCCGGCGCCCAAACCCGGGAATTCGAGCTCGGTTAGGTGGCGAGCAGACGCAAAAGCGCCCCAAAACGGTTGTTTTGGGGCGCTTTTGCGTCTTTTCGCGAGGGTTAGCCGAGCACCAACGAGTCGCCGTCGGCGCTGACATTGACCGGCACAATGTCGCCGTCGTGCACGTCACCGGCCAGCAGCATCTTGGCCAGCTGGTCGCCGATCGCCTGCTGCACCAACCGGCGCAGCGGACGAGCACCGTAGATCGGGTCGAACCCGCGCTGGGCCAGCCACTGCTTGGCGGGCAGCGACACCTCGAGCGTGAGGCGACGCTGCGCGAGCCGCTTCTGCAGCTGAGCCAGCTGGATGTCGACGATCTGCACCAACTCGCCGGGTTCGAGGCCGGCGAAGATGATCACGTCGTCGAGCCGGTTGATGAACTCCGGTTTGAACGCCGCGCGCACCGCCGCCATCACCATGTCCTCGTCGCCGCCCGACCCGAGGTTGGACGTCAGGATCAGGATGGTGTTACGGAAGTCGACCGTGCGCCCCTGGCCATCGGTCAGCCGGCCCTCGTCGAGCACCTGCAGCAGCACGTCGAACACGTCCGGGTGCGCCTTCTCGATCTCGTCGAACAGGATCACCGTGTACGGCCTGCGCCGCACCGCCTCGGTGAGCTGGCCGCCCTGGTCGTAACCGATGTAACCGGGCGGGGCACCGACGAGCCTGGCCACCGAGTGCTTCTCGCCGTACTCGCTCATGTCGATCCGGACCATGGCGCGCTCGTCGTCGAACAGGAAGTCCGCCAACGCCTTCGCCAACTCCGTCTTACCCACGCCGGTGGGACCGAGGAACATGAACGAACCCGTCGGCCGGTTGGGGTCGGCCACCCCGGCCCGCGCGCGCCGCACGGCATCGGACACCGCGGTCACCGCCTTCTTCTGCCCGATGACGCGCTTGCCCAGCTCGTCCTCCATGCGCAGCAGCTTGGCGGTCTCGCCTTCCAGCAGCCGGCCGGCGGGGATGCCGGTCCAGGCCGACACCACGTCGGCGATGTCGTCGGGGCCGACCTCTTCCTTGAGCATCACGTTCTCGCGGGCCTCGGCCTGGGGGAGCGCGGCGTCGAGTTTCTTCTCGACTTCCGGGATGCGGCCGTAGCGCAGTTCGGCGGCCTTGGCCAGGTCGCCGTCGCGTTCAGCCCGGTCGGACTCCCCACGCAGCACCTCGAGCTGTTCCTTGAGCTCGCGCACGATGTCGATGGCGTTCTTCTCGTTCTGCCAGCGCGTGGTCAGTTCGGCCAGCTTCTCCTTCTGGTCAGCCAATTCGGCGCGCAGCTTCTCCAAGCGTTCCTTGGAGGCCGCGTCCTCTTCTTTGGCCAGGGCCATCTCCTCGATCTCGAGGCGGCGCACCAGCCGCTCGACCTCGTCGATCTCGACGGGGCGGGAGTCGATCTCCATCTTCAGCCGGCTGGCGGCCTCGTCGACCAGGTCGATGGCCTTGTCCGGCAGGAAGCGCGCGGTGATGTACCGGTCGGACAGCGTGGCCGCGGCGACCAGCGCGGAGTCGGTGATCCGGACACCGTGGTGCACTTCGTAGCGGTCCTTGAGTCCGCGCAGGATGCCAACGGTGTCCTCCACCGACGGTTCACCGACGAACACCTGCTGGAAGCGACGCTCCAGCGCCGCGTCCTTCTCGATGTACTTGCGGTACTCGTCGAGCGTGGTGGCGCCGACCAGGCGAAGCTCGCCGCGGGCCAGCATCGGCTTGATCATGTTGCCGGCGTCCATCGCGCCCTCGCCGGTCGCGCCGGCGCCCACGATGGTGTGCAACTCATCGATGAACGTGATGATCTGGCCCGCCGAGTTCTTGATGTCGTCGAGCACGGCCTTGAGTCGTTCCTCGAACTCACCGCGGTACTTCGCGCCGGCCACCATGGATCCGAGGTCCAGGGCGACGACGGTCTTGTCGCGCAGGCTCTCGGGCACGTCCCCGGCCACGATGCGCTGCGCCAGGCCCTCGACGATGGCGGTCTTGCCGACGCCGGGTTCACCGATCAATACCGGATTGTTCTTGGTACGACGGGACAGCACCTGCACCACGCGGCGAATCTCGTTGTCCCGGCCGATCACCGGGTCGAGTTTGCCGTCGCGGGCGCGGGCGGTCAGGTCGGTGGAGTACTTCTCCAGCGCTTGGTAGGTGGCTTCGGGGTCGGCGCTGGTCACACGCGCGCTGCCGCGCACCTTGACGAACGCCTCCCGCAACGCCTGCGGCGAGGCTCCGTGCCCGCTCAGCAGCTTGGCGACGTCGGAGTCGCCGGTGGCCAACCCGACCATCAGGTGCTCGGTGGAGACGTACTCGTCGTCCATCTCGGTGGCCAGCTGCTGCGCGGTCGTGATGGCCGCCAGCGCTTCGCGGGACAGTTGGGGTTGTGAGCTGGAACCGCTGATCTGCGGCAAGCGGTCCAGCAGGCGCTGCGCCTCGGCGCGAACGGTGGCGGGCTCGACACCGACAGCCTCCAGCAGCGGTGCAGCGATCCCGTCGTTCTGCGTCAGCAGCGCCAACAGCAGGTGAGCGGGCCTGATCTCGGGGTTACCGGCCGCCGAGGCAGCCTGTAGCGCCGACGTCAGGGCCGCCTGCGTCTTGGTGGTCGGGTTGAAAGAGTCCACGACACCTCCGTTCGGGGTACGTCTAGAAAAATGCTTGTCGCGTAGTACAACGCAGTCAAGGTTGAGTCTGTTCCGCTCAAGTCTAGCGAATTCGCGAACAGACGTAAAAGTCCCCGACACACCGCGCAAAAAGGGGCTTCCGCGTCTGCTCGCGCCGGTTGGCAGCACCCCTAGAATCGGCGTACGTGGGCCTAGAGGACCGAGAAGCACTACAGGTGTTGCGGGACGCCTTTGCCCCCGACCCCGCCACCGGCTCCAACGAACTCGTCCGCCGCTTCTACACACACTGGTTTGCCCTCGACACGTCGGTGCGCGACCTGTTTCCGCCCGAGATGGGCAGCCAGCGGGCCGCTTTCGCACATGCGATGCATTGGCTCTACGGCGAATTGGTCGCCCAGCGCGCCGACGCCCCCGTGGCCTTCCTCGCCCAGCTCGGCCGCGACCACCGCAAGTACGGCGTGGCGCCCGGCCACTATCAGACACTGCGCGGCGCGCTCTACTCGACGCTGCGCTCCCATCTAGGCGGCGCGTGGACCGGTCCCGTGCAACAAGCCGCCGACCAGTCGCTCAACTTGTTCGCCGGGGTGATGAGCGGCGCCGCGGACTCCGAGGACGAACCGGCGTGGTGGGACGGCACCGTCATCGAACACTCGCGAGTGTCACGGGATCTCGCGGTCATCCGGCTGCATCTGGATCGGCCGCTGCACTATCACCCGGGTCAATACGTCAACGTGCAGATCCCGCAGTGCCCGCGTCGCTGGCGATACCTCAGCCCCGCCATCCCCGCCGACCCCGGCGGGGGAATCGAGTTCCATGTGCGGGTGGTGCCCGGCGGGCTGGTCAGCAACGCGATCGTCGGCGAGACCCGGCCGGGTGATCGATGGCGGCTGTCCGGTCCACACGGTGGGCTGCGGGTCGACCGCGACGGCAGCGACGTGCTGATGGTCGCCGGAAGCACCGGACTGGCCCCGCTGCGCGCGCTGATCATGGACCTGAGCCGGTTCGCCGAGAACCCGCGGGTGCACCTGTTCTTCGGCGCGCGCTACCGCTGCGAACTGTATGACCTGCGCACGCTGTGGCAGGTCGCCGCGCACAATCCTTGGCTGTCGGTGACGCCGGTCTCGGAGTACAACGGCGATCCGCCCTGGGCCGCCGAGTATCCCGACCCGTCGCCACCGCGCGGGCTGCACGTGCGCCAGACCGGCCGACTCCTCGAGGTGGTGACCCGTTACGGCGGCTGGGGCGACCGGCAGATCCTGATCGCCGGGGGGCCAGACATGATCCGCGCGACCAAGGCGGCGCTGGTGGCCAAAGGCGCGCCGCCCGAACGCATTCAGCACGACCCGCTGTCACGTTAGGCTGGGCCCGTGCACGTCGTCACGCTGCGCGACCCCGCGTCCTCGGTGACGGCGCAATTCGTGCCCGACGCGGGCATGATCGGCACGTCGCTCAGCGACGACGGCGTGGAGCTGCTCGGTCAGCGTCGCGGACTGGACGCCTACCTCTCGGCCGGCAAGACCATGGGCATCCCCATCCTGTACCCGTGGGCAAATCGCCTGGGAGACAACACCTATACCGCCGAAAACGTCACCGTCACGGTGACACCGGGCGAGAATAGGGTGCGCGCCGACCCGAATGGATTGCCAATCCACGGCACCCTGGCCGCCTATCCCAACTGGCGGGTGACCGACGAGTCGGCCAACGAATTGAGCGCCGAGGTGGACTTCGGCGCCGACCCGCGACTGCTGGCCGGCTTCCCGTATCCGCACATCCTGCACGTCACCGTGCAATTGGCCAACCGGACACTGACGGTGCGAACCACGGTGACCCCCACCGGCGATCGGGCCGCGCCGTTGTGCTTCGGCTTTCATCCCTATCTGCAGTTGCCGGGTGTGGTCCGCGACGAGTGGATCATCGAGACGCCGCCGCTGCGGCACCTGGCGCTCGACGACACGGGTCTGCCGACCGGTGCGACGAGCCCGTGGCCGGCCACCCGGGAAGCATTGGGCGACAAAAGCTTTGATGACGCATACGACCAGGTGGACCAGGGCGCGGTGTTCGCCCTGTCCGCCGGCGACCGCCGGCTGGAAGTGCATTTCGAACGCGGCTACAGCGCCGCGCAGATCTTCGCACCGCCCGGCGAGGATTTGGTGTGCTTCGAGCCGATGGCCGCCGCTACCGATGCGTTGCGGCGCGGCGGCTTCCGGTCAGCGCAGCCGGGAGAGCCTGCCGTCGCACAGTTCTCGATCCGCGTCTGACGCGGGTTGCGCGGGTCTAACGCGCGTTGCGTGGCTGCCACACGACCAGCGCCCGGCTCTTGGGCACCACCGCGATCTCACGGCGCTGGTTGGCACGCAGCACCGCAATCTCTTCTGCCATCTCCTTGAGCCGGGACTGCAACGCCTCAACCTGATTGGTCAGCTCGATGATGCGCTTGATGCCGGCGAGGTTGACGCCCTCATCCTGGGAGAGACGCTGCACCTCGCGCAGCAGGTCCACATCGTGCTCGGAGTAGCGCCGGCCACCACCGGGTGTGCGCTGCGGACTGACCAAGCCGAGCCGGTCGTAGGTGCGCAACGTCTGCGCATGCATGCCGGCCAGCTCGGCGGCCACCGAGATCAGGAACGTCCGCGACTCCTCTTTCTTCTTCGAGTGCATAGCCATCAGCGATTCCCTGCCCATCCCGCTCGCGGGTCGAACCCGCTGGCCCGCTCGGCCGCCGCGTAGGCTTCCAGCGCCTCCTGGGCGGCACCCTCCAGGTTCGGCGGCACCGCCACCTTGACGGTGACGAGTAGGTCGCCGCTACCACCACTGCGCTTGGGCACCCCGCGTCCGCGCACCCGCAAGATCCGGCCGTCCGCGGTGCCCTTCGGCACTCGCACGCCCACCTTGCCGTCCAGAGTGGGCACCGAAAGCGTTGAGCCCAATGCCAATTCAGTGAAGCTGACCGGTACCGTCACGGTGAGGTCGTCACCGTCGCGGCCGAACACCTTGTCCGGACGCACGTGCACGGTCACATACAGATCACCCGACGGGGCGCCACGCAATCCGGCCTCACCCTGCCCGGCCAGCCTGATCCGCTGCCCGTCCTCCACACCCGGGGGAATCCGCACGTTGATGGTGCGGGTCCGGGTGATCGCGCCGTTGCCGCCGCACTCCTCACACGGGTGCTCGATGATCGAGCCGCTGCCCCGGCATTCGGTGCAAGGCTCGGAGAAACCGAACGCGCCCTGATTGCGGCTGATGACGCCGGCGCCATTGCAGTTCGGACATACCTTCGGGCTGGTGCCGGGACGCGCACCGCTGCCGTGGCAGTTGGTGCACGGTGCCGGGCTGGTCAGCCGCAGGGGCATCGCGACGCCCTTGGCGGCCTCGATGAAATCTAGTTCGGTCTCAGTCTCGAGGTCGTTGCCGCGGCGGGGCCGGGTCGGACGAGTGGTGCTCCCGCGGCCGAACAAGCCGCCGAACAGGTCGCCGATGTTGGCGCCGCCGGATCGTCCGGCGGCGTCGAACAGGTCGTTCAGATTGAACTCGGCACCGTCACCGCCACCGGCGAAGCCACCGAAGCCGCCCGCGTTGAACCGCCGGCCGCCACCGAAGCCCCCGCCGGCGAACAGCCGGCGGGTCTCGTCGTACTCCTTGCGCTTGGCCTCATCGGACAGGACGCTGTAGGCCTCGGAAACCGCTTTGAATCGTTCGGCTCCGCTGGGGTTCTTGTCCGGATGCAGATCGGACGCCAATTTGCGGTACGCGGTCTTGATGTCCTTGGCACTGGCGTCAGAGGAGACGCCCAGCTCCTTATAGAAGTCCTTCTCGACCCATTCACGCTGAGCCATGTCGCGTCACCTCCTCACCCTCTCGTAGATTCTGTGCCTTAATCACCGGAGCCGTCGGCGTTATCGCTCGTGTCGGGGTGTTCGGTCGACGAACCGGCGGCGTCGGTTGCCGCCTGCTCATCGGCGACCGTGTCCACGACGCCGACCATCGCGTGCCGAAGGACCTGCTCACCAAGCTGGTAACCCTGCCGCATGACGGTTCCGATCACCGGCTTGGATCCCGGCCCACCGTCACCTTCGTGCTGCACGGCCTCGTGTAGCGCCGGGTCGAAGTCCTCGCCCTCGGCGCCGAACGCGGTGAGCCCCAGCCCGGTCAACGTGTTGGTCAGCTTGTCCGCCACGGCCTTCATCGGCCCCGACTCCAGGTCGCCGTGCTTGCGCGCCCGGTCTAGATCGTCGAGCACGCCCAGCAACTGGCTGACCACCGTGGCCTTGGCCCGGTCGGATGCCGCCTGCTGGTCACGCATGGCCCGCTTGCGGTAGTTGGCGAAATCCGCCTGGACCCGCTGCAGGTCGGCGGTCAGCTCAGCGACCTTGTCCGACGACGCGGCCCCGGCCGGCTCTCCCGGCGCCGGAGCGCCGGGAGAGGCCTGACGGGGTTCACCAGTTTCGGGATCGATGCGCCGCTTGTCGGTGACGGTCACCGGCTCCTGCTGGTTGCCTTCTGGTTGCTGATTCCCGTTGGTCACTTGGACTCCCGGTCGTCGTCAACCACCTCCGCGTCCACGACGTCGTCGGCCGAACCGGCCTGGTCGAAACCGGCACCACCGGGCTGACCGCCGGCGGCGGCGCCCTCAGCCTGAGCGGCCTCGTAGATCGCCTGTCCCAGCGCCTGCGACTCCTGGCCCAGCTTCTCCATCGCCGACTTGATCGCGCCGATGTCCTGGCCGCCCAACGCCGACTTAGCTTCTGCCACAGCGGCTTCCACCTTGCTCAGCGTTTCCTCGGGGACCTTGGAACCGCCCTCGGCCTCACGTTGTTCTTTGACGAACTTCTCCGTCTGGTAGACCAGCGTCTCGGCCTGGTTGCGGACGTCCGCTTCCTCGCGACGCTTGCGGTCTTCGTCCGCGTGCGCCTCGGCTTCCTTGATCATCCGGTCGATCTCTTCCTTGGAGATGCCGGAGCCCTCCTGGATGCGGATCGTGTTCTCTTTGCCGGTGCCCTTGTCCTTGGCCGTGACGTGCACGATGCCGTTGGCGTCGATGTCGAAGGTGACCTCGATCTGCGGGACACCACGCGGGGCCGGAGCGATACCGGTCAGTTCGAAGCTGCCGAGCAGCTTGTTGGCCGAGGCGATCTCGCGCTCACCCTGATAGACCTGGATCTGCACCGACGGCTGGTTGTCGTCGGCCGTGGTGAAGGTCTCCGACCGCTTGGTCGGGATGGTGGTGTTGCGCTCGATGAGCTTGGTCATCACGCCACCCTTCGTCTCGATACCCAGGCTCAGCGGCGTAACGTCAAGCAGCAGAACGTCTTTCACCTCGCCTTTCAGGACGCCGGCCTGCAGAGCGGCACCGACCGCCACCACCTCGTCGGGGTTGACGCCCTTGTTGGGCTCCTTGCCGCCGGTGAGTTCCTTGACCAGGTCGGTCACCGCGGGCATCCGGGTCGAGCCACCCACCAGCACGACATGGTCGATGTCGGACACCGAGATTCCGGCGTCCTTGATCACCGACTGGAACGGCTGACGGGTGCGGTCCAGCAGATCCTGCGTGATCTTCTGGAACTCGGCCCGCGTGAGCTGCTCGTCCAGGAACAGGGGGTTCTTGTCCGCGTCAACGGTGATGTAGGGCAGGTTGATCGACGTGCTACCCGATGAGGACAGCTCGATCTTGGCCTTCTCGGCCGCCTCGCGCAGCCGCTGCATGGCCATCTTGTCCTTGGTCAGGTCAATGCCGCTGGTGCCCTTGAACTTATCGACCAGCCACTGCACAACGCGCTCGTCCCAGTCGTCGCCACCGAGGTGGTTGTCACCGCTGGTGGCACGCACCTCGACCACGCCCTCACCTATCTCGAGCAGCGAGACGTCGAAGGTACCGCCGCCGAGGTCGAAGACCAGGATGGTCTGTTCCTTCTCACCCTTGTCCAGGCCGTAGGCCAACGCGGCCGCGGTCGGCTCGTTGACGATGCGAAGGACGTTGAGGCCGGCGATCTGGCCGGCGTCCTTGGTGGCCTGACGCTGGGCGTCGTTGAAGTAGGCGGGAACGGTGATCACCGCATCGGTGATGTCCTCACCCAGGTAAGCCTCGGCGTCCCGCTTGAGCTTCTGCAGGACCCGGGCGCTGATCTCCGGGGCGGTGTACTTCTTGTCGTCGATGTCCACCGACCAGTCGCTGCCCATGTGGCGCTTCACCGATCGGATGGTGCGGTCGACGTTCGTCACCGCCTGGTTCTTGGCGGGTTGGCCAACGAGCACTTCGCCGTTGCGCGCGAACGCCACGACGGATGGAGTCGTCCTCGAGCCCTCGGAGTTGGCGACGACGACGGGGTCGCCACCCTCCAGAACTGCGACGACGGAGTTGGTGGTCCCGAGGTCGATGCCGACCGCACGAGCCATAGTGATGCCTCCTGAATATCTAGAGCTTCTGTTACTGCACTATGCTGAGTGAACCCCGCTCAAGACTGCTCTGGTCGACCGATAGCTGTCAACCCAGACTTGAGCGTTCTTCACTCAACTTGCTGATCATCCTAACGGCGCTGGCCGCCACTTTGTTCCCGGGGTGGATTCATATGTGGACCGCCTCTGCATATGCGCCTTCTATGAAGTCCAAAATCCGAAATTTAATTCGTGATGTTGTTGTTAGGCTTGCCGAAAGTTTCAGCGGGGGAAGCGAGAAGACGAGGTCATGGTGCTGCGGCGTTCGGAACCCAAGCGGGGCATGTCCTCGCAGGGCCGCATGCTCGGTTACAGCTCGCTGCTGTCGCTGAACGCGGGCTGGGTCAACGCCGTTGCGATCCTGATCATGGCGGTCCCCGTCGGGAACCTCACCGGCATCACCACCCAGATCGGCATGGACCGGGCCCACCCCTGGCGCTACGAGAGCCATGTCTTGTTCGCCATTCTGTTGGGCTTTCTGATCGGGGCGGCCATCGCCGGGGCGCTGCTTGCTTCCAAACGTGTTCATATCGGCTCTCGGCACGCCGCCGTGCTGGCCATCCAAGCGTCGCTGCTCCTGCTCGCGGCCGCTGGCATCGAAGAGTCGGACATCAAATCCCTGATCCTGGGCTCGGGCATCGAAGAGACCGCGGTGCAGGCGCTGCTGGCCGCGTCGGCCCTGGGCCTGCAGAACGGCCTGACCTCGAGTTTCCGCGGCATGCCGGTCCGGACCACGCACTTCACCGGGACGGTCACCGACCTCGGATTGATGCTGGGCCGCAGCCGCCAAGAGGGCATCGACAAATGGAAGGCGGCGATCCTCAGCGCGACGCTGCTGCTGTTCCTGACCGGCGCGGTCGCCGGTCTGATGGCCGGGGCCCGCATCGGCGGGCACGCCCTGATCGTGCCCGCCGCGATCTGCCTGGCCCTGGCCGCTACCGGCGTCGCGCGGGGCCGGAAACGCCGTACCCAGGGCGTGATCGGCACCGCCGAGGCAGTCCCGGCGACGGCCGAGGTAGCGCCGGCAACCGCCGAAGTAGCGCCGGCCACCGCCGAGGTACCGCCGGCCACCGCCGCCTGAGCCCGTCCTGAGCAGCACCCGAGCCAGGCTGTCTATGTATTAGAGCAGTTGCTCTGTTACTCTGCTGCCTGTGCCCCGCCCCCGCATCCACGACACCGACCGGGTGCTGGATGCCGTGGAGTCGCTGGCAGTGAGCTCCGGCCCGGCCGCGGTGACCATCCGTGCGATCAGTGCGGCCGTCGGAGTGTCCAACGGCGCGCTTTACCACAGCTTCGGTTCCCGAGCGGGCCTGCTCGCGCAGGCCTGGCTGCGCGCGGGCCGGCGGTTTTTGGAGGCACAGACGGCGGTGGTCAATGCCGCGCTGGCAGCGCCGGGCCGGGCGGCGGCGATCGAAGCGGTCGCGGCCGCCGCTGATACCCCGGCGGCGTTCGCCGAGCAGCATCCGGATTCGTGCCGGCTGCTGTTGACGGTCCCCCGCGACGAGCTGCTCGACCCCGGCCTACCCGATGACATTCATACGGAGATCAGAAAACTCGAGTCGATGTTGATCGAGCTGATGATCCGCCTCGCGCAGCGGGCGTGGAACCGCAAGGACGCAGCTGCGGTGGACGCCATCACCGTGTGCATCGTCGATCTGCCGACCGCGATCCTGCTGCGGCGCGACCGCCTGCACAGCGACACGGCCCGCGAGCAACTCCGCGCCGCAGTGCGCGCCGTTTTGGAGATCGAGCCCCAGTTAGGTTGCGGGGGGGGCCCGGGGGGCGGGCGCGCCCCGGCGCGGGGGGGGGGGGGGGGGGGGGGGCGGGGGGGGGGGGGGGCGGGGGG